>NZ_JBHXNB010000001.1:0-369419 GCF_042720095.1 Rhodococcus sp. NPDC058505
GGTAACTGATGTAGGTGACTGGTACTAATAGGCCGAGGACTTACCACAAAGAAGCTACGCGTCCACTGTGCGGTATCTGAAACAACACACATGTTGTATCGGATCGAAGGGGTTTGTTCCCTTGGGTGATCGATTCGTGTGTGACAGTTTCACAGTGTTACGGCGGCCATAGCGGAGGGGAAACGCCCGGTCCCATTCCGAACCCGGAAGCTAAGCCCTCCAGCGCCGATGGTACTGCACTCGACAGGGTGTGGGAGAGTAGGACACCGCCGTACATAACATCCGAAAGGGGACCCAGTCACTGGGTCCCCTTTCGTGTTTTCATGGACAGTGCCAGTGTTGTCTTCGAAGGAGAAGTCGTGGCGGACAACAACGAAGACCGTCGTTCGTATGGAAGCGACGATCGGGATCGGCGTCGCGGTGGCGGCTCGCAGGGCGGGAACGCTCGCGGCGGCCACGCTCAGGACGGGCACCGGCGAGACAGGAACACCGGCGAGAGCCGGGACGGCGGCGGCGGCCACCGCGGCCAGGAACGCCGATCCGAGGGCGGGTTCCGCGGCGGCGACCGCAGGCCGGACCGGCGCGCAGGTGACGACCGCCGTTCCGGCGGTGACCGATCGACCGGGCGCGGTGACACCCGCGGTGAGCGCCGGTCCGACGGCGGCTACCGCGCTGCAGGCGGCGACAACCGATCGGATCGCCGATCCGGTGGTGACCGGCGCGGTGGCGGGCCCCAGCGGCGCGGCGGCGAAGGCGCCTTCGCGCCCCGGCCCCGCGACGGCGGCGTCTACCCCGAGCGGCGGGCGGCGCGTCCGGACGAGCCGGAACTACCCGAGGACATTCAGGCGGGCGAGCTCGACCCCGCGGTCCGTCGTGACCTGCTCAGCCTCGACAAGTCGAATGCGAATACCGTCGCCCGTCATCTGGTGATGGCGAGCAAGCTGCTCGAGGACGACCCGCAGCAGGCTCTCGCCCATGTTCGCGCCGCCCGGCAGCGCGCAGGCCGGGTCGCGGTGGTCCGGGAGACCGCGGGCATCGTGGCCTACCACGCCGGCGAATGGGCGGAGGCGTTGTCGGAGTTGCGGGCGGCGCGGCGCATGGCCGGTGGGCCCGGCCTGCTCGCCGTCATGGCCGACTGCGAGCGCGGTCTCGGCCGCCCGGAACGCGCGATCGAACTCGGCCGCAGCGAGGAGGCCCGCGCACTCACGGGTGACGAGGCCACCGAGCTGCGGATCGTC
The DNA here is from genome assembly GCF_042720095.1 of Rhodococcus sp. NPDC058505. Classification (NCBI taxonomy): domain Bacteria; kingdom Bacillati; phylum Actinomycetota; class Actinomycetes; order Mycobacteriales; family Nocardiaceae; genus Rhodococcus; species Rhodococcus sp. NPDC058505. The sequence goes on from NZ_JBHXNB010000001.1 coordinate 1,239, forward strand.
GTTGCCGGGGCGCGGATGGACCTGGGACAGGCCGACCAGGCCGTGGTGACCCTCCAGACCCCGGAACTCGACGCGTCGAAGACCGGCCCGACCGCGGCCCGGCTCTTCTACGCGTACGCGGATGCGCTCGTCGCGGCTGGTCGGGTCGAGGACGGGTTGAAGTGGTTCCTCAACTCGGCCGCGGCGGACCTCGACGGCGACACCGATGCCGAGGAGCGGGTGGCCGACCTATCCGGCGACCAGTGAGCCGATCGGCACTCCGGGAGCACCATGACGTGCTGCTCCTCGATCTGGACGGAACCGTGTACGCGGGGCCCCATGCGATTCCTGGCGCCAGGGAGGCGCTGGTGGTCGACGGCGGGCCGAGGCTGTATTACGTCACCAACAACGCCAGTCGCAGTCCCGGCGAGGTCTCCGGACACCTGAACGAACTCGGTTTTCCCGCAACGGAATCCGAGGTCGTCACCAGCTCCCAGTCGGCAGCCCGGTTGTTGGCGCTGCGGGTTCCGCCCGGCTCCCCGGTGCTCGTCGTCGGGACCGAGGCGTTGGCCGAGGAGGTCCGCGTCGTCGGGCTGCGCCCGGTGCGCAGCTTCGACGACCACCCGGTCGCGGTGGTGCAGGGGCACTCACCCGACACGGCGTGGCGGATCCTCGCGGAGGCAACCCTCGCCATCAGGGCCGGGGCGTACTGGGTGGCGACCAACATCGACACCACGCTGCCGACCGAGCGCGGACTGTGCCTGGGCAACGGCTCGATGGTGGCGGCACTGCGGACCGCGTCGGGTCGTGACCCGGAAGTCGCGGGGAAGCCTGCGCGTCCACTGATGGACGACGCCGTGCGACGCAGCGGCGCACAACGGCCACTGGTGGTCGGGGACCGCATTGACACCGACATCGCGGGGGCGAACGAGGCGGGCCTCGAGTCGCTGCTCGTGCTGACCGGCGTCAGCACCCCGGCCGACCTGCTGGCCGCGCCCCCCGCGCAGCGCCCGACCTACCTCGCGACGGCCCTCGCGGCGCTGGCCGAGGCTCCGGATGCGCTGCGCATCGCGCCGCACCCGCAGGTGAGCACCGCCGTCGCAGGCACGGTGCTCACCGTGGACGCCGCTCGCACCGTCGATGCGGTATCCGTGCTGCGCGCCGCCCTCGCCGCCGCCTGGGCCGCCCCCGAGGTGACCGAGGTGCGCGGCGTCGATCAGCTCCGCTGACCGTGCGTGATTTTCACCCCGACCCGGGTGAAAATCACGCACGGGCGCCGCAGGCGCGCGGGGCCGGGGCGATCGGCTAGCGTTGACCGCGATGAGTACGCCGACACCGAAGCCAGGACAGCACCTGCCGGGCCCGCCGCGGACGGTCGACCCCGCGGAGATCCACGCGGAGGTCGACGGCCTTCTCGCGGAGCTGACCACGGCCTCCCTCGACAGCCCCGACGGACACCGAGCCATACCGCCGCACGCCCACGTGCTTGAGCGTGCCCACGACGTCCTGGTGCAGGCCCTCGAGACAGTGGACAAGGTCTGAGGTGGCCAGGCGCGCACGAGTCGACGCCGAACTCGTTCGGCGAGGTCTGGCTCGCTCCAGGGAACACGCCGCACAGCTGATCGCGGACGGCCGGGTACTGATCAACGGGGCGGTCGCCGTCAAACCCGCGACCGGTGTGGAAACGGGAACCCCGCTGCTCGTCACCGAGGAAACCGACGAGGTGTCGTGGGCGTCGCGTGGCGCCCACAAACTCCTCGGCGCGCTCGAGGCATTCGAGCCGCACGGGCTGTCCGTCGCGGGCAAGCGCTGCCTCGACGCGGGCGCGTCCACCGGCGGATTCACCGACGTGCTGCTGAGCCGGGGCGCATCCCGCGTGGTGGCCGTCGACGTCGGATACGGGCAGTTGGTCTGGCGGCTGCAGTCCGACGACCGGGTCACCGTCGTCGACCGGACCAACGTGCGGTCCCTCGAACCGGACCAGATCGGTGGTCAGGTCGACGTGGTCGTCGCGGACCTGTCGTTCATTTCGCTGAAGCTGGTGCTCGGTGCGTTCGTCGCCTGCGCGGCCGACGGCGCCGACCTGGTCCCTATGGTCAAGCCGCAGTTCGAGGTCGGCAAGGAGCGTGTCGGATCCGGTGGCGTGGTGCGGGATCCGGCGCTGCGCGCCGAGGCCGTGCTCGATGTTGCCCAGGCCGCCGACGCCCTGGGACTGCGCACACTCGGCGTCGTGGCCAGTCCGTTGCCGGGGCCCTCCGGCAACGTCGAATTCTTCCTGTGGCTCCGCAAGCAGGCCGAGCCCGGTGCCGACGACGTCGCGGAGCTCGTGCGGCGCGCGGTAGAGGACGGCCCGCAGTGACCCCGCAGCGGGGCGACCGCGAGATCCTCGTCGTCGCCCACACCGGCCGCGCCGAGATCACCGACATCACCTGCCGGATCGCCCGGGTCTTCGCCGACGCCGGTATCGGCCTGCGGGTCCTCGCGTCCGAAGCCGACCACACCAGCCCGCAGCCCGCGGACCGCCCCGACCTCGGGGGGCCGGACGGCCGCCCGCCGACCGTCGTCGAGCCCGGGCCCGCCGCCGCGGTGGGATGCGAGCTGGTTCTGGTCCTCGGCGGCGACGGCACCTTCCTCCGCGGCGCGGAACTGGCGCGGGCCGCAGACATTCCGGTGCTCGGCATTAACCTGGGCCGGATCGGGTTCCTCGCCGAGACCGAGGCCGAACACCTCGAGGAGGCGCTCGGACTTCTCGTTCGCCAGGACTACCGGGTCGAACGCCGGATGACGATCGACATCGTGATCCGGGTGGACGACGTGATCGTCGACCGCGGCTGGGCGTTGAACGAGGCCAGCATCGAGAACGTCTCCCGGCTGGGGGTGCTCGAGGTGGTGCTCGAGGTCGACGGCCGGCCGGTGTCGTCGTTCGGCTGCGACGGTGTCCTCGTGGCGACCCCGACCGGCTCCACCGCGTACGCGTTCTCCGCAGGAGGCCCCATCGTCTGGCCGGAACTTGAAGCGCTGCTGGTGATTCCGAGCAACGCGCATGCGCTGTTCGCGAGGCCCCTCGTCACCAGCCCGGAATCGCTGATCGCGATCGAGACCTTCGCGGGCGGCCACGACGGGGTGGTCTTCTGCGACGGCAGTCGCACCCTGGCCGTCCCTGCGGGCGGGCGCGTCGAGGTGGTCCGTGGCGCGGACCCGGTCAAGTGGATTCGACTGGACTCGGCACCGTTCGCGGACCGGATGGTGCGCAAGTTCGACCTGCCGGTGCGGGGGTGGCGCGGCCGAGGCGGTCGCGGGGAAGGAGACAGCAGGGGTGCTCACTGAAATCCGGATCGACTCCCTCGGCGCGATCGCCAGCGCAGGCGCCCGGTTCCACGAGGGGCTGACGGTCCTGACCGGTGAGACCGGCGCGGGCAAGACGATGGTGGTCACCAGCCTGCACCTGCTCAGCGGTGCGCGCGCGGATGCGGGCCGGGTCCGGGTCGGGGCCGAGCGCGCGGTCGTGGAGGGCCGGTTCTCCACCGCGAACGTCGCTCCCGCCGCCGCCGCGGAGGTGGACCGCCTGCTCGACTCCACCGGCGCCGAACGCGACGAGGACGGAACCCTTATCGCGGTGCGCACCGTCGGCGCCGACGGCAGGTCCCGCGCGCACCTCGGTGGGCGCAGTGTGCCCGCCGGGGCGCTCGCCGAGCTGACCACCCCGCTGCTCACCGTGCACGGGCAGAACGACCAGTTAAGGCTGCAGCGCCCCGATCAGCAGCGCGCGGCCCTTGACGAGTTCGGGGGCGCCGCAGTCGGTTCCCTCCTCGACAAGTACCGGGGCCTGCGGGCTCGGTGGCTCGAGGCGCGCGCCGAACTCGACGACCGCACCCGCAGCAGCCGGGAACTCGCGCAGGAGGTGGATCGGCTCGAGTTCGCGTTGAACGAGATCGACGCGGTCGACCCGGCCCCCGGCGAGGATGCCGCGATCGTCGCGGAGGTGCGTCGTCTCGGCGACCTGGACTCGCTGCGCTCGACCGCGGCGGACGCACAGGCCGCGCTGGTCGGCGCGGCCGACCTCGGCTCGGACGTCGGCCCCGACGCGTCCGGCGCGTTGGACCTGCTCGGCGACGCCCGCGCCCGTCTCGACTCGTCCGACGATCCGGCGCTGACCGCGCTCGCGCCGCGGCTGGCCGAGGCGATCACCGTCCTCACCGACGTGTCATCGGACCTGACCGGATACCTTGAGGACCTGCCCGCCGATCCGGGTGCCCTCGACACCCTGCTCGGGCGGCAGGCGGAACTGAAGTCGCTGACCCGCAAGTACGCGGCGGACGTCGACGGCGTCCTGGACTGGGCCGCGCAGGCGAGGGAGCGGCTCGGCCGGATCGACGTGTCCGCGGACGCACTCGCCGCGCTCGCGGCCCGCGTCGACGAGGCGGCAGGCGCGGTCGCTGCTGCCGCTGCGGCGCTGTCCAAGGCGCGGGCGAAGGCAGCGGTGAAGCTGGGCAAGGCGGTGTCCGCGGAACTCGCCGGTCTCGCGATGGGCAAGGCGACGCTCGAGATCACGGTGCGTCCGATCCCCGCGACCGCCGAGGACGCGGCACCGCTCGACGTGGCCGGGGTGCGGCTGCACGCGGGCGGCGCAGGCGTCGACGAGGTGGAGTTCCGGCTCGCCGCGCACTCCGGAGCTCCGGCGTTGGCGCTCGGGAAGAGCGCATCCGGCGGCGAACTGTCCCGGGTGATGCTGGCGCTGGAGGTCGTGCTCGCCGGTGCGCAGTCCGGCTCGACGATGGTCTTCGACGAGGTCGACGCCGGGGTCGGTGGCCGCGCCGCGGTCGAGATCGGGCGTCGTCTCGCCCGCCTGGCCCGGACCCATCAGGTCATCGTCGTCACCCACCTCCCGCAGGTCGCGGCCTTCGCGGACACCCACCTCGTCGTCGACAAGGTGGACGGAGCCCGCAGCGCGGATTCCGGTGTGCGGACGCTGACGGACAGCGAACGGGTGGGGGAGCTGGCCCGGATGCTCGCCGGCCTCGGCGACACCGAAACCGGCCGGGCGCATGCCGAGGAGCTGCTCGCGACGGCGAACGCCGAGCGCACCGCGTAGCCGGTGCTCGGGTCACCCGTTCGGGTCGCCGCCAGCGTGTCGCTGATGGTGATTGTGGGACGCGTGGGGTAGGAGATTCGGCGCGCCTCCCCGGCCGGAGACCTCGTCGGCGTCATCATCGTTGGCATGAAGATGCCCGCTCTGTTGTCACGAAACACCGAATCGCTGCCGGGCGTCACCGGCATCGCCAGGGTTGACCGCAACACGGCGAAGCTGCTTCGCCGCGTCGGCCCCGGCGACATCGTCGTCCTCGACGAGCTCGACCTGGACCGGCTGACCGCCGACGCGCTGGTCGAGGCGGGCGTCACCGCCGTCGTCAACGCGTCCCCGTCGATCTCCGGCCGCTACCCCAACCTCGGTCCCGAGGTGCTCGTCGCGAACGGGATCGTCCTCGTCGACTCGGTCGGGGAGGAGGCGTTCAAGAAGGTCAAGGACGGCGCGAAGATCCGCCTCCACGACGGCGACGTCTACACCGGTGAACGGCGCCTGGTCGGCGGTGTCGAACAGTCCGAGGCGGAGATCTCGGACCTGATGATCGAGGCCAAGACCGGTCTCGTCGACCACCTCGAGGCGTTCTCCGGCAACACGATCGAGTTCATCCGCACCGAGAGTCCGCTGCTGATCGACGGTGTCGGCGTCCCCGACGTCGCCGTCGACCTGCGGGACCGGCATGTCGTGGTGGTCGCGGACGGGCCGGACCACGCGGCGGACCTGAAGAACCTCAAGCCGTTCATCAAGGAGTACGCGCCGATCCTGATCGGTGTCGGTGCGGGCGCGGACACGCTGCGCGCCGCCGGGTACCGGCCCGACCTGATCGTCGGCGACCCGGACCACGTCAGCGCGGCCACCCTCAAGTCCGGCGCCGAGGTGGTGCTCCCCGCGGACCCGGACGGGCACGCCCCCGGCCTCGAACGCATCCAGGACCTGGGCATCGGTGCGATGACCTTTCCCGCCGCCTGCGCGCCAGCCGACCTGGCGTTGCTGCTCGCGGACCATCACGGTGCCTCGCTCATCGTCACCGTCGGCAGCACCGTCTCGCTCGACGAGTTCTTCGACCGGGGACGGCGCGACGCCAATCCGGCGGCGTTCATGACCCGGCTGAAGGTGGGGCCGAAACTGGTCGACGCCAAGGCGGTCGCCACCCTCTACCGCAGTCGGGTGTCCGGCGCCGCGATCGCGCTGCTCGTGCTGGCGGCGCTGACCGCGGTGATCGTCGCGCTGGTCGTGTCGAACATCGGCGGCGAGGCCCTGGACTGGGCGGTGAACACCTGGAACAGCTTCGCGCTGTGGATCCAGGGATTCTTCAAGTGATTTCTGCGCGTCAACACGCGATCTCCATCGCGGCGATCTTCCTGGCACTGGCGATCGGCGTCGTGCTCGGGTCGGGCACCCTGTCCGATTCGCTGCTGTCCGGGCTGCGCGACGACAAGTCGCAGATGCAGGACCAGATCAACGACCTGCATCAGTCGAACAATCAACTGGGGGAGCAACTCTCGGCCGCCAACGGGTTCGATGCCGCGGTCGGATCCCGGGTGGTCCGGGATGCGCTTGCCGGGCGCACGGTGGTCGTGGTGACCACCCCCGACGCGGACCCGGGCGACCTCGACGGGCTGACCCGGCTGATCGGGGCCGCTGGCGGCAGCGTCACCGGACGGGTCGCGGTGACGGAGGCCTTCGTCGACGCAGCCAACGGCGACCAGCTGCGCACCATCGTGACCAACGTGATCCCGGCGGGCATCCAGCTGCGCACCGGCGCCGTCGACCAGGGCAGCCTCGCGGGCGACCTGCTCGGGTCGGTGCTGCTGCTGAACGCGCAGTCGGCGCAACCGCAGAGCACCCCCGAGGAACTGGCGCTGGCCCTCGACGCGCTGCGCGCGGGCGGGTTCATCGCCTACGACAACGGCGCGGTGGCGCCAGCGCAACTCGCGGTGGTGCTGACCGGTTCCGGTGCCGATGCGGACGGCGGCAATCGGGGCTCGATCGTCGCGCGGTTTGCCGGGGCACTCGACAGTCGGGGAGCGGGTGCCGTCCTCGCGGGCCGCCCCGGCTCCGCGGCGGGCAACGGACCCGTCGCCGTGGTGCGATCGGACACCGCGCTGTCGGCAGGCGTGTCCACCGTCGACGATGTGGATCGCGAGTCGGGACGGATCACCACGGTGCTCGCGGTGCAGGAGCAACTCGGCGGCGGATCCGGACGGTACGGGACCGGTCCCAATGCGATGGCGGTCACGGTCGGGGCGCCGATCGGCTGAGCATCACACGGGCCCGCGGCCCGGTAACGGGTGCGGCGTGCAGAGGTTCGGCCGCACAGGTGTTACCGTGAAGTCCCGTGGGTCGGCAGGCCCCAGCTATACCCTTGGTCAAGTCCTGCAAGTCGTCACGGGAGTCCTTCTTGCCACTGTCACGCAGTCACACGCGTACCGCCACCAAGCACATCTTCGTCAGCGGGGGCGTCGCGTCCTCGCTCGGCAAGGGCCTGACGGCGTCCAGCCTCGGGCAGCTGCTCACCGCCCGTGGCCTGCGGGTGACGATGCAGAAACTCGACCCCTACCTCAACGTCGACCCGGGCACCATGAACCCGTTCCAGCACGGTGAGGTGTTCGTCACCGAGGACGGCGCGGAGACCGACCTCGACGTCGGCCACTACGAGCGGTTCCTCGACCGCGACCTCAACGCGTTCGCGAACGTGACCACCGGGCAGGTGTACTCCTCGGTGATCGCGAAGGAGCGGCGCGGCGAGTACCTCGGCGACACCGTCCAGGTCATCCCGCACATCACCGACGAGATCAAGTCCCGCATCCTCGCGATGGCTGGCGCGGACGCCGACGGCCAGGTGCCGGACGTCGTGATCACCGAGATCGGCGGCACCGTCGGCGATATCGAGTCGCAGCCCTTCCTCGAGGCGGCCCGCCAGGTGCGGCACGACGTCGGTCGCGACAACTGCTTCTTCCTGCACGTGTCGCTGGTGCCGTACCTCGGTCCGTCCGGGGAGCTCAAGACCAAGCCGACGCAGCATTCGGTGGCGGCGCTGCGCAACATCGGTATCCAGCCCGACGCGCTGATCCTGCGCTGCGACCGGGACGTGCCGCAGGCGCTGAAGGCGAAGATCGCGCTGATGTGCGACGTCGACGTCGATGCCTGCATCTCCACCCCCGACGCCCCGTCGATCTACGACATCCCGAAGGTGCTGCACAGCGAGGGCCTCGACGCCTACGTGGTGCGTCAGCTCGGCCTGCCGTTCCGGGATGTCGACTGGACCGTGTGGGGCGACCTGCTCGAGCGGGTGCACAACCCGCGCGAGACGCTGCGCGTCGCCCTCGTCGGCAAGTACGTGGACCTGCCCGACGCCTACCTGTCCGTCACCGAGGCGCTGCGGGCCGGCGGCTTCGCGCACCGCGCGAAGGTCGAGATCGACTGGGTGCCGTCCGACGTGTGCGAGACCGAGGCGGGCGCGCAGCAGGCGCTCGGCGAGGCGGACGCGATTCTGATCCCCGGTGGGTTCGGCATCCGCGGCATTGAGGGCAAGCTCGGCGCCATCCGCTACGCCCGCACCCGCAAGCTTCCGCTGCTGGGCCTGTGCCTCGGCCTGCAGGCGGTCGTCATCGAGGCCGCGCGGTCGGTCGGCCTCGACGACGCCAACTCCGCCGAGTTCGAGCCCGACACCACCCATCCCGTCATCTCCACGATGGCCGACCAGGAGGACATCGTCGCGGGCGAGGCCGACCTCGGTGGCACCATGCGGCTCGGCGCCTACCCGGCGGTGCTGGCGAAGGGGTCCGTCGTCGCGAAGGCGTACGGCAGCGAGACCGTCTCCGAGCGGCACCGGCACCGCTACGAGGTGAACAACGCCTACCGGGACCGGATCGCGAAGTCCGGCCTCAAGTTCAGCGGCACCTCCCCGGACGGGCACCTCGTCGAGTTCGTCGAGCTGCCCGCCGACAAGCACCCGTTCTTCGTTGCCACGCAGGCGCATCCGGAGCTCAAGAGCCGGCCGACCCGCCCGCACCCGCTGTTCGCCGCGTTCGTCGGGGCGGCCCTGAAGTACAAGGCGGCCGAGCGGCTCGAGGTCGACGTGCATCCCGAGGACTCGGCGGCGCAGGCCGACGGCGTCGACGCGCCGACCGCGGGCTGACCGTGCGATGAGCCGTCCGGGAGAGCACGACTTCGCCACCGTCGGCAGCCGCACCGTGTACGAGGGCGCGATCGTCGCGTTGCGGGTCGACGAGGTGGCGATGCCGGGCGGCACGACCGCGCACCGCGAGGTGGTCGAGCACCACGGCGCGGTCGCGGTGGTCGCGGTCGACGAGCGGGACCGCCTGGTGCTGATCAACCAGTACCGGCACCCGCTCGGGCGGCGGCTGTGGGAACTGCCCGCCGGGCTCCTCGACGCGGCAGGCGAGGACCCGGTGGACGCCGCCCGCCGGGAACTCGTCGAGGAGACGGGTCTGACCGCCGACCGGTGGTCGGTGCTCGTCGACGTCGCCGCGTCGCCCGGCTTCACCGATGAGGTGATCCGGGTGTACCTGGCGACCGGACTCACCGAGGTGGACCGGCCGGACCCCGAACACGAGGAGGCCGACCTCGAGATCGTGCGGCTCCCGGTCGCCGAGGCCGTCGACCGGGCGCTGGCGGGGGACATCGTGAACGCGACCGCGCTGTCCGGGATCCTGGCGTTGGCCGCGTCCCGTGCCCGCGGGGACGGCCGCGGCCGGCCGGTCGACGCAGACTGGATCGACCGGCCCACCGCGTTCGACCGGCGAGGGCACGGCGCCTGAGGTGCTCGGGACGCAGGTGTCGAGTTACCTGGCGCACCTCGCCGTCGAGCGGGGCGTCGCCGCGAACACGCTGTCGTCCTATCGCCGGGACCTGGAGCGGTACAGCGAGTACCTCACCTCGCGGGGGATCGACGACCTCGACCGGGTCGCGGAACGACACATCACCGACTTCGTGGTCGTGCTGCGCCGCGGTGACACCGGCAACGGGGTGCGTCCGCTGGCGCCCGCGTCGGCGGCCCGTGCCCTGATCGCGGTCCGTGGGCTGCACAAGTTCGCGACCGCGGAGGGTTTCACCCGCGCCGACGTCGCGCACGCCGTGAAGCCACCTGCGCCGAGCCGACGGCTCCCGAAGGCGCTACCGGTCGACCAGGTGATCGCCCTGATCGAGTCGACTGGCGGCGAGGATGCGGCCGATCAGCCGCGGGCACTGCGGGATCGGGCGCTGCTCGAGGTGCTGTACACGACCGGCGCCCGGATCTCCGAGGCCGTCGGGCTGGACCTCGACGACGTCGACGTCGTCGACCGCGCGGTGCTGCTGAGAGGCAAGGGCGGCAAGGATCGCGTCGTCCCGATCGGCCGCCCCGCCCTCGCCGCGCTTGAGGCGTACCTGGTGCGCGGCAGGCCCGCGCTCGTGGTCCGCGGAGGCCCCGCCGTCTTCCTCAACTCCCGCGGCGGCAGGCTGACCCGGCAGAGTGCCTGGCAGGTGCTGCGCTCGGCGGCCGACCGGGTCGGACTCGCCGACGGGGTGTCCCCGCACACCCTGCGGCACTCGTTCGCCACCCACCTACTCGACGGCGGCGCCGACGTGCGCGTCGTGCAGGAACTGCTCGGCCACGCCTCGGTCACCACCACACAGATCTACACCCTGGTCACGATCGGCTCGCTGCGGGAAGTGTGGGCGGGCGCACACCCCCGCGCGTAATCACAGGCCGCGCTGGCGATCCCGCGCAGCAGTAACGTCGCATCGCACCCGAACGACAGGTGGGGTAGCTGCTACTGGAGGGGAACTCAATGGGAAGCACACTTCTCGCGGCTGCCCGCGCGACGGCCGTTGCCGTGTCAGGGTTGGCGTTCGTGGGTGTCGTCGGCTCCGGCACCGCCCAGGCCGACCCCGCCCCGTGTGTCGTGCAATGGGACGCATTCACCGCGGCGGCCACCTGCCATGACACCGGTGCCCCGCCCGGCAGGGAGTATGCCCTGGTCGTCGACTGCTGGGGTCTGCACGGGATCCCCAACGCCTTTCCGCTCTATGCGATCGGCCCCTACAGCCAGTCCAGTCCCTCCTTCGCGCCGACAGGCCAGGCGACGGGGGCATGCGGCACGAACTGGGGCGCCCCTTCGATGAACCTCGGTGTGATCACCGGCGCCCACGTGGCGACCTATCGCTGATCGTTGGCCGCTACCGGTCCACGACCGCCGCGAGGAGTCGGTGCCCGGCGTCCGCGATGTAGGCCGCGAACTCGTCCGATTCCTCGATGGTGAAGCCGAGGCCGGAGAGGACTAGCACGGTGGCGAGCCACTCGCAGGAATCGACGTGGGCGGTGTACCGACAGCGCGAACCGTCGATCGGTTCGAGAGACCCGTCGATGCGGTGGAGACGTGTCGCGGCATCGCGCGCGTCCGTGTGCAGGGTCAGCACGACCCGCAGGGACGCCGGCCCGCGGTACCGATCGCCGACGTGACCCGCGACATCGTCGGTCGGTAGCGGCCGGGGGCGGAACGTGGCGTTCGCCGGAATCGGCGACGAGATCCGGTCGAGTCGGAAGCTTCGCCAGTCGGCACGGGTGGTGTCCCAACCGAACAGGTACCAGCGTCCCCTGACGCGCACGATCCGATAGGGCTCGACGGTCCGGCTGCTGCTTCGTCCGCCGCGCGCGTGGTCGAAGGTGACGCAGGTGTGCGTCGTGATGCTGTCGGCGAGCCGGCGCACGGTGTCCGAGCTGGGCTGCGGGTGGCGGGTGGCCTCGATGTCGATGGCGGCGAGCAGGTGGTCCGTTCTCAGCCGCAGGGCCCTGGGCAGGAGGCGGCGAAGCTTCGTGATCGCGCGGTCGGCGGCGTCGGACTCAAGGTCGACGCCTGCCCCGCCCGCCGTGACGAGCCTGAGCCCGAGCACCACGGCGACGGCCTCGTCGTCGTCGAGCATGAGGGGCGGGAGCGCCGCTCCGGCGACGAGCCGGTAGTGGCCACCCGGTCCGCGGGTGCTCACCACCGGATAGCCCTGTTCCCGCACGTGCTCGATGTCGCGGCGCAGGGTGCGCGGGGTTGTCTCCATCGCGGCGGCCAGGTCGGCGGCGGACCAGTGGCGGCCCGACTGCAGTAGGGACAGCAAGCGCAGCATCCGTTCCCGCGTGGTCCCCATCATCGGCCTCCTGATCTGACAGCCCCCGTAATTGTGGTCAGAATGCGACCACAATGGATTGTAGCGTCGAGAGCATGAATCGGGATGCGGGTGATGGTCCGGGCCGTGATCGAGGATTGTGGATCACGGCCCTGGGTGCGCGGACGAACAACCTTCGTGACCTGTCGGTGCGCGTGCCCAAGCACGTCCTGACGGTGTTCACTGGCGTGTCCGGGTCGGGGAAGTCGTCCCTCGCGTTTGACACGATCGCGGCAGAAGCGCAACGGTTGGCCGCCGAGAGCTACCCGGTGTTCGTGCGCAACCGGCTCCCACAGCATCCGCCGGCCGATGTCGACCTCGTGGACGGGTTGACGTTCACCACGATTGTCGACCAGCGCCGCTTCACCGGTAACGCCCGTTCGACCATCGGCACCGCCAGCGACATCGCACCCCTGCTGCGTCTGCTGTTCTCCCGGCTCGGGGAGCCCTCGGCAGGATTCTCGCCCTCGTACTCGTTCAACGATCCGAGCGGAATGTGCCGGACCTGCGAGGGCATCGGCACTGTGGACGACATCGATCTGACGCGACTGCTCGACACCTCGCGGAGTCTGCGGGAGGGTGCGGTGCGGTTCCCGTCCTTTGCGCCGGGCACCTATCGGTGGAAGCGATTGGTCCATGCCGGCCTCGTTGACCCGGACGTCCCGCTCACCTCTCTGCCGTCGGCGGAGCTGGACAGCCTGCTGAACGCGCAGGGACTGCGCCTGACGAATCCGCATCCCGAGTACCCGGAATCGCGGATCTTCGACGGAATCCTGCCGAGGCTACGGAACTCGTATCTCCGCAAGCGGCCAGCGCGGCTCACCGACGAGGAGAAGGTCGCACTGGACCACATCGTCACCCGGCGTACCTGCCTCGACTGCGGCGGCACGCGACTGAACGCCCGCGCCCGCGCGAGCCTGATCGACGGTCGTTCGATCAGTGACTGGTCGGCTCTGCCGGTCAGCGACCTGCGTGAGGTAGCCGCGGGGGTGCGGTCGACCGCGGTCGCCCCGCTGCTCCGGGCCGTCGGAGACCGGCTCGCCGCCCTCGACACGGTCGGCCTCGGCTACCTCAGCCTTGACCGGGACTCGAGTTCACTCTCTGGCGGTGAGGCGCAGCGCGTGAAGATCGTGCGTCACCTCGGCAGCGCGCTCAGCGACGTGACCTACGTCTTCGACGAGCCAAGCACCGGTCTGCACCCGCATGACGTGCACCGACTGCTCGAACTACTCGCGCGGCTCCGCGACGCGCACAACACGGTCCTGGTGGTCGAGCACCATCCCAGTGTCATCGCTGCCGCCGATCACATCATCGACCTCGGGCCGGGCGCGGGCACGAACGGCGGCACCATCCAATACGAGGGCGACCCCACCGGGCTGCTGCAGGCGGACACCGACACCGGCCGCATGCTGGTCTCGCCGATCCGCGTGCGGGACCGGATCAGAACGGTCCGTGGGTCGGTGACGATCGAGAATGCCCGCACCCACAACCTGCGTGACGTCACGGTCGAGGTTCCCCTCGGTGTGCTCACCGCCGCCTCCGGCGTTGCGGGCTCCGGGAAGAGCACGCTGTTCGCTACCGAGCTGCCCCGGCAGCATCCGGGCTTCCTGGTCGTGGACCAGGCGCCGTTGAGGGGTGGCGTTCGCTCGACGCCCATCACCGTTCTCGGTGTCGCCGAGTCCATTCGTAGCGTCTTCAGTGCTGCCACAGGTCTTCATCCATCCTGGTTCAGCGCGAATGGGCGCGGGGCCTGTCCGGTTTGCAAGGGCAAGGGCAGCATCGTCACCGACCTCGCGTTCCTCGACGACGTGCAGACCGCGTGTGACGCCTGTGGCGGGTCACGCTTCAACACCACCACGTTGGCCGCAACCTTCCGCGGCCACACGGTGGCGGACCTCCTCGCGATGAATCCGTCCCGGGCGATCGAACTGCTTGCCGAGCGCCCCGACATCGCCGACCGGCTCCGCTGGATCGAACGCGTTGGGCTCGGCTATCTCTCGATCGGCCAGAGCCTCGACACCTTCTCCGGTGGTGAGCGTCAACGGCTGTTGCTTGCCCGGCACCTCGGGGACGGCACGGACGTCAGCGAGCTGAGAATCGTGCTGGATGAGCCGACCGCCGGCCTGCACGGCACCGATGTCGACCGCCTGCTTCATCTCTTCGACGAACTCGTCGACGCCGGAGCAACGATCGTCGTCATCGAGCACAACCTGCGGGTCATCGCGCACGCCGATCACGTCATCGACATCGGCCCCGGTGCAGGCCACCACGGTGGCGTTGTCGTGTTCCACGGCAGCCCTCACGAGCTGATCCGCTCCACCGCATCGGTCACCGGCCGCTACCTCAGGCAAGCCACAACTCGATCCTCCCGGGCATCCGAACGGATCGGGTCGTGAAACACCTTCGTGCCCAGCACCATCCGGCGCTCGCGTGCACGGCGAACGCATCGTCTCCGCGAGCCGCCCCGACACGACCGACCGATCACCGCTCCGTCAGTGTCGCGGAGTCAGGTAGCCGCGGGAGAACGCCGTGGCAACGGCGGCCGCACGGTCATTGACACCGAGCTTCGCGTAGACGTGCAGCAGGTGTGTCTTGACCGTCGCCTCGCTGATGAACAGTTGCCTCGCCGTGTCCCGGTTCGTCGAGCCGCCGGCGATCAGCTCGAGCACCTCGAGTTCACGCTGCGACAGCGGCTCCCGTGCCGGTTGCCGCAGCTGGCCGACGAGCCGGGTCGCGACGGCTGGAGAGAGCATCGCCTGGCCCCGGGCCGTCGCCTGCACCGCCCGGAACAGTTCTTCCCTCGGCGCGTCCTTCAGCAGGTAGCCCGTTGCGCCGGCCTCGATTGCGGGCAGCACGTCGCTGTCGGTGTCATACGTGGTGAGCACCAACACCCTGGCGGGCACCCCCCGCTCGGCGAGCTCCCTGATGGCGGTGACGCCGTCGGTCCCGGCCATCCGCAGATCCATCAGAATCACGTCCGGTTGGATCCTGGTCGCGGCGGCGACGGCCTCCGCTCCGTCGGCGGCTTCGCCGAGAACCTCGAATCGGGGGTCCGCGCTGAACATGCTCCGCAGCCCGTCCCGCACGACCGGGTGATCGTCGACGATCAGCAGGGAGATCACTGCCCGCCGCCAGCCGGGATCGCCGGTACGGAGGCCGAGATCGCGGTGCCCGCGCCAGGCTCGGACTCGATGTCGAGTCGGCCGGTGAGGCGCTGCACGCGTTGCCGCATGCCTGCGAGCCCGAATCCGCCGTTCGCGGCGCCGTTCACGCGGGCGGCGCGGGGATCGAAACCGACACCGTCGTCACGCACGTCGAGGGTCACCAGGTCCTCCATGTAGGACAGGGTCAGGCCGACCCTGGCGGCGTCGGCGTGCTTGGCGACGTTGGCGAGGGCCTCCTGCGCGGCCCGCAGCAGTGTCACCTCCACATCGGTGTGCAGGGGTCTGGGGTCACCGGTGACCGTCAGGACCGCGCGGATGTCGTTGGTCTCCGACCAGCCCCGGGCCACGTCGCCGATCGCGTCCGGGAGCCGGGAGTCCGCGAGCACCTGCGGTTCCACCGCGTGGACCGTCCGACGCGCGTCGATCATTCCACCTCGCGCCAGGTCCATCGCTTTCGCAACATGTCGACGCGACGCCGACGGGCCGTCCATCGTCTGCTCGGCAGCCTGGAGTTGGGTGACGATGCCCGCGAGGCTTTGGGCCAGCGTGTCGTGGATCTCGCGCGCCATCCGCTGCCGCTCGTCCAGGACGCCTGCCTCGCGTGCCTGCGTCACCAACCGGGCGTGCAGCGCGGCGTTCTCGTCCAGTGCCGCCTCCAGCCTGGCGTTGGCGTCATGCAGGTCGGCGAGTGCCCGCGCCTGCCGGTGACCGTGCTGCTCGGTCGTGTCGGCGAAGTAGAAGAAGGTTCCGGCCAGCACGATGCTGACCACGCTGATCGCGACCCACACCCCCAGGTCGTCGGGGGTGATCCTGGACAGTCCGCCCAGGTAGGTCACCGTCATGATCAGGGACGTGGCGACAACACCGACGTACCGCCACGGGCCGGTCAGGAACAGGAACGCATGGACGTATCCGATGAAGGCGAAGATGCCGTACCAGGGCGCGAGTGCCACCAGGCAGGCGCACAGCACCATGAGCCCGGCGTAGTACACGCCGATCACCGGCCCGGCGGAGCGCGATCGGTTTAGGAGGCGAGGCCAGAGCAGCCAGACGGCGGCCACGAACGTGAGACCCAGAGCGGCCGACAGGTGCACCGAACCCGTGTGCAGCACAGTGATTGCGGTGCTCGATGCCAGGAGAAGGTACGGAAGAACCACGATGACCACGGTCTCCCGGCGCTCCGCCCGCTCGCGCCCTGCCCGCGGCGCCACCTCGTTGCTCATGATCTACTCCCACCGGAAGTACCGCGCGGCCAGTCCGCCGGCCACGATCGTCCATCCCACCATGACCGCGAGATGGAGCGGTTGCGGCCAGTGCCCGGCGGTGGCGTCCTGAAGGGACTGTACGCCCGAGCCCAACGGGGTGAAGTCGCTGATCGTGCGGAGGACGTCGTTCATCGCCTCGCGCGGTATCCACAGGCCGGCGAAGAATATCAGCGGGAAGAACAGCACCAGCCCGATCGCGCCTGCGCTCGTGGCACTGGGCGCCAGCGACGCGACGAGGAGCCCGATCGTCAGCATCGCCGATGCCGTCAGCGCGAACGCGACCGGATAGGCCAGCAGGTTCCGTGGCAGGGTCACGGCGAACACCAGTCGGCCGATGACGAGCACGAGCATCGTTGTCGCAGTTGCCATGATCGTGGACATCAGTAGTTGCGCGGCAAGCATGACGGTGGGCTTGACCGGCGTGATCCGCATCCGCCGCAGGACGCCCTTCTCCCGGTAGGCGGCGAACTGTTGGGGCAGGCTGCTGGTCGCCAGCGTCGTGACGGCCAAGGCGACGACGATGGGCGAGTACAGGTCGATGATCCGTAGGCCGCCGAGGACCGGGTCGGGCTCCCGGAATGACGGGATCGCACCGAGGACGACGAGCAGGAGTGGTGGGAGCACGAGCGCGAAGATCACGCTGATCGGCTCGCGGAAGAAGAGCCTGGTTTCGGTGGCGGTGAGCCGCAGCAGGGCTGGCATGTCGGCCTCCTCAGTTCTCGACGCGGTGGCCGGTCAGCGCGACGAACGCATCGTCCAGGGAGGTCTGCTCGACCCGCAGGTCGGCTGCGGTGATGTGATGGCCGGCGAGCGCGGTGACCACGGCCGACAGGACATTTCCGGTGCCCGTCACCACGACCTGATGTCCGGCCAGCCCCACCGAGACGACCTCGGGCAGTGTGGTCAGCACCGCGGGGTCCAGTGGTTCGGACGGCCGGAACCGGATCCGCTGACGGTCCTCGACCTTCGCGACCAACCCGGCCGGGGTGTCGAGCGCGACGAGCCGGCCGGCATCGATCACGGCGATCCGGTCGCAGAGCCGCTCGGCCTCCTCCATGAAGTGGGTGACCAGCAGAACGGTGACGCCTCGGTCACGGATGCGCTCGACGAGCTCCCACGCGTCGCGACGGGCCTGCGGGTCCAGGCCGGTCGTGAGTTCGTCGAGCACAGCCACCCGTGGGTTGCCGATGAGCGCGAGCGCGATCGACAGCCGTTGCTGCTGTCCGCCGGACAGTCGCCGGTGCTGCGTGTTCAGTTTGTCGGTGAGCTTCAGTGCCCCTGCCAGCTCCCGCCAGTCGGCGGGTTCACGGTAGAAGGAGCTGTACAGATCCATCGCCTCACCGACGGTCAGCTTGCCGGGCAGCCCGCTCTGCTGCAGTTGCGCGCCGAGCAGTTGCCGCAGCTCGTCGGAGTCGTCCCGCGGGTCGATACCGCAGACGCGAATGGTTCCGCCGTCCGGGGTGCGTAGCCCCTCGATGCACTCGACGGTGGTGGTCTTGCCTGCCCCGTTGGGGCCCAGGATGCCGAAGATCTCGCCGCGCTCGACGGCGAAGCCGACACCGTTCACGACGGTGTGGTCACCGTAACGCTTGACGAGGTCGTCTACCTCGATGATTGCCATGACTCGAGCCTGCCCGTCCGCGCACCGTCGCCGAATCGACTGTGCAGCCAGCGTTGGCGCGCGATCCGGTTGATACCGCAGTCAACCGATCGGTTGATGCCGGGTGCGCCGACACCCTCGCCATGTAGCCCCGGTTCGGTGTCCATCCGAGCCGCCCCGGCCGGGGCACTCCGACGCGACGTCCGATTCCCGCCAGCGCGCACTGCCGTCAGGCAGCAGCCTGATGGAGGCGCCGATCCCGTACCCACCCCGAAAGGACTCAACGATGTCTGCACGACTGGAATCCAAGGTCTTCGTCGTCACCGGCGGATCGTCCGGAATCGGCCTCGCGGTGGCTCGTCGCCTCACCGCCGACGGCGCCAGCGTCGTCATCGGCAGCCGACGCAAGGATGTCGGTGAGCAGGCGGTCGAGAGTCTGCGGGACGCAGGCGGCACGGCGATCTTCGTCCCCGCCGACGTGTCCGTCGAGGACGATGCCGCGCTGCTCGTCACGACCGCCATCGCCGAATTCGGTCGCCTGGACGGCGCTTTCAACAATGCAGGCGGGGTGAACGCGTCGGGCCCGGTCTCGACGATCGAGGCGGACGCCTGGAACGCCGAACTGGCGCAGAACGTGACGAGTGTCTTCAACTGCCTCAAGCACCAGATTCCGGCGGTACTCGAGGCCGGTGGCGCGATCGTCAACAACGCGTCCAACCTGGGTGTTGTTGCGCTGCCGGAGGTCGCACCCTACGTCGCCGCCAAGCACGCGGTCGTCGGGCTGACCCGCTCGGTGGCGCTCGAGGTGGCCGCACGGGGTGTGCGGGTCAACGCCATCACGACGGGCGGCGTGGACACCCCGCTGCAGCGGAGTTCGATGTCCACCACCGACGAGGCGCTCGCCTACGTCGAGTCGCTGCACCCGGTGAACCGCATCGCGCAGCCCGCCGAGATCGCGCCGCTCGTCGCCTTCCTCCTCAGCGACGAGGCGTCGTTCATCACGGGTGCCGCGCTCGCCATCGACGGCGGATTCACCGCCCGTTGACCCTGGTTCGACGATCGCGGCCGGGCGGGGTCCGCCGCGGTGCCCGCGAGGGCCGCGTCCGGGATCCCACCGGTCCGCGGCCGGTACGCGGGTGGCGCCGCGCGTGTCCGTGGCGGCTTCGCGCGGCCAGACGGTAGCGTCTTGGTCGAGCAGCGCGAGCGAGAAAGGGGCCGTCGGATCGTGATGACACCTCAGCCACCCATCGGCGTGGTGGCCGCCGACACCGACCGGCCACTCGGCCCGACCGGGCGTCCCCTGCGCGAGATCCCCGATCCGTTGCCCGTCGCAGCGCACGGGCCCGCGAAGGTCATCGCGATGTGCAATCAGAAGGGCGGCGTCGGCAAGACCACCTCGACGATCAACCTCGGCGCCTCGCTTGCCGAGTACGGCCGCCGGGTGCTGCTCGTCGACCTCGACCCGCAGGGCGCGCTGTCCGCGGGTCTCGGCGTCGCGCACCACGACCTGGACCTGACCGTGCACAACCTGCTGGTGGACCGGAAGGTCTCCATCGACGACGTGCTGATGCGCACCCGCGTCGAGGGCATGGACCTGCTGCCGAGCAACATCGACCTGTCCGCCGCCGAGATCCAGTTGGTCACCGAGGTCGGCCGCGAGCAGACCCTCGGCCGGACGCTGTACCCGGTGCTCGACCGCTACGACTACATTCTGATCGACTGCCAGCCGTCGCTCGGGTTGCTCACCGTCAACGCGCTCGCCTGCGCGGAGGGGGTGATCATCCCGATGGAATGCGAGTACTTCAGCCTGCGCGGGCTGGCGCTGCTGAACGACACCGTCGAGAAGGTTCGGGACCGGCTCAACCCGCGGCTGCAGATGTCGGGCATCGTGGTCACCATGTTCGACGCCCGAACCCTGCACGCCCGTGAGGTGATGACCCGGGTCGTTGAGGTGTTCGGGGACCTCGTCTACGACACCGTCGTCAACCGGACGGTGCGGTTCCCGGAGACCAGCGTCGCCGGGGAGCCGATCACCACCTGGGCGCCGAAATCCGGTGGCGCGCAATCGTATCGGTCACTGGCCCGCGAGGTCATTGCGAGGTCCGGCAGGTAGATGGACGCGGAGCACACCGTCCGGACCGAGCCAGAGGAGGACGCAGGCGCCGGCGGATTCCGGGTTCGGCTGCGCAACTTCGAGGGACCGTTCGACCTGCTGCTGACCCTGATCAGCCAGCGCCGACTCGACGTCACCGAGGTGGCCCTGCATCAGGTCACCGACGACTTCATTGCGTACACGCGCGAGTTGGGCGCCGAGATGGAACTCGACCAGACCACCGAGTTCCTTGTCGTCGCGGCGACCCTGCTCGACCTCAAGGCCGCTCGGCTGCTGCCCTCCGGTGAGGTCGACGACCCGGAGGACCTGGCGTTGCTCGAGGCCCGCGACCTGCTGTTCGCGCGCCTGCTCCAGTACCGCGCCTACAAGCAGATCGCGCAGCTGTTCGCCGAACTCGAATCGGTCGCCCTGCGCCGGTATCCGCGGTCGGTGGCGCTCGAGGACCGCTACCTCGGTCTGCTTCCTGAAGTCACCCTCGGCGTCGACGCCGCCGCGTTCGCGGACATCGCGGCCGCCGCGTTCGCGCCGCGCCCGGTGCCCACCGTCGGGCTCGGTCACCTACACGCCCCGGTGGTGTCGGTGCCCGAGCAGGCCGCGCTGCTGCTCGACCTGCTGCGGGACCGCGGGCAGGGGGAGTGGGCCGGATTCGCCGACCTGATCACCGACTGCGAGATGACCGTGCAGATCGTGGCACGATTCCTGGCGCTGCTGGAGCTGTACCGGCAGCGCGCGGTCGCGTTCGACCAGCCCGAACCGCTCGGCATGCTGCGGGTCAGCTGGACCGGGGAGGGCGGAGTCGACGGACACGCCATGGCGAGTGCGGAGGATTACGGGTGAGCGACGTCGACACCACAGACTGCGACCTCAGCGAGAACGGGGACCTACCCGTCGACGACAGGGCCGACGACCGGCTCGACGACACGGCCGACGACCGGCTCGACGACGACGAGCTCGCCTCCGCGCTGGAGGCGATGCTGCTGGTCACCGACGCCCCGGCGCAGGCGGCGTCGCTGGCATCCGCGGTCGGGGAGCCGCCGAAACGGGTGGAGGGGATGCTGCGCCGGATGTCGGCGGCCCTGACCGCGCGTCGCAGCGGATTCGACCTCCGCTACGCGGGCGACGGGTGGCGGATGTACACCCGCAACGAGTACGCGCCGTACGTCGAGCGACTGCTCCTCGACGGGGTCCGGTCGAAGCTCACACGTGCCGCGTTGGAAACCTTGGCGGTTGTTGCGTACCGTCAACCTTTGACCCGTGCACGGGTGAGCGCGGTGCGCGGTGTGAACGTCGACGGCGTCATGCGCACCCTGCTCGCCCGGGGTCTGATCGCGGAGGCCGGGCCCGACCCCGACACCAACGCGACCACCTATGCGACGACCGAGCTGTTCCTGGAGCGGCTCGGGCTGGCCTCGCTGGCGGACCTGCCCGCGCTGGCCCCGTTGCTGCCCGATGTCGACGTGATCGACGACATCAGCGACGACATGGAGTCCGATCCGCGGTTCGCGAAGCTGCGCAGGCGGGTGGACACCGGTCCCGTCGTCGACACCCGAGTCGACGACGAGGACACCTGACCGAGCGACTGAACGGAACCGTTCAGTCGATCAGATCGACTGAACGGTTCCGTTCAGTCGGACGAGATGAAGTGACAAGGGAAGAAAAGTGAACAGATCCGCTCGCCGTGATGGCACACCGGACCGGGGCAGGGGCAAGCCCGCCCGCAGCACGACAGGCAGGACCGCAGGCAAGAAGCAGGACGGCCCGCGCGCAGGCGCGAGCGGTGCCCCGAAGAAGCCGCACCGCGGGCAGGCCGCGGGTGCCACCAGGGGCTCGGCCGCGGCGGGCGCCACCAACAAGCGCGGCAAGCCGAAGCAGGCGAAGCCGCAGCGCCAGCAGGTGGAGGCGAACCCGACGATCAGCAACGCCAAGCCGGCGCGGCACCAGTACGTCCAGAGCGCCGGGCCGGTCAAGCTCGCCGCTGGCGAGGGCATGCGACTGCAGAAGGTGCTCGCGCAGGCCGGCGTCGCCTCCCGACGGGCCGCCGAGGAGCTCATCGAGCAGGGCCGGGTCGAGGTCGACGGCCACATCGTGGTGGAGCAGGGCCTGCGCGTCGACCCCGAGAACGCGGTGGTCCGCGTCGACGGCGTCCGCGTCGTCGTGAAGAAGGACCTGGTGCACATCGCGCTGAATAAGCCGCGCGGCTGGCAGTCCACGATGTCCGACGACCTGGGCCGCCCGTGCATCGGTGACATCGTCTCCGAGCGGGTGTCCGCCGGGCAGCGCCTGTTCCACGTCGGCCGCCTCGACGCCGACACCGAGGGCCTGATCCTGCTGACCAACGACGGCGACCTGGCACACCGGCTGATGCACCCCTCCTTCGAGGTGCCCAAGACGTACCTCGCGACGGTCAACGGGGTCGTCGAGCGCGGCCTCGGCAAGACCCTCAAGGCTGGTGTCGAACTCGAGGACGGACCCGCGAAGGTCGACGCGTTCACGTTGCTCGACGTCAACGGCAAGCAGTCCCTAGTCAAGGTCGTGCTGCACGAGGGTCGCAAGCACATCGTGCGCCGACTGCTCGAGGCCGTCGGGCATCCGGTGAAGCGGCTGGTCCGCACCGACATCGGGCCGGTGGCGCTCGGTGACGGGCGTCCCGGCACGCTTCGCGTGATCGGCCCGGGCGAGGTCGGCGCGCTGTACAAGGCGGTCGGCCTGTGACCGACACCGTGGCCGTGCCGCTGGTCGTCGCGATGGACGGCCCGTCCGGCACCGGCAAGTCCAGCGTGTCCCGGCGCCTGGCCGATGCCCTCGCCGCCCGCTACCTCGACACCGGTGCCATGTACCGGATCGCGACGCTGCACGTGCTGCGGTCCGCGGTCGACGTCGCCGACGTGGACGCCGTCGCCGCGGCAACCGAGGCGCTCGACCTGTCGATCGGCACCGACCCGGCGTCCGACCGGGTGCTGCTGGCCGGGGAGGACGTCACCGACGAAATCCGTGGCGCCGCCGTCACCGGGGCGGTGTCCGCGGTGTCTGCGGTGCCGCGGGTGCGGGAACTTCTCGTCGACAAGCAGCGGGCGTTCATCGCGCAGCACCCGCGGATCGTGGTCGAGGGCCGCGACATCGGCACCGTCGTGCTTCCCGACGCGGACGTGAAGATCTATCTCACCGCGTCCGCGGAGGCCCGCGCGCAGCGGCGCAACGCGCAGAACGTCGCGGAGGGCCGCGGCGACGACTACAGGGCGGTGCTCGCCGACGTGCAGCGCCGCGACCACCTCGACTCGACCCGCGCGGTGTCCCCGCTGCGGCCCGCCGAGGACGCGGTGATCGTGGACACCAGTGAGATCGGAATCGACGACGTGATCGGCCGGCTGCTGCTGGTGGTCCGCGACAGGACTGGAGTAGTGCAGTGAGCGACGCATTCGAATTCGGCGGCGACGCCTACGCCGGTGACGGCACCTGGAATGAGGAAACCGACTGGGAGCTCGCCGAATTCGCCGGGGAGGAGGGCGACGAGGAGCAGCTCGCCGTCCCGACGCTGGCGATCGTCGGCAGGCCCAATGTCGGCAAGTCGACGCTGGTGAACCGGATCATCGGCCGCCGCGAGGCCGTCGTCGAGGACATTCCCGGCGTCACCCGTGACCGTGTCTCCTACGACGCGACGTGGGCCGGCCGCCGGTTCCTGGTGCAGGACACCGGCGGCTGGGAACCGGACGCCAAGGGACTGCAGCAGTCCGTGGCCCGGCAGGCCGAGCTGGCGATGCGCACCGCGGACGCCATCATCCTCGTCGTCGACACGGTGGTCGGCGCGACCGCAACCGACGAGGCCGTCGCGAAGGTGCTGCGCCGCTCCAAGACCCCCGTCCTGCTGGTGGCCAACAAGGTCGACGGCGAACGGCTCGAGGCGGAGGCGGCCGCGTTGTGGTCACTCGGGCTCGGGCAGCCGTACCCGGTCTCCGCCATCCACGGCCGCGGCACCGGCGACCTGCTCGACGAGGTGCTCGCGGTGCTGCCGGAGACCCCGCGGGAGGGTACCGGCGGACAGGGGCCGCGTCGCGTCGCCCTGGTCGGCAAGCCGAACGTCGGCAAGTCCAGCCTGATCAACAAGCTCTCCGGCGACGAGCGGTCGGTCGTGCACGACGTCGCCGGCACCACCGTCGACCCGGTCGACTCGCTGGTCGAGCTCGGCGGCAAGGTGTGGAAGTTCGTCGACACCGCGGGCCTGCGGAAGAAGGTGAGCCACGCCAGCGGTCACGAGTTCTACGCGTCGCTGCGCACCAAGTCGGCGATCGAGGCCGCCGAGGTCGCGATCCTGCTGATCGACGCGTCCCTGCCGATCACCGAGCAGGACCTGCGGGTGCTGTCGATGGTCGCCGAGACCGGGCGGGCGCTGGTGCTGGCGTTCAACAAGTGGGACCTCGTCGACGAGGACCGCCGGTTGATGCTGGAGAAGGAGATCGACCGCGAACTGGTGCGGGTGCCGTGGGCGCAGCGGGTCAACATTTCCGCGCACACCGGCCGCGCGGTGCAGAAGCTGGTGCCCGCGCTGGAGACCGCGCTGGAGTCGTGGGACAAGCGGATCCCCACCGGCCGGCTCAACAACTGGCTCAAGGAGGTTGTCGCCGCGACCCCGCCGCCGATGCGGGGTGGCCGGCTGCCGCGCGTCATGTTCGCGACGCAGGCCGGGACGCGGCCGCCGACGTTCGTGCTGTTCACCACCGGCTTCCTCGAGGCGGGCTACCGCCGGTTCCTCGAGCGCAGGCTGCGCGAGGAGTTCGGTTTCGATGGCAGCCCGGTCCGGATCTCGGTGCGGGTGCGGGAGAAGCGGGACCGCAAGAAGCGCTGATCACCTCCCCGTCGGGTGCCTGACCAGCCGATTCGCGGTAGCGAGTGCCACTGATGTAATCTCATCGAGCACTCGAAAGAGCGCGGGCGGGCTGTGGCGCAGCTTGGTAGCGCACCTGACTGGGGGTCAGGTGGTCGCAGGTTCAAATCCTGTCAGCCCGACAGTGGTCGAAGAAAAGGTGGTTCCTCGCTCGCGAGGAGCCACCTTTTCTCGTTTCACACCCCTGTCCCCGGGTACATCCGGGTATCCGATCCGCAAAGGAGTCACCGTGGTCGACCTCGCCTATGTCATCGCCGGTTCGGAAGCGACCGGCGGCGCCGGCCTGCAGGTGGACCTGAAGACCTTCCAGGAACTCGGCGTCTACGGCGTCGGCACCGTCACCTGCATCGTCTCGTTCGACCCCGCCGCGGGCTGGGGGCACCGCTTCGTCCCGATCGCGCCCGAGGTGATCGCCGACCAGATCGAGGCAGCGACCGCCGCCCACGACCTCGACGTCGTCAAGATCGGCATGCTCGGCACCCCGGCCACGATCGACGTCGTCGCCGCGGGCCTGCGCCGCCAGCCGTGGCGGCACGTCGTGCTCGACCCGGTCCTGATCTGCAAGGGGCAGGAGCCGGGCGCCGCGCTCGACACCGACACCGCGCTGCGTGCGCAGATCCTGCCGTTGGCCACCGTCGTGACCCCGAACCTGTTCGAGGCCCGGACCCTGTCCGGGATGGACGCGATCGACTCCGTCGACGACCTCGTCGAGGCGGCCCGCCGCATCCACGACCTCGGACCGCGGTACGTGATCGCCAAGGGGGGAGTCGAACTCGCCGGCGACGATGCCGTCGACGTGCTCTTCGACGGCACCGACGTGACCATCCTTCGGGCACCGAAGGTCGGCAGCGAACGGGTCTCCGGTGCGGGCTGCACCCTCGCCGCGGCGATCACCGCCGAACTGGCCAAGGGCGTCGACGTCGCGTCGGCGGCGGAGTTCGCGAAGGAGTTCGTCACCGCGGGCATCGCGGGCCGCGTCGCCGCGCACACCCCGTTCGACACCGTGTGGCAGGGCGCCTACGTCGACGCGCTCGGCTGACCGCGCCGGATCACCGGGTGACGGCGGCGATGACCTGGGTTGCCGCGTTGGCATGGCCCGCGGCGTTCGGGTGCAACGGAATCGGTGCCGTCAGCGAGGTCGGGACCGCCCCAACGATCCACCGGTCCGCAGGCGCCGCGCACGCGTCGTGGCCGCGGGTCGACGGCTCCAGGTCGACGAAGGTCGCGCCCGCGGTGCTCGCCGCGGTCGCGGCAACCGTGTTCAGTCGGGTGATCAAGCCCTGGACATGGTCCGCGTCGACCGGCCAGATCGGTTGCACGCCGGGGCATCCGCCGGGCCGGATCGCGTCCGGGTAGCCGACAAGGACGATGCGTGCATCCGGTGCCCGCCGCCGGATCTCCTCGACGATCCCCACGTAGGTCGGGGCGAGACCGTCGATCCGCTCGGCGTAGGCGGCGGTGTCGGTGGTGGCGGCACAGGACCGGCCCAGCGGCGGCGGCGCCACGTTCAGGCACTCGGTGGTCAGTGACACCAGCCCGATGTCGTTGGCGCCGATGCCGACGGTCACCAGCGTGGTATCCGGGCTCAACGCGTCGAACTGCGGTGCGGTCTGGGGGAGTTGGCGGTCGGACAGGTTCGCGGTCGTGGCTCCGCTGCACGTCACGTCCCGGAAGGTGGTGGCGCGCACGGCCGCCGCGACGAGGTGCGGATAGTTCACCTCAGACCGGAGGCAGTCCCCGAGCGACCCGTTCGGTGCGATCCCGGCCCCGGAGGAAAACGAATCGCCCAGTGCGACGTACCCGACCGGCGGCGGGGACTCGGCCTGGGCGGCGGTCGACGCCCCCAGCGGGGCCGGGGCGGTGAGAACGAGTGCGGCAGCGACGGCCGCAACCGGTGACATGCGGTGCTCGGTTTCGTCGGGGTCGGGCGTGCATCAGCCAAACTACCCCCGATTCCCGGCCCGCGGAACGGGTGGATCGCGTGGGCAGGCGGCTACCCTCGAGCGATGGCGGCGGACACGGCGAGACCGACGACGGGGCAGGCCAGCCCGGAACTGACCCGGCAGCGCTGTGCGGCCGCGTTGACGGGATTCGCGGTCGAGGCGGCGCCGGAGGCGGGTGGCCGCCGCGCCGCGGTGGCGCTCGCGCTCGTCGAACGGGACGACGGGCCGGTGCTGCTGCTGACCCTGCGGCCCGGCCGAATGCGCGCCCACCCCGGGCAGTTCGCGTTGCCGGGAGGCGGCATCGACCCCGGCGAGACGCCCGCGCAGGCCGCGCTCCGGGAACTCGACGAGGAGGTCGGGGTGACGGCGCCCGACGACGCGGTGCTCGGGGTCCTCGACGACTTCGTCACCCGGTCCGGGTACGTCATCACCCCGGTCGTGGTCTGGGTGGGTTCACTGGCCGCGCCGCTGCGGCCCAACCCCGGCGAGGTGGCGATGATCTTCGAGGTCACGGTGCCGGAACTCGATGTCGACCCGGTGCTGCGCCCGCTGCCGGGTGGCACCGAACCGCTGCTGCGCTGGCCGTTTCGGGGCGAGCACCTGTTCGCCCCGACCGCCGCGATCATCCACCAGTTCCGGGAGGTGGTGCTGCACGGACGGGCCACCCGGGTCGCCGATTGTCCGCAACCGGACTTCGCGGCCCGCTGACCTCGCGGCGGATGCCCGCCTCCCGGCACCGGTCCGCCGCGTGTGACAGGCTGGACGCCGATCGCCGTGAGCAGGCGAACCGGCGAGCGATGTGGGAGTGAGATGGACAGCGGAGACCTGCCGCGCGCACAGGTCGGCGCGACGGCCGATCCGGTGCCGACCGATCGGGTGCTGACGGTGCCGAACGTGCTGAGCCTGGTGCGGTTGCTCGGGGTTCCGCTGTTCGCCTACCTGTTGCTCGGCCCGCAGGCGGACGGCTGGGCGCTGCTGATCCTGATGCTCAGCGGATTCACCGACTGGGCCGACGGGAAGCTCGCCCGGCTGCTGAACCAGACGTCGCGGCTCGGTGCGCTCCTCGATCCGTTCGTCGACCGCCTCTACGTGGTCACCACGCTGGTCGCGTTCTCGCTCCGCGGGATGATCCCGTGGTGGGTGACCGCGATCCTGATCGGTCGCGATCTGCTGCTCGCCGCGACGCTCCAGGTGTACCGCCGCCGCGGGCTGCCGCCGCCGTCGGTGCTGTACCTCGGCAAGGCGGCGACGTTCGCGCTGATGATCGCGCTGCCGCTGGTGCTCGCCGCACAGCTGAACTGGGCGTACGCGAACGTCGCGCACGCGTTCGGGTACGCGCTGCTGGTGTGGGCGACCGGCCTGTACGTCTGGACCGGGCTGCTGTACCTGCTCGCTGCCCGCAACATCGCCCGCGCCGTCGCGCCCGTCGGTGCCGGTCGTGGGGCCGAATCGCCGTGAGCGCCACGGGTGTTCCCGCGTCCACCGGCGCGCCACGGGTGCGACGCAACCCGACGCCGTCGCTGCTGACCGCGCTGCTCGCGGAGGGCCTCGACCCCGGCTACGCCGCGGCAGCGGAGGATCGCGCCCGCGGACACTCCCTGCACCGACCGCTGCACGCGGGGGTGTGGTGTGCGGGGGGCGCGCTGGTGCTCGGGCTGATCTTCGGGATCGCGTTCGCGCAGGCGGCGGACCGCGCACCGGGCACCGAGCAGGTCCGTGCCGACATCCTCACCCAGGTCGACGCGGCGGAAGCGCGGGGCGCGGACCTGGCCCGCGCCCGCGACGACCTGAGCGATGGCATCGACCTCGCCCGCACCCGGGCGCTCGCCGGGGACGCGCAGGGCGCCGCGGTCCTCGACCGGATCGGCGTCCTCGAGCACGGCGCCGCGTTGGTTCCGGTGCACGGGCCCGGCATCACCGTCACCCTCACCGACCCGGCGGCCCGGCCGGACCTGTCCGATCGCTCGCGGCCCGGCGCCGCCGCCACCCCGGTGCTGATCGACCGCGACCTGCAGGCGGTGGTCAATGGCCTGTGGGGGGCCGGGGCGGAGGCCGTTGCCGTCGGGAACGTCCGGATCGGACCGGGGGTGACGATCCGGCAGGCCGGGGGTGCCATGCTGGTCGACAATCAGCCGGTCCCGTCGCCCTATGTGGTGTCGGCGATCGGCCAACCGGCCCGGCTGCAGACCGGGTTCGTCGTCAGCGACGCCTACCAGCGGATGTCCGGGGTGGCCCAGCTGTACGGCGCCGGATTCACCATCGCCGAGAACGACGACATCAGCCTCCCTGCCGCGACGGCACGGGAGATCCGCAGCGCACGAGAGGTGATGGGGCAGTGAAGTCGGTCAAGCCACTGCAGGCGGCACGGAACGGGTACGCGATCTACGGGGTGCTCGCGCTGATCGTGGGCATCGTCGCGGGTGTGGTGTTCCGCCCGGAGGTGCCGGACGCGATCCAGCCGTACCTGCCGATCGCGGTGGTCGCCGCCCTCGACGCCGTGTTCGGCGGTCTCCGCGCCTATCTCGACGAGATCTTCGACGCGAAGGTGTTCGTCGTCTCGTTCGTGTTCAACGTGCTCGTCGCCGCCCTCATCGTCTGGCTCGGCGACCAGCTCGGGGTCGGGACGCAGCTCTCGACCGCCATCGTCGTCGTCCTCGGAATCCGGATCTTCGGGAACGCGGCGGCGTTGCGCCGCAGGCTGTTCGGGGCGTGAGGAATGGCACAGGAAGGCAGGCACGAGTGGCACCGTGAGGCCCCGTCCGCGGCCCGTCGCTCGCGCGTGGTGTTCGGAGTGCTCGCGGTGCTGCTGATGGCGGCGCTCGGCGTCGCGATCGCCACCCAGGTCCGGGACACCGGGTCGGGCGACACCCTCGACTCCGCCCGTCCCGCAGACCTGTTGGTGATCCTCGACAACCTCAATCAGCGCGAGGCTGCGCTGCGCGCGGAGATCACCACCCTCCAGGACACCCTGGGGACCCTGCAGCGCAGCGGCGGCGGCTCCGACGCGGCGCTCGCGGAGGCGAACGCGCGACTGACCGCCCTGTCGATTCAGGTCGGTGCGGTTCCCGCGACCGGACCCGGCGTGCTGCTCACCGTCACCGACCCGGCCTCCGGGGTCGGTTCCGACGTGATGTTGGACATGATCCAGGAACTGCGCGCCGCCGGGGCCGAGGCGATCGAGGTCCGGGGCGGCGACGGCCAACCCGTCCGGATCGGGGTGAACTCGTGGGTGCGCGGCACCGCCGGAAAACTGCAGCTGGACGGGACGGACCTGGCCGCGCCGTACACCGTCACCGCGATCGGTGACCCGCCGACGCTGGCCGCAGCGTTGAACATTCCCGGTGGTGTCGTCGACACCGTCGCGCGCAGCGGCGGTCGGGTCACGGTCGAACAATCGGGGCAGGTCACGATCGCCGCCTTGCGAGAGGTGAAACCACGCCAATACGCTCAGCCGGGAAACTGAAATTCCGCCGCCGCACAGAAATTCCTGTGAGCGGCGTCGGAGGTCGTCGAAAGGACCACACGGTGAGCGAGACCAACATCCCGGCCGAACTGCACTACACGGCCGAGCACGAGTGGGTGCAGCGGACGGGATCGACGACCGTGCGGGTGGGCATCACCGATTTCGCACAGTCACAGCTTGGTGACGTCGTGTTCGTGCAACTGCCGTCCGTCGGCGACGAGATCGCGGCCGGTGACTCGTTCGGTGAGGTCGAGTCGACGAAGAGCGTCTCCGACATCTACGCACCGCTCACCGCGAAAGTTGTTGCGGCGAACGAGAACCTGGACGGCAGCCCGGAGCTCGTCAACTCCGCGCCCTACGGCGACGGCTGGTTGGTCGAACTCGAGATGACCGACGAGGCAGCCCTCGACACCGCGCTCGCCGGAATGCTCGACGCGGGCGCATATCGAGAGGTAGCGGGGGGATAACCCCGACGCGCCCCGTTGCGTGAGCGCCTACGCGGACCGGCATCGGCAGGGTACGGTCGTGGGGAAGGGCATTCGCCGTGTCGGGGCGCAGATCCGGATCGGTTGTGATTGTCTCTACAGATTTGTTCGGGGGTTCCCGAATCGATCGGACTGAGGAGGAGAAACGGTGAGCGACAACGACAGCGACGCGGCCTACGGGGAGACGCCCGCGGAGACCACGTCGGTCTTCCGAGCGGATTTCCTCAGCGAACTGGACGGTGCCACGGCCGCGCCGACCGAGCAGCCCGTCTCCGGTGTCGAGGGCCTGCCCGCCGGTTCCGCGCTGTTGGTCGTCAAGCGGGGGCCGAACGCGGGCTCGCGATTCCTGCTCGATCACCCGACCACGTCGGCCGGCAGGCACCCCGACAGTGACATCTTCCTCGACGACGTCACCGTCTCCCGCAGGCACGCGGAGTTCCGCCGGGAGCAGCACGAGTTCCAGGTCGTCGACGTCGGCAGCCTCAACGGCACCTACGTCAACCGGGAGCCGGTCGACTCGGCGACCCTGGCCAACGGCGACGAGGTACAGATCGGGAAGTTCCGCCTCGTGTTCCTGACGGGTCCGCGCGGCGGTGCCGGCGACTCGCCTGCGGGTGCGGGTAGCTGATGACCGCGGTCGGGCAGCGGAGCCAGGGTGCGGGCGGGATGTCGATCGGCTCCGTCCTCGATCGGCTCCGCCCCGAGTTCCCGGACGTCACGATCTCGAAGATCCGCTTCCTCGAGGCGGAGGGACTGATCCGTCCGGAACGCACCCCGTCCGGATATCGGCGGTTCTCGGTCGCGGACTGCGAGCGGCTGCGGTACGTCCTCACCGCGCAGCGTGACCAGTACCTGCCGCTGAAGGTGATCAAGGAGCAGCTCGAGGCGATCGACAGCGGCGTCGCGGTCGTCGCCGCGCCCGACACCGCCCCGCGCCGCCCCCGGATGCTCGCGGTGGCGCCGGGTGAGGTGTCCCCGGAGGAGTTTCGCCCCGACCGGGAGATCCGGATCAGCCGCAGCGACCTGCTGGCCAGGTCCGGGGTCGACGAGGGGTTCCTTGCCGAGCTGATCCGGGCCGGGCTGATCGTGCCCGGCTCCGCCGGATTCTTCGACGAGGGCGCGATCACGCTCGCGCGCACCGCGAAGGCGATGTCCGGGTTCGGCCTCGAGGTGCGGCATCTGCGGGCGTTCAAGCTGGCCGCGGACCGCGAGGCCGGCCTCGTCGCGCAGATCGCCGGACCGGTCGCGAAGGGCCGCGACGCCGGCGCCCGCGATCGGGCCGAGGAGATGGTCCGGGAACTCGCGGCGCTGTCGCTGACCCTGCACACCTGCCTGGTGAAGTCGGCCGTCCGGGGCGCACTCGATCGGTGATCCACCGGGGACGGGTCCCGGCGCGGCGCGCCTTCGGAGGCATAGAATCGGTCGAAGCAACGGTTTTCACGGGAGGCGGGCGCGATGAGTGAGATGCGTGTGATCGGGATCCGTGTCGAGCAGCCGCAAAACTCGCCCGTGCTGTTGCTCAGGGAGGCCAGCGGAGACCGGTACCTGCCGATCTGGATCGGGCAGACGGAGGCGACCGCGATCGTCCTCGAACAGCAGGGGGTCGAGCCGGCCCGGCCGCTGACCCACGACCTGATCACCACCCTGATCGGGGCCCTCGGTCATCGCCTGCTTGAGGTGCGGATCGTGGATCTGCAGGAGGGCACGTTCTACGCCGATCTGGTGTTCGACCAGAACATCACCGTGTCGGCCCGGCCGTCGGATTCGGTGGCCATCGCGTTGCGGGCGGGTGTGCCGATCCACGCGGAGGAGTCGGTGCTCGCGGAGGCCGGGCTGGTGATGCCGGACGAGCGCGAGGACGAGGTGGAGAAGTTCAAGGAGTTCCTCGAGTCGGTGTCGCCGGATGACTTTAAGGCGACCGACGGCTAGAGACTGCCCGTGGGCATCGGAGGTCTCGATCGGGTCTCGTCTGGCCGGTTCTGCCGAATCTGGGGCTAAGCTCTGGTCGTTTTGGGCGTGTTGCGTTGACCGCACGACCGTCGGCCCATAACGTCTGGCCGTCATGAATACGCACCATGTGATTCATCGGGGCGTGCACCGGGCGCTACCGGCGTACCCTTCAAGTGAATCCCTGGTCTGGATTTGCGTGCGAGAGGGAGCAGTCAGTGGTAGATCAGCCGCAGGACGCGAATGTTCGTCAACGCGTCGATGGGCAGTCGCTGGCCGGTGAGGTTGCCGACGGCGAGGGCGTGCAGCCGGGGCTGTTCCCTGACGACTCCGTCCCCGACGAGCTGGTCGGCTACCGCGTCCCGATCGCCTGCCAGATCGCCGGAATCACCTACCGGCAACTCGACTACTGGGCGCGCACCTCGCTGGTCGTTCCGTCCATACGCGGCGCGGCGGGGTCGGGCAGTCAGCGCCTGTACTCCTTCAAGGACATCCTGGTCCTCAAGATCGTCAAGCGGCTTCTCGACACCGGCATCTCGCTGCAGAACATTCGGGTCGCGGTCGATCACCTGCGCAATCGCGGGGTCGCCGACCTGGCCAGGATCACGCTGTTTTCCGACGGCGCCACCGTCTACGAGTGCACCTCCCCGGAGGAGGTCGTCGACCTGCTGCAGGGCGGCCAGGGCGTGTTCGGGATCGCGGTCAGTGGCGCGATGCGGGAACTGACCGGCACCATCGCGGACTTCCCCGCGGAGCGGGCCGACGGCGGCGAGAGCGAGCAGAGCCCCGAGGACGAGCTCGCGTCGAGGCGCCGCAGCCGGGGCAGCCGCAAGATCGGCTGACCGGCCCCGGCCCCGGTATCGGGGTGGTGCTGACCACAGTGCGGACGGCGGGCGCGGCATTGCCGGGAACGTCGCCTAGAATTCGAGGTGCGTCGTCGTCGCGCGGGAGAGTTCCGGACCGGGAGTGTTCGCCGGTCCGGGCGCCGAAGGAGCAGCACCTCCCCGTCAATCTCTCAGGCACCCGGGACCGTGCGGGCATCGGCGCCTCTGGAAAGCGGTGGGAGCACCCACCCGCCCACGGGGAAAGGGATCGGCCGAGGCGTCCACGACGCGGGGGTCACCCCGAATCTCTCAGGCGCTCCGACGAGCAGGCGACAGAGGGGGAGGAACGCACCGCGATGTGAGCGCGGTGTGACCTCGAGAACCTTCAGCCGCGGGAGTTGCCTTGACCGATCACCCCTTCACCTTCGTCGATCGCCACATCGGACCCGACGCCGCCGAACTCGAACGGATCCTGCACGTCGTCGGTGTCGACGACCTGGAGATGCTCGCCACGAAGGCGGTCCCGGCGGCCATTCTGGATGCGGCGTCGGCGCCGAGTGGTGCGGGGGGGAAGGCGACCGTCGGCGTCGGCGCCGGGCTGGAGACGCTCCCCGAACCGCTGTCCGAGCACGACACGCTCGCCGAACTGACCGCGCTCGCGCGGCGCAACACGGTCGCCACGTCGATGATCGGCCTCGGCTACTACGACACCCTCACCCCGCCGGTGCTGGTGCGCAACCTCATCGAGAACCCGGCCTGGTACACCGCGTACACGCCCTACCAGCCGGAGATCAGCCAGGGCAGGCTCGAGGCGCTGCTGAACTTCCAGACGATGGTCTCCGACCTCACCGGGATGGAGGTCGCGAACTCGTCGATGCTCGACGAGGCCACCGCCGCCGCCGAGGCGATGACCCTGCTGCGCCGCGCAGGCCGGTCCAAGTCCGCGCGTTTTGTCGTCGACATCGACCTGTTCCCGCAGACCCGCGCGGTGATCGAGACCCGCGCGACGCCGCTCGGCATCGAGGTCGTCGAGGCGGACCTGGCGCAAGGGCTGCCCGACGGCGAGTTCTTCGGCGTCCTCGCGCAGGTGCCGGGCGCGTCCGGCCGGATCGTCGACCACTCCGCGCTGATCGCCGCCGCGCACGAGCGCGGTGCCCTGGTCGCGGTCGGCGCCGACCTGCTTGCGCTGACCCTGCTCACCCCGCCCGGCGAGCTGGGTGCCGACGCCTGCTTCGGCACCACGCAGCGGTTCGGCGTCCCGATGGGCTTCGGCGGCCCGCACGCCGGCTACCTGGCGGTGCACTCGAAGCTCGCCCGGCAGCTGCCCGGCCGCCTCGTCGGCGTCTCCGTCGACGCCGACGGCAACAAGGCGTACCGGCTCGCACTGCAGACCCGCGAGCAGCACATCCGCCGGGAGAAGGCGACCTCCAACATCTGCACCGCGCAGGTGCTGCTGGCCGTGCTCGCCGCGATGTACGCGAGCTACCACGGCGCCGAGGGCCTGACCGCGATCGCGCGGCGGGTCAACGCATCGGCCCGCACCCTGGCGGCTGGCCTGCGCGCGGGCGGCGTCGAGGTGGTGCACGCGGAGTTCTTCGACACCGTCCTCGCCCGGGTGCCGGGCCGGGCCGCCGACGTCGTCGCGACCGCGAAGGGCTGGAACGTGAACCTGCGCCTCGTCGACGCCGACCACGTCGCCGTGGCCTGCGACGAGGCCACCACCGACACCCATCTGCAGTCCGTGCTCGCGGCCTTCGGTGTGGCAGCAGCCGAGGTTGTCGACGCGGCGCCGTCGCTGCCCGCATCGCAGACGCGCACCTCGGCGTTCCTCACCCACCCGGCGTTCACCAGCCACCGCACCGAGACCGCGATGATGCGCTACCTGCGCAAGCTGTCCGACAAGGACATCGCCCTGGACCGCAGCATGATCCCGCTCGGCTCGTGCACGATGAAGCTGAACGCGGCCGCCGAGATGGAGGCCATCACCTGGCCGCAGTTCAACTCGCTGCACCCGTTTGCTCCGGCCGGTGACAGCGACGGCATCCGTGCGCTGATCGCCGACCTGGAGTCGTGGCTGTCGTCGATCACCGGCTACGACCGGGTCAGCCTGCAGCCGAACGCGGGCAGCCAGGGCGAGTACGCGGGCCTGCTCGCGATCCGCAACTACCACCTTTCCCGCGGCGACGACCACCGCGACACCTGCCTGATCCCGTCCAGCGCGCATGGCACCAACGCCGCGTCGGCGGTGATGGCGGGCATGCGCGTGGAGGTCGTCGCGTGCCGCCCGAACGGTGACGTCGACGTCGACGACCTGAAGGCGAAGATCGCCGACCACGCCGAGCGGCTCGCGGCGATCATGATCACCTACCCGTCCACGCACGGTGTGTACGAGCAGGAGGTCGGCGAGATCTGCGCGGCCGTGCACGACGCGGGCGGGCAGGTGTACGTGGACGGTGCGAACCTGAACGCGCTCGTCGGCCTTGCCCGGCCGGGCCGGTTCGGCGGCGACGTCAGCCACCTGAACCTGCACAAGACGTTCTGCATCCCGCACGGCGGCGGCGGCCCCGGCGTCGGCCCGGTCGCGGTGCGTGCGCACCTGGCGGCGTTCCTGCCCGGTCATCCCCTCGCCCCGGAGCTCGGGGACGGCCCGACCGTGTCCGCCGCCCCGTACGGCAGCGCCTCGATCCTGCCGATCACCTGGGCGTACATCCGGATGATGGGTGCGGCCGGGCTGCGGGCGGCGTCGCTGACCGCGATCGCCTCGGCCAACTACATCGCCCGCAGACTCGACGAGCACTTCCCGGTCCTGTACACCGGCGAAAACGGGATGGTCGCGCACGAGTGCATCATCGACCTGCGGCAGATCACCAAGGACACCGGCGTCACCGTCGATGATGTCGCGAAGCGGTTGGCGGACTACGGTTTCCATGCCCCGACGATGAGCTTCCCGGTCGCGGGCACCCTGATGATCGAGCCGACCGAGTCGGAGAACCTCGCCGAGATCGACCGCTTCTGCGACGCGATGGTCGCCATCCGCGGCGAGATCGACCGGGTCGGGTCCGGGGAGTGGCCGGTGGACGACAACCCGCTGCGCGGCGCCCCGCACACCGCGGCCTGCTTGGTCGGGGAGTGGACCCACCCGTACTCGCGGGAACTGGCCGTCTTCCCGGCGGGCACCGCGGACAAGATCTGGCCGCCCGTGCGCCGCATCGATGGCGCGCACGGCGACCGCAACCTGGTGTGCTCGTGCCCGCCGACCGAGGCGTTCAGCGGCTGATCCCGCTGCCCCGGGTTCCCTGATGTCACACCGGATATCGTCAAGTGAGCCGGTGTGACATTGGGGAACTAGCGGGTGAGCTCGAGGATCGTGATCTCCGGTGGGGCGCCGACCCGGACCGGGGGACCCCACGCCCCCGCGCCGCGGCTGGTGTAGAGGACGGTGTCGCCGAACCGGTCGAGGCCGGTCACCGACGGCTGCTGCAGCGGGACCACGTAGCCCAGCGGCCACATCTGCCCGCCGTGCGTGTGCCCGGACAACTGCAGGTCGACGCCCCACTCGGCGGCCTCGGTCACCTGCTTCGGCTGGTGGGCGAGCAGGATCACCGCGCGGTCGCGGTCCCGGCCCGCCAGTGCGGCGGGCAAATCGGGCTCGTACGGGGCGGGCGAGCGGTAGTCGTGCACGCCGGCGAGGTCGATGACCGCATCGCCGCGACGCAACTCCACCCGGGTGTTGCGCAGCGTGTGGATGCCGAGCCGCTCCCACAGATCGAGCCAGCGGCCGCCGTCCCCGGCATAGAACTCGTGGTTGCCGCTCACCCCGAACACGCCGAGCGGGGCGTCGAGGTCGGCGAGCGGCGCCAGGTCGGCGCCGACCTTCGCGACCGTGCCGTCGACGAGATCGCCGCCGAGCAGGATCAGGTCCGGCCGTTCGGCGCCGACGGCCGCGACGACCCGCCGGGTGAACGCCGCGCCGCGGGCGGGCCCGACGTGCAGGTCCGTCACGAGCGCGATGCGGGTCCCGGCAAACTCGGCGGGAAGCCGCCGCAACGGAACCCGCACCCGCACGATCCGCGGCGCGGCCGCCTCCGCAACGCCGTATCCGACCGCACCGACCGACGCCAGCACGACCGCCGCGGCCGCCCCGCGCAGCAACCGCCGCCGGGTCGGATCCGCCGGGCCGGGCGGTAGCGGATTGCCCGGGCCGGGCGGTGCCGGTCGGTCGGTCGCCCGCCGCGGTCCGCGTCGGACCCGGCGGGCGAGGGCGGCGAGCACCGTGAGGATCCCGAGACCGAGCGTCAGGTACAGCCCGGCCGCCAGCCAGACCCAGCCGACGACGGCGGGCCCCCGCGCCCAGGCCGGGTCGAACACCTCCCCGCTGCCGACCCCGATCAGCGCGGCGGCCCCGAGCAGGCCCAACCCCCACCCGAGGACGCGGCGGCCGACCGACGACAGTTCCAGCAGCCGGGTCATCCGGCGGTACAACCACCAGCTGAGCAGCGCGAGGAGGACGGCGAACAGCAGAATGCGCAGCACCGGTCAGCGCACCAGCGGGGTGAGCGACTCGGTGAGCGCGGGCCCGTCCGAGCCGGGGACCGCGACGAACGTGCCGCCCGTCCGGTCCGCCAACGCGGTCAGCGTCGCGGCGTCGGAGTTCTCGCCGATCGTCACGACATCCACCCGGACCGGGGTGCCCTCGGCGCCTGCCGAGGCGATCGACGCCAGGAACTGGCTGCTTCCGATGCTGGTGTCGTCGTTCGGGCCGTCGGTGACCAGGAGCACCGAGTTCGGCCGGTCCGGGTCGGCGCTGCGCGCCGCACTGTTGTACGCGGCCTGCACGGACGGGTAGGTGGACGTCGCGGTCGCCGGGCTCAGCGACGCGAGTGCGGTGCCGATCGCCTCCCGGCGGGGAACTCCGCCCACCGAGTCGGTGACCGGCCCGGTCGGGACGAGGACCCGGTACGCCTTCGACCCGTCCAGGCCCCGCGAGTACACCCACAGACCGACCTCGGACTCGTCGGGGACGGCCGCGACCGCGGCGGTCAGGGCGGCGACGGTGTTCGCGAGCCGGGTGTCCCCGCCCTCCACCGTGCGCATCGACCCCGACACGTCCACCAGCAGCGTCGTACGCCCCGGCCGGGTCGGCAGTGTGACGATCCGGTGCAGCTCCGCGGACACCTCCGGGGCGGGCGGGGCCAGTTCGGTCGCGATCGGGGCGTAGGGCACCGCCGGGGACGGGGCCGGGGTTCGGTCGCCGGCCCGGAACCCGGCGGCCACGAACGCGTCCGCCTGCTCGGGTTGGCGGAGGAAGTCGGCGAACTCGGCCGCCGCGCGGCGGTGCGTCTCGTCGGTCCAGTCCGTCGCGAGCACCACGCCGGGATGGTCGGCGACCGGGGTGGCCCCGGTCGGCGTCACCCCCCGCAGCTCGGCGCCCCCGGCGATCGCGGCGGCCAGCTGCTGCTCGGTGGCGGGCGCGGCGTGCAGAGTGCCGTCGCGGGGGTCGTCCTGCGCACCGAGCGCGCGCAACGCGTCGGCGGTGGTCGCCGGGGAGTGCGGGACGGCGGCGGATCCGCGAGCGAGGGTGGTCAGGGCCGCGTCGACCGCCGGATCGGAGACCTGCTCTGCGGTCACCGGTCCCGCGCCTGCGCCGGCGGTCGCGGCCGCAACGGCCTCCGCCGCGGCGGTCGTCGCCGCCGAGTCCGGGGGCATCGCCAGCCGCAGCGTGCCCCAGTTCGGCAGCCCGCCCGCCGCCAATCCGTCCGGGTCGGTTTGCAGCCGCGGCAGGTCCTGCCATCCGACGAGGGGCCGGGACATCGCCTGCGCGACCACGGTCGGGGCGGCGATCACGATCGCCGCCGAGGCGAGGGAGCGGGGTTGCCCGTCGATCATCCCCGCGGTGGCGAGCAGGGCGGACAGCGCCCGGCTCGACTGCGGAATCCACAGGGCGGGGGCGGGTGTCGTGCCGGTCCACGCCCCGCCCGCGCTCGCGGTGAGGGCCTGGGCGGTCACCGCGGACGGCTCGTCGGTCACGGTGACGGTGATGCAGTGGTCGCGGACGACCGGCGCGGTCGCCGCGTAGCGGGCGCCGAGGTCGCGGATCACCGGCGCGATGTCGGGGTCCGCGGTCACCGCCAGCGCGGCCTCGCCCTCCACGCAGGTACGCGCCGCCTGGGTGCCCTGGTCGGAGATCCTGTCCCGCAACTGAACCCAGCCGAGCACGGCGAGGACGAGGACGATCACCGACGCGACGGCGATCACCGGGCCCTTGCTGACCCCCCGGAAACCCCCGTTGCCACTGCCGTTCGCTTCGCCGCGATGTTGACCCACGGCGGCCAGTCTACGGATCGGCCGGGACCGGCCCCGGCATGCACGACGCCGCCCTGCCTCGCGGGCCGGGCGGCGTCGTCGCGGTGTGCCTGCCGGTCAGGCGTTCGCGGCCTTGTACTCCCGGCGGCGGCGGTGCAGGATCGGCTCGGTGTAGCCGCTCGGCTGGGTGCCGCCCTCGAGGATGAGTTCCTTGGCTGCCTGCCAGGCGATGTTGGTGTCGAAGTCCGGTGCCATGTTCCGGTAGGTGGCGTCACCGGCGTTCTGCCGGTCCACGACCGGGGCCATCCGCTCCAGGCTGGCGACGACGTCGGCCTCGGTGACGACGCCGTGCCGGATCCAGTTGGCGAGCAGCTGGCTCGAGATCCGCAGGGTCGCACGGTCTTCCATCAGGGCAACGTCGTGGATGTCGGGAACCTTGGAGCAGCCGACGCCCGCGTCGATCCACCGCACCACATAGCCGAGGATGGACTGGCAGTTGTTGTCCAGTTCCTCCCGCTTCTCGGCGTCCGACCAGTCGGTCGACGGGGCGAGGGGGATGGTGAGGATGTCGTCGACGGTGGCGCGGGGCGTGCCCTTGAGCGCGTCCTGCACCGCGAACACGTCCACCTGGTGGTAGTGGGTGGCGTGCAGGGTGGCGCCGGTCGGGGACGGCACCCACGCGGTGTTCGCCCCGGCCTTCGGGTGACCGATCTTCTGCTCGAGCATGTCGGCCATCAGGTCCGTCATCGCCCACATGCCCTTGCCGATCTGCGCCCGGCCCTGCAGGCCCGCCGCGAGGCCGGTGTCAACGTTCCAGTCCTCGTACGCGGCGATCCAGCGCTGCTTCTTCATCTCGGCCTTGCGCACCATCGCGCCCGCCTCCATGGAGGTGTGGATCTCGTCGCCGGTGCGGTCGAGGAAGCCGGTGTTGATGAACACGACCCGCTCGGACGCCTCCTTAATGCAGGCGGCGAGGTTGACGGTGGTGCGGCGCTCCTCGTCCATGATGCCGACCTTGATGGTGTTCGCGGGCAGGCCGAGGACCTGCTCGACGCGGCCGAACAGTTCGGAGGTGAACGCGACCTCGTCGGGGCCGTGCTGCTTCGGCTTGACGATGTAGATCGAGCCGGTGCGGCTGTTGTCCAGCGGGCCGTTGTCGTCGCTGCGGGTCAGGCCGTGCACGGCGCACAGGCTGGTGATCAGGGCGTCGAGGATGCCCTCGGGGACCTCGTTGCCGTCGGCGTCGAGGATCGCCGGGTTGGTCATCAGGTGGCCGACGTTGCGGACGAACAGCAGCGAGCGGCCGTGCAGGGTCAGGTCGGAGCCGTCGACCGCGGTGTAGCTGCGGTCGGCGTTCAGCGTGCGGGTCAGGGTCGCGCCGCCCTTGTCGAACGACTCGGACAGGTCGCCGCGGTTCAGGCCCAGCCAGTTGCGGTAGCCGACGACCTTGTCATCGGCGTCGACGGCGGCGACCGAGTCCTCGAAGTCCATGATCGTGGTGATCGCCGATTCGAGGACGACATCCTTGACGCCCGCCGCGTCGGTGGAGCCGATCGGGGACGTCGCATCGATCTGGATTTCGGCGTGCAGGCCGTTGTTGCGCAACAGAATCGAGGTGGGGGCGTCCTGCTCGCCGAGGTAGCCGACGAACTTCTCCGGCTGCGCCAGGGTGGTGACAACCTCGGAGCCGAGTTCGACCTTGAGGTCGGTGCCGTCGATGAAGTAGCGGCTGGCGTCGGCGTGGGTGCCCTTGGCGAGCGGTGCGGCGGTGTCGAGGAAGTCGCGGGCCCAGGCGATGACCTTGTCGCCGCGGACCTTGTTGTAGCCGGGCTTTCCTCCGGGCGCCTTCTCGGCGCCACCGGCCTCGGAGATCGCATCGGTGCCGTACAGCGCGTCGTACAGCGAGCCCCAGCGGGCATTCGACGCGTTGAGCGCAAAACGGGCGTTGAGCACGGGCACCACCAGCTGCGGTCCCGCGGTGGTTGCGATCTCGGCGTCCACGTTGGCGGTGGTCACCTCGAACGGTGCCGGGGTCGGCAGCAGGTAGCCGATCTCCTGCAGGAACGCCTTGTACGCGGCGGCGTCGTGCTGCTGGCCCGCGTGCTCGCGGTGCCAGCCGTCGACCTGAGCCTGCAGTTCGTCGCGGCGGGCGAGCAGGGCCTTGTTCTTGGGGGCCAGGTCCTCGATCACCGTGACGGCGCCCGCCCAGAAAGCGTCGGCGTCGATGCCGGTGCCGGGCAGGGCCTCGGTGTTCACGAAATCGTGGAGCACCTTGGCGACCTGAAGACCACCGACCTGCACGCGTTCAGTCATGAACTGCCTCACTTCTCTGGGTTTGCGCACTTTCAGACCGCACCAATGTTACTCGCAGGTAATCAGCTAGCGGATTGTCGAGGTGGCGGGCGCGGCGGGGGAGATGAAGATGCCCTCGGCCTCGATGGTGACGCCGTCCCGGTCGGAGAGGGTGCCGCGGACCGTCGCCTTCCGGCCCTCCACGCTCACGACCCGGGCCTCCGCGTACAGCGGCCCGAGCGGCGTCCCGCGCCGATAGCGCAGCGTCAGCGTGCCGGTCAGGCGGCGCTCGGCGGCGCTGCCGGTGACGCCGAGCAGGTGGTCGAGCACCAGTGCCCCGATGCCGCCGTGCACGTGCCCGGGCGGGCCCTCGTATGCGGCGCCGAGGGTGACATGCGTCCAGTGCCTGCCCGTGTCGTCCCGCTCGATGACCAGCGGCGGCGCGACCGCGTTGCGCAGCCCGACCCCGGCGTTGCCCCAGGAGAACGTCTCCCCGGTCGTGGTCCGGCGCATCCCGAAACCGCCGTCGACCTGCCTGGCCCGCAGCTTCGCGGTCGCCGCCGCGACCTCGGCCTGCACCTCACGGATCACCTCGTCGTCGACCTCGGTGCGGATCGTCGCGTCGATCAGCTCCCGGACCGCGGCAGTGAGCGGCCCGTACAGCGCCTTGCGCCGCTCAAGCTCGTCGCGGTCGATGCCGGCGTCGGTGATGCGTTCGTGGGTGACCTTCATCGGCGCTGCCTCCACTGTCCGGGGTCTCGGGTGTCCGGCCCGATTATCGCGGACCGGGCCGCGCCGCCGCGCCCATCCGGCGTGCCAGCGCGTGATCCTCCGGGGCGGCCGAGGCGGCCAGCCGCTCGATCACCGCCCGCCGGTTCGGTTCGGGCTGATTCTGGCTGAGCTTCGCCTTGCCAAC
Organism: Rhodococcus sp. NPDC058505; assembly: GCF_042720095.1. Taxonomy (NCBI): domain Bacteria; kingdom Bacillati; phylum Actinomycetota; class Actinomycetes; order Mycobacteriales; family Nocardiaceae; genus Rhodococcus; species Rhodococcus sp. NPDC058505. Next base: position 44,656 of record NZ_JBHXNB010000001.1, read on the forward strand.
GACCCGGTCGATGGTGACCTCGACCCCGACGATCGCGCGCAGCATCGCCGCCACGCTCGCCTCGGCGACCTCGTCCGCCCGCCACGGCTGCTCGCGGCCGCCTTCGTGCTCGTCGGTCAGGGCCGTGACATGGCCGAGCAGCCAGTCGGTGTCGTCGTGGACGACGAGCCTGCCGTGCACCGTCAGCGTCTCGTAGTTCCAGGTCGGCGCCATCCGGGTGGTCGACGCGGTCGCCGGATACCAGCGCGGCGAGACGTACCCGTGCACCCCGGCGAAGATCGCGACGGACGGCGCGCCGTCCCCGGCCCGCCAGTGCGGGTTGGCCCGCGCCACGTGCCCGACCAACGAGTGCCGCTCCGGGTGGTACAGCAGCGGCAGCGAGGTGCTGTGCAGGTCGGCGTCGCCGCCGGTGACCAGGTGCGCGAACCCGCCGCGGCGCAGGGCGGCGGCGGTCTCGTCGTCGGTCAGGGCGAACGCGGCGGGAACGTACACGCGGTGAACCCTAGCGGCCGAGCAGGTCGCGGCAGCGGGCAAGGAGTTCGGCGCGCAGCGGCGCCGCACGGTCGGCGAGCGCGGACTGGGCGCGGACGTAGTCGGCCCGCCCCGCAGGCGTCTCGATCGGGACCGGGTCGTAGCCGAGTGCCCGCAGATCGTAGGGGCTGGCCCGCATGTCCAGCTCCCGTGCCGCCATCGCGGACTCGAAACAGCGCAGCAGCAGGTCCGAATCGACCAGCGGCAGCAGTTTGTAACACCACTTGTACAAGTCCATGCCCGCGTGCAGGCAGCCCGGCTGCTCGCGTCGCGGCTGCTCGTCCCGGCTCAGCGGTGTCTCGTTGCGGCCCACCGCGTCCGCGGTGAAGAACCGGAACGCGTCGTAGTGGGTGCAGCGCAGGCTCATCGACTCGACGACGGCGTCGGTGCCCGCCGGGCCGAGCCGCAGCGGGGTCCCGGCATGCCGGACCGCCTCCGCGCCGCCGCGATAAACCATCGCCCACTCGTGCAACCCGAAGCAGCCCAGCTGCGCGGGGCGTGACGCGGTGCCGGCGAGCACCGCCGCGGTGAACTCCAGCATCGACCGCCGCTTCACCAACAGCGCCGGGTCGGCGCCGACCCCGTCGCCGAGGTCCCGGTAGCCGGAGAACCGGGCGTACTCGCCGGCGCCGGGGCCGGTGAGCAGCACCCCGTAGCCGGGATGCCAGCGCCGCAGCTGCGCGGGCCGCAGGCTGTAGTAGGTGAACAGGAAGTCGACCACCGGATGCGGCACGCCGTGCGACTGCCGGTCCAGGTGCGAACCGAGCAGCGCGTCGACGCGCGCCTGGTGGGCGTCGCGGCGCGCGCCCCACTCGTCCCCGGCGAGGACGAGGGGGGCGCCGCCGGTCGCGGGTGCCGTCGTCACGGCGTGCGCTGGCCGGGGACGGCGTCGGTGATCCGGTGCGTGCCGTCGCGGACGGTGCCGACGAACTCCTCGACGAGGTCCTCGAGCGCGACGATGCCCAGGCATCGCCCGTCGTCGTCGACGACCTCGGCGAGGTGACTGCTCGCCCGCCGCAGCACCGCAAGCGCCTCGTCCAGCGGCGTCTGCACCTGCACCCGCGGCCACGGCCGCACATCGGCGCGGGGCACCACCGTGTCCGGGCCAGCGGCGTCGTCGAGCACCTCGTCGAGCACGTCCTTCAGGTGCAGGTAGCCGACCAGGGTGCCGTCCGGCAGCGCCGCCGGATACCGCGAGTACCCGGTTTCGACGACCGCCCGTTCGATCGCCCCGAGCGTGGTGCCGCGGTCCGTCAGCGGGACCGTGCGGACCTTGTCCAGGGGGATCAGCACATCCGAGACGGTCCGTCCGGTGGTGTGCAGCGCCTGCGTCAGCCTGCGATGCTCCTCGGCGTCGATCAGGCCCTCCGAACGGGACTCGCCGATCATCTCCGTCAGCTCGATCTCGGAGACGGTGGTGTCGAGCTCGTCCTTCGGTTCGACCCGCAGCATCCGCAGCACCGAGTTCGCGCACCAGTTGTAGAACGCGATCAGCGGCTTCGCCAGGGTGATGAACCGGAGGTGGATCGGCACCAGCAGCATCGCGGCCCGCTCCGGTCCGGCGATCGCGATGTTCTTCGGGACCATCTCGCCGAGCAGGATGTGCAGCACCACCACCAGTGCCAACGCGATCGTGAACGCGATCGGGTGCAGCAGCTGGTCGGGCAGGCCCACCAGGTCGAGTGGCCGCTCGATCAGGTGCGCGATGGCGGGCTCGCCGACCCGGCCGAGCAGGATCGAACAGATCGTGATCCCGAGCTGCGCGGCCGCCAGCATCAGCGACAGGTTCTCGCCGGCCCGGATCACCGTCCGTGCCCGGTCCTTGCCCTGCGCGACGAGGGCCTCGAGCCGGTCCCTGCGCGCGGAGATCAGGGCGAACTCGGCCGCGACGAAGAACGCGTTACCGGCCAGCAGGGCGACCGTGAGGACGACACCGAACAGGTCACTCATTGCCGGCCTCCTCGCGGGCGCGGTGGGCGTGTTCGGCGATCGCCGCCGCCGGGACCGGGGTCAACACGACCCGGTCGATGCGGCGGCCGTCCATCCCGGCGACCCGGGCGATCCAGCCGCCGTGCGCGCCGTCGAGCCCGGACGACCGTCGCTCATCGGCGCCGTCCGGGTCGGGAAGGACCACCTCGTCGCCCACCTCCGGGATCCGGCCGAGCCGGGCCAACACCAGCCCGCCGAGCGTGTCGTACTCGCCCTCGGGGGCCGCGTATCCGGTCGCCTGCCGCACCTCGTCGATGCGCAGCAGGCCCGCGCAGATCCAGCTGTCCCCGCTGCGCTGCACGTCGATCTCGGGGGCATCGTGTTCGTCGCGGACATCGCCGACGATCTCCTCGATCAGATCCTCCATCGTGACCAGGCCCGCGGTGCCGCCGTATTCGTCGACGACCAGCGCGACCTGCATGCCGTCGGAGCGGACCTGCTCCATCAGCGCGTCGCCGTCCAGGCTGGACGGCACAACGGGCACCCGCTGCGCGAGCACCATCAGTTGGGTGGTCGCGCGGGATGCGGCGGGCACCGTGAATGCGTGCTTGACGTGCACGACGCCGACCGTGTCGTCGAGGTCGCCATCGACGACCGGGAAGCGGGAGTACCCGGTGCGGGACGCGGCATCGATCAGGTCGGCGACCGTGGCGTGCAGGTCCAGGGTTTCGATCTTCACCCGCGGGGTCATCAGCTCCTCCGCGGTGCGCTCCCCGAACCGCAGCGAGCGGTCCACCAGCAGCGCGGTGCCCGCGTCGAGGGTGCCGCTGCGGGCGCTGATCCGGACCAGCGACCCGAGTTCCTGTGGGGAGCGCGCCGACCGCAGCTCCTCCGCGGGTTCGACGCCGAGCCGGCGCACCACCCAGTTCGCGGTCCCGTTGAGCCCGTTGATCGCCCACCGGAAGGCGGTCGAGAACCAGGCCTGCGGACCGGCCGTCGCGCGGGCCGTCGCCAGCGGGCGGGAGATCGCCAAGTTCTTCGGCACCAGCTCGCCGAACACCATCGACAGGCTCGTCGCGATGATCAGCGCGAGGGCAAGGGAGATGCCCGCGGACACCGACTCGGAGGCGCCGACGGCCCGCAGGCCGGGGGTGATCAGCTGCGCGAGCACGGGTTCGGCGATGTAGCCGGTGATCAGTGTGGTGATGGTGATGCCGAGCTGCGCGCCGGACAGCTGGAAGGAGAGGGTGCGGTGTGCGTGCTGCACCTGGCGGGCGCGTCGGTCGCCGCCGCGGGCGTGGGCGTCGACGGTGCTGCGTTCCAGTGCGGTCAGCGAGAATTCCGCCGCAACGAACACCGCGGTTCCCGCGGTCAACGCGAGGAACCCGAGCAGGCTGACGATCGTCACTGCGATCTGCATGAGCTATCGCCCCCGAACAGGGGACGGGGCGGGGGCGCCGGGTTTGTCACCCGGCTCGGTAGAGGAGCCCTCCGTAGTGGAACTGTCGTCGCCGGACTCGGCGTCGTGCGTCGCTATGGGTGCCTCGGGCACCTTGGTCCTTTCGTCGTGCCCGGACGAGACCGCCGGGCGCAGAGTGGTCGAAACAATCATTCTACCGACCGTCGCCGAAATGTCCGGTCCGAGCCGGGCGGCATCGCGGTCACCACCCGGCGGGCAGGGGCCTGCCCTCGGCGAACCCGGCCGCCGACTGCACCCCGAGCACCGCCTTCTCGTGCAGTTCCTCGATCGTGCCTGCTCCCGCGTACGTGCAGGTGCTGCGGACCCCCGAGCAGATCCGGTCGATCAGGTCCTCGACGCCCGGGTGCAGCGGGTCCAGACGCATCCGGGAACTGGAGATGCCCTCCTCGAACAGGGCCTTGCGGGCCCGGTCGAAACCGCTGTCGGTCGCGGTGCGGGCGGCGACGGCCCGCTTGCTCGCCATCCCGAAGCTCTCCTTGTACGCGTTGCCGTCCTCGTCGAATCGCAGGTCGCCCGGCGACTCGTGGGTGCCTGCGAACCAGGACCCGATCATCACGTTCGACGCACCCGCCGCCAGTGCCAGCGCGACATCGCGGGGATGCCGCACGCCGCCGTCCGCCCACACGTGCGCGCCGAGTCGCCTTGCCGTGTCGGCGCATTCGGCGACCGCGGAGAACTGCGGGCGCCCGACACCGGTCATCATCCGGGTCGTGCACATCGCGCCGGGACCGACCCCGACCTTGACGATCGTCGCGCCCGCCGCGATCAGGTCCCTGGTCCCGGCGGCGGAGACCACGTTGCCCGCCGCCAACGGCACGCCGAGGCCCTGCGCGGCGACCGCGGACAGCGCCTCGAGCATCTTCTCCTGGTGCCCGTGCGCGGTGTCCATCACCAACAGATCGGCGCCAGCGTCGGCGAGGGCGCGGGCCTTCGCGGCGACGTCCCCGTTGATGCCGACCGCGGCCGCGACCCGCAGTCGCCCGTCCGCGTCGAGCGCGGGCGTGTAGATCCCCGCCCGGATCGCGCCGGTCCGGGTCAGCACCCCGGCGAGCCTGCCGTCCGCGTCGACGACAACCGCGAGCGGGTCGTGCCGGGACTCGAGCAGCTCGAACACCTCCCGCGCCGACGCGGACACCGGCGCCGTCGCGAAGTCGGAGACCAGGACCGCGCTGAGCCGGGTGAACCGGTCCACGTCCGCGCACGCCGCCTCGGTCACCACCCCGATCGGCCTGCGCTCCCCGTCGACGACCACCACCGCGCCGTGCGCCCGCTTCGGCAGCAGCGCCAGCGCATCGGACACCGACGCATCCGGGCCGAGCGTCACCGGGGTGTCCGCGACGAGATGCCTGCTCTTGACGAACGCCACCGTCTCCGCCACCGCGGACGCGGGCACGTCCTGCGGGATGACGACGAGCCCGCCGCGGCGGGCGACCGTCTCGGCCATCCGGCGGCCCGCGACCGCGGTCATGTTCGCGACCACGATCGGGATGGTGGTGCCGGAGCCGTCCCTGGATGCCAGGTCGACGTCGAACCGGGAGGTGACGTCGGTGCGGTTCGGCACCAGGAACACGTCGTCGTAGGTCAGGTCGTAGGGCGGGGTCTGCCCGTCGAGGAAGCGCACACCGGCGACGCTACAACCCGGCCCGGCCGCTGTCCGGGTACCGCGACGTCGCGTCCGGCGTGTTCGGCCCCCGCTGCGCCTGGGCGCGGGACAGCGCGACCGTCGCCACCACCATCACGGCCACCGCCGCGGCGACGACGACCCCACCCGCCGCATCGACCCGCAGCCGCTCGCCGAGCACCGCGAACCCGAGGAACGCGGCAACCAGCGGTTCCCCGATGGTGATCGCGGGCAGCGACGCCGCGAGCGACCCGGCCTGGAACGCCCGCTGCTGCAGGTAGAAGCCGGTGCCGCCCGCCGCAACCAGCGCCACCGGCTCCCACCCGGCGAGCGCCGCGACCGGTCCGTGCGCGAATCCCTCGATCGTCGGCTTCGTCAACGCGACCGCGACGCCGTACATGGCGCCGCACCCCGCACCGAGCAGCAGCGCGCGCGGCCCGTCCGCGATCGGTGCGCGCGCGAGCGCGAGCGCGGCGCCGCACCCGCCGACCACCACCGCCAGCGGCAGTGCCCAGCGCGCGGCGGGCGCGGTCGCCGCTCCCTCGGTCGGGTTCCCGACGGTCAGGAAGACGACCAGCGACAGCGCCAACGCGGTCGCCGTCACCCACGTCCGGGGCGTCATCCGGGTACCCGTGAAGCGGGCGGACAGCGGCAACGCGAACAGCAACGTGCTCACGATCAGCGGCTGCACCACCAGGACCGACCCGACGCCGAGCGCCGCCGCCTGGAACGCGTACCCGCCGACGTCGCCGCCGACGCCGATCCACCACCGCGGGGACCGGACCAGCTCACGCATCAGGGCGTCGCCGTCGCCGACTCCGGACGCCGCGGACTGCTGCGCGACGGACCCGACCGCGAACAGCAACGCCCCGGTCATGGCGAGGGCGACGGCGAGCCACGGCAGGTCGGTCACACAGGTCAGCTTCCCCGGTTCGGCTTCCGCTGTCCGCGCGAACGCCCGCCGCCTGCGCCGGGCGAGCGTCCGTCCCGCGACCGACCCCCCGCACGCCCGTCTCGCGACCGGCCGGGGGTGCGCCTGTCCCGGGACCCGGTCGTCTCGGACGGTGTCTGTGCCCGCGGCGGATCCTGACCGGCCAGCGGGACCCCGGACGGTTGCCGGGCACCGGTCAGCGCCGACAGTTGATCGCTGCCCGGACGCACCGGGATCCCGTCGACGGCGACGCCCGCGGCCGCCAGCACCGCCGCGACCGCGTCACGCTGATCCGGGGTGACCAGCGTCACCACCCGCCCCGACGCGCCCGCGCGCGCCGTGCGGCCGGCGCGGTGCAGGTAGTCCTTGGGGTCAGCGGGCGGGTCGACGTGCACCACCAGGGACACGTTGTCGACGTGGATGCCGCGCGCCGCCACGTCCGTTGCGACCAGGACCGGCACCGCGCCGCCGGCGAACGCGGCCAGCGCGTGCGCTCGGAACGCCTGCGACTTGCCGCCGTGCAGCGTGCCCGCGCGCACCCCGACCGAGGCCAACTGCGCCACCACCCGGTCCACCCCGTGTTGGGTGCGGGCGAAGAGCAGCGTCCGGCCTCGCCGGGCCGCGATCTCGGCGACCACCGCGGGTTTGTCCGCGTGCTCGACGATCAGCACGTGGTGATCGGAGACCGCGACCGGCGCCGCCGCCGCCGCGGTCGCATGCGTGACCGGGTCGTGCAGGTAGCGCTCGACCAGGGTGTCGACGTCGGCGTCGAGGGTCGCCGAGAACAGCAGTCGCTGCCCGGCGGCGGGAGTCCGGTCGAGGATCGTCGTCACCTGCGGGAGGAACCCGATCTCCGCGAGATGATCGGCCTCGTCGATCGCGGTGACGACCACGTCGTCGAGGACGAGCGCGTGCTGGTCGAGCAGATCCGCCAGCCGACCGGGGGTCGCGACCAGCAGGTCCACCCCGCGCGCGAGCCGCTGCGCCTGCGCCTTCGTCGGGACGCCGCCGGTGGCCGCCGCGATCCGCAGCCCCAACGCCAACGCGGACTCGTCGAGCGCCGATTCGATCTGCGTCGCCAGCTCCCTGGTCGGGGCGAGCACCAGGCCGCGCGGGCGTTTCGGCGCGCTGAAGGTGCCCTTGATTCGGAGCAGCATCGGCAGCCCAAACGCGAGGGTCTTGCCGGAGCCGGTCGGCCCGCGACCGAGCACGTCTCGGCCGGCGAGGATGTCGGGGATCACCGCCTCCTGGATCGGGAACGGCGCGGTGATCTGCTCGCGCCGCAGCGACTGCACCAGCGTCGCTGGTAACCCGAGGTCGGCGAACGTGGCCATGGGACTCCTTCTGCGCCGAGGGGGGATCGACGCAGGTCGAGGCTACCGCCGCCGCCGGTGTCGGCACCGTGTCGGTGGGTCGGTGCACCATGTTCTTCGAACACAATTTCGAGATTCGTGGTGGTGGGTGCGGTACCCGAGCGAAGGGGAAGTCAATGTGTGAGACCTGTGGCGGCACGTCGGAGGAGCGGATCCGGCTAGACATGCGGCGCACGATCGAGCGGTACGGGTGGGCGCTGCAGTACGTGGAGTCGACCGTCGACCGCAGCGGCGTGCATCCCGCCTACTGCTACACGGTCGGCCTGACCGGTCACGGGCTCCCGGAGCTGGTGATCACCGGGCGGGTGTCGGACCAGTCGGCGGTCGTGCTGAGTGAGCTCGGATCGGTGCTGCTCGACGGCAGCCGGCTCGGGCCCGGCGACGAGGTGACCGTCGGTGGGCTCGACGTCTGCCTGGTCGAGGTGCGGGAGTGCGAGTCCTGGCTGCTGCGTGCCGTCGAACACCACGGGCGGATCCGGGCGCTGCAGGTGGTGTGGGCGGACTGCCAGGGCCGGTATCCGTGGGAGGGGGCGCACGGCTCAACCGAATGGACCGGCGCCGTCGCCCACCTGCAGCCGCTGCTCGGGCCGCCGCCGGGCGGGATCGTGGTGCCGTCGTGACCGGCCGTCGGGCTCGCGGGAAGGGGTTCTCACCCGCCGACCAGGGGGCCGCCGCGGACGTCGAAGCGTTCGCGGACGGTGTCGAGGGTGCGGCGGTGGTGGGCGCGGTCGCGGTGGTTCGCCGCCGCGAATCGCGCCGTCCCGAGCAGCCGCCGATGGATCGGATACCAGCGGTCGAAGTCGAGACCACAGTCGCGAAACACCGTGGCGGGGAGGGCGTCCGCCAGCATTCCGAGGTTGTACATCGCCAACGCCATTGCCGTGTACGGAAACACGTGCTTGCCGCCGCCGGCGAACAGGCCGCCCACGTCGAGTTCGTAGAGGGGGACATCCCGGATCCGGCCCGCGAACATCAGATGCGCGAGGTAGTAGCCCATGAACGAGGGCAGGTGAAGGACGGCCGAACGGGGGTGCACGACCACCACGTTCCCGGTCGGCGAGACGTACGGCTCGTAGTCGCCGTCGACCTTGATGTAGCCGGTGCAGTTCACGATCCACGTGCCCGCCGTCATCGGCTTGGTCGCCCCGCTGCGGAAGACGGCGGTGGGTCCCCCGCCGCGATCGACGGCGTCAACGAAGTGGTCCATGACGACCTCGTGCACACCGGCGGTGATCGCCGACGTCTCCGCTTCCGATTGGACGCCGAGCAGGAAGTTGCTCGCCCCCGGGGTGGGGCCGGTGCCGTGCGTCGCGCGGTACCAGCGCGCGACGGCCGCCTCGTTGGTCCCGTCGAACCGCCTGGCTGCCTCGGCGGCCACGGCGTTCGGGAGCTGCCCTCGCCACCAGCGTCGGGAATTCCCGGGGAACGCGCGGTCCCGGCTGATGAAGAACGTGCCGGATCCCGCGACCAGGGTGACCTCCCGGCGCGGGTCCGCGGTGACGAGGGCGTGCGCGGTGTCCATCGCGGTCTTGCCCCCGCCGATCACCCACACCGGTGCGTCGCTCGCCCGAATCTCGCCCGCCCGCACGTCGCACTGGTCGGGGGACACCGACCGGACCCGCGAACTCGACGCGGGGAGGGGGTCGTTGGGCGCGATTCCGAGCCCATAGGCCTTGATCAGACGCTGTGCGTGCACGACCAGCCGCCGCCCGTCGGGCCGGTGGCACTGAATCCGGACGGTCCCGTGCGCCTCGGTGGCGGACTCGAACGACCAGCCGAAATACTCGTCGACGCGCAGGTCGCGGCCGATCACGTCCAGGCAGTGCCGGAAATGGTCGAGGACCTCGGTCTTGGTCGCGAGATGGGACGGGCGCCGGTCCAGACACCACTCGATGTTGCCCGCGGTGAACAGCCCGTGCGGTTGGTGCAATCGGACGTAGGGGTAGGTGTCCACCCACATGCCACCGGCCTGCCCGCGCCGGTCGATCAGGATGACCCGCGCGTCGTGGGACAGGTATCGGCTCGCCGCGAACAGGGCGTTCATCCCGGCGATGCCCGCGCCGACGATGCAGGCGTCGCACGTCTCCGGGGCGGGATCCGTGCCGGATGCGTCCGCGCCCGGGTGTGTGCTCGTCTGCGCCATGGCGACCCCCCGACGGTGTCAGGCCGTCCGCCACCGCTCCTCGATGACGGTCGTTGTCCAGCCTATTCGGCGCGGCAAGGACCGTTACCGGAGCGAACGTCGCCGCGCCGCGGCCGTCCCTTGGGTGTCGTATCGAGTCGACACCCAAGGGACGGGACGTCAGGCCTGGATCTCGCTGCGGTCACCGCTCCAGAGGGTGTGGAACTTGCCCGGGCGATCGGTGCGCTCGTAGGTGTGCGCGCCGAAGAAGTCGCGCTGTCCCTGCGTCAACGCGGCGGGCAGGCGCTCGGCGCGCAGGCCGTCGTAGTAGGACAGCGACGACGCGAACGCGGGCACCGGGATGCCGAGGGTCGTCGCGGTCACCACGACGCGCCGCCACGAGTCGATCGCGTTCTCGATCGCGTCCTTGAAGTACGGCTCCACGATCAGCGAGGTCAGCTCCGGGTTGGTGTCGTACGCCTCCTTGATCCGGTTCAGGAACCGGGCCCGGATGATGCAGCCGCCGCGCCAGATGGTCGCCATGTCGCCGGGGGTGAGATCCCAGCCGTACTCGTCGCTGCCCGCACGGATCTGGTCGAAGCCCTGCGCGTACGCGACGATCTTCGACGCGTACAGCGCGCGGCGGATGTCCTCGGTGAACTGTGCCGCGTCCGTTGGCTTGTCGCCGAGCACGCCCGACGCCAGTCCCCGTGCGGCCGCGCGCTGCGCACGCGAACCGGACAGGGCGCGCGCGAACACGGCCTCGGCGATCCCCGTCACCGGGACACCAAGGTCGAGCGCAGACTTGACCGTCCAGCGGCCGGTGCCCTTCTGCTCGGCGGCGTCGACGATGACGTCCACCAGCGCGGCACCGGTCGCCGCGTCCTTCTGTCGCAGCACCTCCGCGGTGATCTCCACCAGGTAGGACTCGAGGTCGCCGCCATTCCACTCGGTGAACACGTCGGCGATCCGCTCGGCGTCGAACCCGAGCGCGTCCCGGAACAGGTGGTAGGCCTCACCGATCAACTGCATGTCGGCGTACTCGATGCCGTTGTGCACCATCTTCACGAAGTGGCCTGCGCCGTCCGGGCCGATGTGAGTGCAGCACGGCGTGCCGTCCACCACCGCGGCGATCGACTCCAGCAGCGGACCCAGCGACTCGTACGACTCCTTCGGGCCGCCCGGCATGATCGACGGGCCGTTCAGCGCGCCCTCCTCGCCGCCCGAGATGCCCGCGCCGACGAAGTGCAGGCCCCGCTCGCGGAGCGCGGCCTCGCGCCGGATCGTGTCCGTGTACAGGGCGTTGCCGCCGTCGATGATGATGTCGCCGGGCTCCATCGCGGCCGCGAGCTCCTCGATCACCGCGTCCGTCGCCTCGCCGGCCTTGACCATGATCAGGACCCGCCGCGGGCGCTGCAGCGCGGCGACGAACTCGTCGACGGTCTCGGTCCGGACGAAGTCGCCCTCGCTACCGTGCTCGGCGATCAGGGCGTCCGTCTTGGCGACGCTGCGGTTGTGCAGCGCCACGGTGTGCCCGTGCCGGGCGAAGTTGCGGGCGATGTTCGAACCCATCACGGCGAGCCCGGTGACGCCGATCTGGGCCCGCGCGGCCTGGGAGGTGTTGTCGGTCATGTCCTACAGCTTTCCCTGCCCCCGGAACGAGCGACACTTCAGGGTCTCGAACTCTGGGACGGTGCCGGGAATGCGGCGACGCCGCCACCCGCGATGCGGGAGGCGGCGTCGATGGGATGCCGGGGACGGACGTCAGCGGTCGCGGTGCGGGCCGTCGAACCCGTCGTACGAGCGACGCTCGGTGCGGCTACGGAAGCCGCCCGCCGTCCCGCTGCGCTCACTCCGCTGCGGGCGGTCACCGTACGCGCGATCACCGCGGGAGCGGTCGCCGCCGCGGAAGCCACCGTCCCGCTGCGGGCGGTCGCCGTACGAGGAGCGGTCACCCGTGCGCTGGTAGCCGCCGTCGCGCTGGGGCCGGTCGCCGTAGGACCGGTCGCCCCGGTCGTTGCGCTGGGGCCGGTCGCCGTAGGAGGGTCGGTCGCCGGAGCGCTGGTAGCCGCCGTCGCGCTGGGGGCGGTCGCCGTAGGAGGGTCGGTCGCCGGAGCGCTGGTAGCCGCCGTCGCGCTGGGGGCGGTCGCCGCCGCGGAAGCCGCCGTCCCGCTGGGGGCGGTCGCCATACGGACGATCGTTGCGCTGCGGGCGGTCGCCGTAGGACCGATCGCCGCGGTCGGAGCGCTGGTAGCCGCCGTCCCGCTGGGGGCGGTCGGACCGGTAGCCATCGCGCTGGGGCCGGTCGCCGTAGGACCGGTCGCCGCGGTCGTTGCGCTGGGGGCGGTCGCCGTAGGACCGGTCGCCGCGGTCGTTGCGCTGCGGGCGGTCGCCGTAGGAGGGTCGGTCGCCGGAGCGCTGGTAGCCGCCGTCCCGCTGGGGGCGGTCGGACCGGTAGCCGTCGCGCTGCGGGCGGTCGCCGTAGGAGGGGCGGTCACCCGTGCGCTGGTAGCCGCCGTCGCGCTGGGGGCGGTCGCCGCGGTATCCCCGCTCGCCACCGTCGCGGCGCGGCCGGTCGACACCGTCGCGGCGCGGCCGGTCGAAGCTGTCGCGGCGCGGCCGGTCGCCGTACGACCGACCGTTCCCGCCGCGTTCGCCGCGCGGCTCCCGCACCGGCTCGCCGCTCGGAGTGCGCGCACCGGTGATGGTGGCGAGTTCCTCCGAGCCGGGGCCGACGTACACCTCGGTGGCGTCCACGCCCGCGGTGTCGGTCAGGCGGCGCACCATGCGGCGCTGGTTCGGCAGCACGATCGAGACGACGGTGCCCTTCTCGCCCGCGCGGGCGGTGCGGCCGGCCCGGTGCAGGTAGTCCTTGTGGTCGGCGGGCGGGTCCACGTGCACGACCAGGTCGATGCCGTCGACGTGGATGCCGCGGGCCGCGACATCGGTCGCGACGAGCACGGGCGTGCGGCCCGTCTTGAAGCGTTCGAGCACCCGGGTTCGCTGGTTCTGCGCCTTCCCGCCGTGCAGGGCCTCCGCCGCGACCCCGACCGCGCGCAGGCGTTCGGTGATGCCCTCGCAGCCGAGCTTGGTGCGCGCGAACATGATCGTCCGGCCGCCGTCGCGGGCGCCGATCTCGGCGAGTACGGCATCCTTCTGGCCGCGGTCGACGTTGAGCACGTAGTGCTCCATCGTGTCGACGCTGGCGCGCCCGTCCTCGGTTGCGTGCAGGGCGTGATCGGCGAGGAAGCGGCGGACCAGCGACTGCACCTCCCGGTCGAGGGTCGCGGAGAACAGCAGCCGCTGGCCGTCGGCGCGGGTCTGCTCGAGGATCGACCGGACCTCGGGGAGGAAGCCCATGTCGGCCATCTGGTCGGCCTCGTCGAGCGCGGTGATCTCGACCTCGTCCAGGACGCAGGTCTCCTGCCGCAGGTGGTCGCCGAGGCGGCCGGGGGTGGCGACGAGGATGTCGACGCCGCGCGCCAGCTGGTCGACCTGCTTGGTGAAGACCATGCCGCCGACCGCGGACCGGACCTTCAATCCGACCGTGCCCGCGTACGGGAGCAGCGAGTCGACGACCTGAACGGCGAGCTCACGGGTGGGCACGAGCACCAGGGCGCGGGGACGCTTCGGTGCGGGCCGGTCGTCGCGGCCCGCGAGCCGCGCCAGCATCGGCAGCCCGAACGCGAGGGTCTTACCGGACCCGGTCTGCGCCCGGCCGAGGACGTTGCGGCCCGCGATCGCGTCGGGGATGGACATCGCCTGGATCGGCGACGGGATGGTGATGCCGTCCTTGGCGAGGGCAGCGACCACCGGGCCGGGCAGGCCGATCTCGGCGAAGGTGGGCTGTTCGGCGGCAGCCGGGGCCTCGGGGTCGGCGGCACCCTGGTCATGGGCAGCAGGGATTTGGGCAGCGTCGGTCACGCGGATATACCTCTCCGGACGTCGGGCGCGTCGCGGAGAGCGGGCCGATACAGCAGCCGCGCAGAAGAGACGAGCCGGGCACGCGCGCCCCGGTGGTGGGGCAGTGGCGGTGCCGAAAATGTGGTCAACAATGAAATGGGCCGAGAACACGGCCGTCGTCCAGTGTACGGGACCGGATGCGGTGCCAGCACCGGCTGGCCCGTGACCCTCGACTCACTCGCGTCGCGGCGACTGGCGGGTTCCCCTCCGCGGTGTCAGCCGCGGAAGAGTCGATTGAGTTCGACCAGCCACGGGACGGCGACGGCGATCGTCGGGACCACGAGGATCGTGACCGCGGCGAGATAGGCGGCGACCACGATCGGGACGACGGCGCCGGTGTCGGCGAGCCGCCGGATGCGGGTGACGGTGTGCGGGCCGCCCGCGGCGAGGGCGCCTGCGGGGGCGCTCGACCCGGCGCAGGTGACCAGGGCGCGGGCCAGCGGCGTCGGGCCGGTGACCTTGACCGCGGAGTCGTCGGCGAGCATCTCGACGAGCAGTTGGACGGAGCCGAGCGCGGACTTGCTGCGCACCACCTTCGGGAACGCCTCGTGCACCGCGGTGAACGCCTCGATCACCAGATCGTGCCGGGATCGCAGGTGGGAACGCTCGTGCATGAGGATCGCGGTGACCTCGTCCCGGTCGAGGCTGTCGAGCGTCCCCGCGCTGACCACGACCCGGTGCCGGAGACCGGGCAGGCAGTAGGCGATCGGTTCGGCGGCGTCGAGGACCCGAAGGTTCGAGGTCCGGCTGCGATGCGGTTCGCCGCGGTCGAGCAGGTCGACGAGCATCCGGTGCCGGGAGCGGCGCCGCCGGGTCCGGACCGCGACCGCCGCGATCGAGAACATCAGCTTCGCACCGATGAGCACGGTGAGCGCGAACACCACGACGTACGCGGTCCACAGCGGGAGGCCGAGCGCGTCGATCTCCTCCAGGGGGGCGGTCGTTGGGCGGCCGTCGGCGCCCGGCACCAGCAGCTGTGATGCGATCGCCAGCCCGGAACTGAACGCGGAGAGGACGGCGGCGATCGCGATCGCCTGCCACAACACGAGCGCCGCGCCGGGAGCACGGAATGGCCAGGTCGCCCGCGCGAGCAGCGCGGGCACCGGGCCAGCGAGAAGCAGGGCCGTCACGGCGAAGGCCAGTGCGGTCGTGGGGTTCATGACCTACCCATCATGCACGAGGTGCGGCAGTCAACTGGCGCGATCGGTACCGGGGTCGACGCTGCGCAGGTGGCGCTTGCCCGCCTCGGACGACTCCAGTGCGGCGAGGGCCTCGCGCAGGGCTGCGGCCTCGTCGGCGCCGACCTTGCCGACGAAGTGCACCAGCGCGGCGACCCGGCCGTCGGACGCCTGGGCCTGGTCGAGGGCGTCGAACATCAGGCTCGCGACCAGCTCGTCGCGGCCCTGCACCGGGAGGTAGCGGTGTGCCCGATCGTCACGCTGCTGGATGACGAGGTTCTTCTTCGCCAGGCGCTGCAGCACGGTCATGACGGTGGTGTACGCGAGCTCACGGCGGGCCGCGAGGGCCTCGTGGACCTGACGCACCGTCTGGGGTTCGGAACTGGACCACAGGTGGTCCATCACTGCTCGCTCGAGCTCGCCAAGTCCTGCCATGGGGTCCATCGTACGTACCGTCCGACAGTCATGCGTACTACTCGCGGTAGTAGCCGTGTGGGGGTATTGATGGTGAGGCACGCGAGGGCGGTGGGGAACGCGGACAGCGGGAGGACGCGGATGGACTGGGTGTACGACCGGTCGCTGATCTCGGGGCCGCTGCCGTGGGGGGTGACGGTGTGCGCGGCCCTCGGCGCGCTGTGGCTGCTGGTGGGCCGCAGTCGCCCCACCCGCCGGTACCGACGCCGCATCCTTCCGATCTGCGTTGCCGCCGCGTGCGCGGCGACCCTGCTCGGGTGGGTGGTGGTCGAACGGTGGTGGCGACCGTTCCCCGACCCCGTCGACCCCGCCGTGTACGGCTGGGTCGGGTGCGCGCTGCTGGCCATCCTGCTCGCCGCGGCGCGGCTCGTCGCCGACCGCCGCGTCGCTTCCGCCGCCGCCTCGCTCGCCGCGGCGCTGGCGATCGTCGCCGCCGTCGCGGCGCAGGTCAACCTCGTGTTCGACGCCTACCCGACGGTGCGGGACGCGCTCGGTCTGCCCCCGGCCAACGCCATCGCGTTCGCCGACGTGCCACCGCCGGTGCCCGACCCGGTCTCCGGGATACCGCTCGACGCGCGCTGGGCGCCGCCGCCGGACCTGCCCGCGGGCGGGCGGGTCGTGACGGTCCCGGTTCCCGGCACCGTGTCCGGGTTCGCGGCGCGGGACGCGAAGATCTACCTGCCGCCCGCCTACTTCGCCGATCCGCGTCCGCTGCTCCCGGTGCTGGTGCTGCTGGCCGGGCAGCCCGGCAGCCCCGGTGACTGGTTCGCCGGCGGCGACCTCGCCCGGTCGATGGACGCCTATGCCGCCGGGCACGCCGGACTCGCCCCCGTCGTGGTCGTCGCCGACGGCACCGGATCCACCCTGGCGAACCCGCTGTGCCTCGACTCGCCGCTCGGGAACGTCGCCACCTACCTGGCCGTCGACGTGCCCGCCTGGGTGACCGCGAACCTGCAGGTGAATCCGGACCCCCGGGTGTGGGCGATCGGCGGGCTGTCCTACGGCGGCACCTGCGCGCTGCAGATGGCCACCAACCATCCCGACAAGTATCCGACGTTCCTCGACCTGTCCGGGCAACTCGAGCCGACGCTCGGCGACCGGCACCGCACCGTCGATGCCGCGTTCGGCGGGGACGCGGCCGCGTTCACCGCCGTCAACCCGATGGACCTGATGGCCGCCCGCAGCTACCCGGGCACCGCGGGCGTGTTCGTCGTCGGTCGCGACGACCACGACTACGCCCCCGGCGTGCACACCCTGTACGACACCGCCCGGAAGGCAGGCATGGACGTGACCCTGCTCGAACTGCCCGGCGGCCACAGCTTCGCGGTGTGGTCCGCCGGGCTGCGCGACAACGTGGACTGGCTGGCCCGGCGCATGGGGCTGACCGCGTGACCCCGGTGCGCGACATCCCCGTGATCGACGCCGCGCGCAGGCAGGCGACGCGGCTGACCGACCTCGCCCGCTCCGGCGTGTCCGGCGCCCCGGTGAGCGTCACGCTGCTGGTGCTGATGTGGGTGGTCGGCGCCGCGACCGGCGGGCAGACGGTCCGTCACCTGGCCACCGGGATCACCGCCCTCGAGCACGGCCGACTGTGGACGGTGCTGACCTCCGGTCTGGTGGCGCCCGGTCTCGCCGGACACCTGGCCGCCACCGCCGCGATCGTGCTGATCGCGGCGCCCATCGAACATCGGATGGGGTCGACCCGCTTCGCGGCCGCCGCGGCCGCCACCCAGATCCTCGGCACGCTGATCGCGCTCGGCGCGGCGGCGGCTGTCCGGGGCGTCGACGCGGGCTGGGGCTTCCGGCTGCACATCGGCACCGCGGTCGGGCCAACCCCCTGGATCGCCGGCGTCGCGATGGTGGCCAGCTCCTCGATGACGACGCTGTGGCGGCGCCGACTTCGGGTCGGGCTGCTGGCGCTGCTGATCACCCTCGCGTTGTTCGGCGGGCACCTGCTCGATCTGACTCGGCTGTCCGCGGCGGTCGTCGGGCTGCTGCTCGGCTCGCTCGTCGTCGGCCGCTCCGCCCGCGGCGGGCACCTCGCGGGCACCCGCAGGGAGGGACGCGTCCTGGTCGCGCTGATCGTCGCGGCCGGCGCGCTCGGCCCGGTGCTGGCGGCACTGTCCCCGCACGCCGTCGGACCCCTCGCGGTGCTCCGGGACCTGTTCCGGACGGTGGCGCCGACACCGGCCGAGCTACGGGAGCTGTGCCTGCAGAACCGTGCGGGCGAGGACTGCCGTCGCGGCCTGCTCGCGCTGCGGCTCGGTGGGGTCGGGCCGACGATCCTGAGCCTGATGCCCTCGCTGCTGCTGCTCGTGCTCGCCGACGGGTTGCGGCGCGGCCGCCGGTTCGCCTGGATCGCCGCCTGCATCGCCCAGCTGGCGCTCGTCGCGCTGGCCCTGGTGAACGTCGGGATCCGCTACATCGGGTTCGTGCCGGAGCAGTCGCTGTTCTACGGCCTCGACACCCCGACCGTGTACCGCACGATCGCGCCGTTTCTCACGCCGATTGCGGTCTTGCTCGTGCTGCTGGTCACCCGCCGGTTCTTCACCGTCGCCGCTCCGCGCGGTACGTACCGGCGGCTGTGGCTGCGCGTGACGGCCCTGACCGCCGCGCTCGCCGGGTGCTACCTGGCACTCGGGATGCTGGTGCGCGCCGGCTTCGACCGCGCCCCCACCCTCGGGTCGCTGCTCGCCGACTACCCGCAGCGCCTCGTCCCGCCGGTGTACCTGCAGTGGCTGGATCCGCGGTTCCTTCCGGACGACCCGGCCACCACCCTGCTCTACGAGTGGACGGGGGTGCTGTTCTGGGTCGGGGTGGGTGCCGCGGTCGCCGCGACCTTCCTCACCCCGTCCCGCGGCGAGCATCCGGACGACGTCGAACGCGCCCGTGCACTGCTCGAGGCCGGGACCGGGAGCCCGCTGTCGTGGATGACCACCTGGCGCGGCAACCGCTACTGGTTCGCGCCGGACGGGGCGGGCTACGTCGCCTACCGGGTGATCGGCGGGGTCGCGCTCACCACCGGCGATCCGGTTGGGCCGCGAACCTCGTTGCCCGGCTATGTCACCGGGTTCGCGGACTTCGCGACCGAGAATGGGTGGACACCCTGCTTCTACTCGGTCACGGCGGAGCTGCGAGCCGTCACCGACAGCCTCGGGTGGGCAGGCATCCAGGTCGCCGAGGAGACCGTCCTGCACCTCGACACCCTCGAATTCACCGGGAAGAAGTTCCAGGACGTCCGCACCGCCCTCAACCGGGCGACCCGCGCGGGGGTGCACGCCGAATGGATGAGCTTTCCCGACGCGCCACTGGCGCTCACCGATCAGGTCACCGCCATCTCCGAGGAATGGGTCGCTGACAAGGGCATGCCGGAGATGGGATTCACCCTCGGGGGCCTCGACGAGATCGACGACCGGCGGGTCCGCTGCCTGATCGCCGTCGACGAGGACCGGACCGTCCACGGGGTCACCTCGTGGATGCCGGTCCACCGCGACGGCCGCGTCGTCGGCTGGACGCTTGACTTCATGCGCAGGCGCACCGACGGGTTCCGGCCTGCGATGGAGTTTCTGATCGCGTCCGCCGCGCTATCCCTGAAGGAGGAGGGCGCCGAGTTCGTCAGCCTGTCCGGCGCCCCGCTGGCGACGGTGTCCGGTGCCGGAACGGCCGACGCCGCGGACACCGAGGAGGCGCGGGAGCGGGGCGCGTTCGCCGCGGTCACGGACGGTGCGCTCGATCTGCTCGGCCGCACCCTGGAGCCGGTGTACGGGTTTCGGTCCCTGCTGGCGTTCAAGGCGAAGTTCCGGCCCGAGTACGTCCCGATGTACGTGACGTTCGCGGACCCCGCCGCCCTGCCCGCGATCGGCAACGCCGTCGGCCGCGCCTACCTGCCGGCCGTGTCGGTTGGGCAGGGCCTGCGCCTGGTCCGCACGATGCTGCGGATCCGTTGAGGGTCCGGCCCGGTCAGCCCGCGGCGGCCGGGTCCGGTCCGCCCGCGGTCCCGTACACGTGTCGGGCGCCGACCGGGACGATCAGCGGCCGGTCCGAGACGGGGTCGTCGATCACCCTTGCCTCGAGACCGAAGACCTCGAGCAGCAGGTCGGGGGTGATGATCTCGCCGGGGGCGCCGGCGGCGACAACCGACCCCTTCGCCATCACGACCAGGCGGTCGCTGTACCGGATCGCGAGGTTGAGGTCGTGCAGGACCATCACGACGGTGCGACCGAGCTCGGAGTGCAGCCGGTCGACGAGGTCGAGCACCTCCACCGAGTGCGCCAGATCGAGGTAGGTCGTCGGCTCGTCGAGGAGCAGGATGTCGGTGCCCTGCGCCAACGCCATCGAGATCCACGCCCGCTGCCGCTGACCGCCGGACAGTTCATCGATGGCGCGGTCCGCGAGGTCGGACACCCCCGTCAACGCCAGCGACTTCGCGACCTCCCCCTCGTCGTCGGAGGACCATTGGCGCAGCCACGACTGGTGCGGGTGGCGGCCACGGGAGACGAGGTCGGCGACGGTGAGCCCCTCGGGCGCGACGGGCGCCTGCGGCAGCAACCCGAGCGTGCGGGCGACGTCCTTGGTGCGCATCGACGAGATCGCCTTGCCGTCGAGCAGCACCCGCCCCGACTTCGGCTTGAGCAGCCGGCCCAGGGTGCGCAGCAGGGTGGACTTCCCGCAGCCGTTGGGGCCGATGATCGTGGTGACCAGACCGGTGGGGATGTCGAGGTCGAGGCCGTCGATGATGACGCGGTCGCCGTAGCCGACGACGAGGTTTTCGGCGGCGAGCCGCCCGTGGTTGTCGGCGGCGGGCCGCCCGTTGGCGTCGGCGGCGGGCCGCCCGTTGGCCTCCGTGGCGAGCCGCCGAGGGTTGTCCGTGGCTGGTGCGTCGGCGCTCATGCGGACACCTTCCGATTGTTGCGGATGAGCAGGTAGATCAGGAACGGACCGCCGAGCGCGGAGGTGACGATGCCGACGGGGAGTTCGACCGGGAGCACGGTGCGACCGATGATGTCGCCGCCGAGGACGAGCACCGCGCCGAGGAGCCCGGACGCGATGATCGGGGGACCGGGCGTGCGGAGTAGGCGCATCGCCAGCTGGGGGGCGGCGAGTGCGACGAAGCCGATCGGTCCGACCGCGGCGGTGGAGATGGCGGCGAGGGCGACCGCGGCGATCAGCAGGACCCCCTGCCCGCTTTGCAGGCGGACACCGAGGGCGCGGGCGGTGTCGTCGCCGAGCCGGAGCGCACCGAGGGTGAACGAGGACGCGATCGCCGCGGTGCCGACGATGGCGACGCCGATCGCGACGGGCCACACCTGCGCCCAGTCGCTGCCGTTGAGTGAGCCGTTGAGCCAGACCTGGGCGCGGGCGACGTCGTTGATGTCCGCGGAGATGAGCAGCCATTGGATCAGTGCGACGAGCATCGCGTTGGTGCCGATGCCGATCAGCACGATCCGGTAGCCCTGCACGCCGCCGCGCCAGGCGAGCAGGGAGATGGCGACCGCGGTGGCGAGTCCGCCGGCCAGTGCGGCGAGGGGCAGGCCGAGGGTGGCGAGCAGGCCGACGAAGCTGCCGCCGCCGCCGACGACGATCAGGGTGACGGCGGCGGCGCTGGCTCCGGCGGTGATGCCGAGCATGTCGGGGCTGGCGAGGGGGTTGCGGAGGATGGACTGGGTGATCGCGCCCGCGATGCCGAGGGCGATGCCGGTGAGCAGGGCGGTGAGCCCCCGCGGCAGCCGCAGGTCCATCACGATGAAGCGTTCGACCTTCGACCCGCCGCCGAACAGGATCTCCGCGACGGTGGGGATCGGGACGGAGAACTCGCCGCGGCCGATGTTGATGCACAGCAACAGGAACACGGCAAGCAGCAGCGCGACCGTGATCGCGACCATCGTGGTGCGGCGGACCAGGGAGACCCCGCCGACCCGGAAGCCGGGGCGGCCGGGGACGGTGGTGGGGGTCGGGGTGGTGCGGGTGTCGGGGACGGTCGCCCGGTCGGTGAGGCTCACAGGGACACCAGCTTCCTGCGCCGGACGAGCGCGATGAAGAACGGCGCACCGAACATCGCCAGCACGATGCCGACCTGCAGTTCGCCGGGCCGGACGACGACTCGGCCGATCACGTCGGCGAGCAGGATCATGATCGCGCCGAGCAGCCCGGCGTAGGGGACGAGCCAGCGGTAGTCGGGTCCGGTGATGAAGCGGGCGACGTGGGGGACGACCAGCCCGATGAACGCGATCGGACCGCACGCGGCGGTCGCGGCGCCGGTGAGGAGGGTGATCGCGATGATGCCGATCGCCCGGCTGCGGGCGACGTTGGTGCCGAGCCCGCGGGCGACGTCGTCGCCGAGGCTGAGGACGTTGAGTCCCGGTGTGCCCGCGAGCGCGATCAGCACGCCGATCACCAGGAACGGCAGCACCTGCCACAGCACCTCGGTGCCGCGGCCCGCGACCGAGCCGACGACCCAGAATCGGTAGCCGTCGAGGCTGGTCTGGTCGAGCAGGATGACGGTGTGCGTCATCGCCTGCAGGAACATCGCGACGGCGGCGCCCGCGAGGGCGAGGTTGAGGGGGCTGGCCCGGTTGCCGCCGATCGACGCGATGCCGAACACGACCAGGCTGGCGGTGAGCGAGCCGGCGAACGCGAACCACAGGTACTGGCTGGGGGTGGACAGGCCGAGCAGGTAGATCGACAGCACCACGAACAGGGCGGCGCCCGCATTGAGACCGAGCAGGCCCGCGTCGGCGAGCGGGTTGCGAGTATGGCCCTGGATCAGGGCGCCCGCGACGCCGAGCGCGATCCCGACGGCGACGGCGAGCGCGGTGCGCGGCACCCGGAGGGTGCGGACGACGAGGTCGGTGTCGGTTCCGGTGGCCTGGAACAGGGCGTGGAAGATCTCGCCGAAGTCCATCGGTCGCGCACCGACCGCGATGCTCGCGACGACGGTCGCGAGGAGCAGGGCCACGAGCGCGGCGAGCCCGAGCAGGCGGCGTCGACGGATCGCGACGAGGGAGTTGTCGGCGCGGATCGGGACGAAGCCCTCGTCGAGTGCGGTGGCGCGGCGGACCACCTCGACCCCGGAGCGGGGGAGCAGCGCGCGGCGGGCGCCGAGCGCTCGGCCGGTGGCGGCGTCCCTGGCGATCAGGTCGAACCACGACTTGCCGACGCCAGCGCCGGTGCTGCCCTCTCGGGTGCCGCGGTTCCACACGAGCAGCCCGACGGCGACGGCGACGGCGACGCCGCCGAACACCAGGCGGTCCATCTGGCCGCCGCCGTTGCCGTCCCGCAGTGAATCGACGATGAACCATCCGATGAGCAGCGGCAGGGCGACGACGCCGAGGTCGACGGCGGTGGCCAGTGCGCGTCGACCGCGCGGGGCGGGGCCGCGGGGGACCTCCCGGATCGCGTAGTCCACGTCTCCGGGGATGGTGGTCACGGCATGCTCCTGGTCGACGGAAGTCGGATCGGCCTTCAGGTTACGTAACCCTATCCAAACCAGGCACCCCGGCTCCCGCCCGGCGATCGACTTGTGGTTAGGCTAACCTACGTTCGATCGTGCTCGATGACGAAGGAGTGAGCAGTGCCGACCACCCTCTTGCTCGACCCGACCCCCGCCGCCGTTGCCCCGCGCGGCACCGCCGCGGTCTCCGCCGCCCTCGTCGAGTCGTGTACCCGGTTGCGGGCGCTGCACCCCGAGTACCCGCGGGTGTACGCCGTCGCGCAGATGGTCGAGCAGCCCAAGCGCCGCTGGTGGGCCGTCGACGAGGGCATCCGCGGCGACCGCCTGGACCGGATGCTCACCCGCGCGCTCGAGGACATCCCGGACCGCGACGCCGCGGGCATCTCTGTCGCATCCGCCCTGATCCACTCCGTCGTCGGCCGGGTCGCCGCACTGGTCGTCATGGAGGGCCGCGCCTGGGACGCCGGCCTCGACAACCTGTCGATCCACATGGACAGCGACGGCTGCATCGACTGGGCGGGCGTCTGGGATCCCGCCCTGCGGGTGCTGCCCGGCGACCGGTGGGACGGAACGCCGGGCGCGGTGACCCTGCCGTGCGAACGCGCCCTCGCGATGTGGACCGCCTGCCGCTGCCGCACCGCGCTGACCGCCATCTTCGACGCCCTCGACCGGCTCGTGCCGCTGGATCGCACGCTGCTCTGGGCGCTGGTCGGCGAGGCGGTGCTCGGGGCCGCGACCATGGTTCCGCTGCGCGGCGACCTCGCCCCGTCGGTTGCCGACCGGCGCGGGCAGGCGCTGCTCGACGCATTCGAGACCGCGGGCCTCCCGGTGCGTTCCCGGGCGGGACGCCCCCTCTGTCGACGCGCGCACACCCACGCCCTTGCCAGTTAGGGAAGCCTTGCCTATAGTTGCGTGTGGGTGATGAACCACCGGACCGTGCCGGAGTCCTGAGGGCTGCAGTGACTCCCGGTCCCTTCCACGGCGGGCCCCGTACCGACTACCGGTACGGGGCCCGCTTGTCAGTTTCAGGAGTCGAGTGCACAGCTGTCAGAAGTGCTGTGCACGGCCACCTGTCATCCCCGGCGCTGACGCGAGCGTCTCGTTCGGCGCGTGCGAGGGTGATGTTGTTGTAGAGCGCTGACCTCTTCAACCCCGTGTTCCTGCAGAGTGTCTCGATCTTGAACTGTCGAGTCTCGTACATCTGGAGCAGGTAGGCCCGCTCTTCGGGTGAGCTTGTGCGTGCGGCCCTTCATTTTGCCGGCAGCAGTAGCGGCGGCGATGGCGTCACGGGTGCGGGCACGGATCAGGTCGGACTCGAACTCGGCCATCAACCCCAACATCCCGACCCTGAAGGAGGTCCCCACGCCGCCGTGGGGACCTCCTTCAGGGATTCAGAGCGTTCCGCGTCGTGGTTGCGTTAGCTCGCCGATGTTCCGGGATACGAACCGGCTAGGAACGCAAAAAACAGGAAGTCGAGCAGCGGGCCGACTACGACGGCGCCCAGGAGGACAGACCAAGCAAGCGCTCGGAGCTTCGGCACACGACGGAGCAGCAAGTAGGTCACGATCGCCCCTGTGGCAGCCGGGAGGATGAAGAGCTCGACCACATGCAATGGCGTTTCCAAGCCGATTGTGGCGGTTGTGACCGCCCAAAACAGCCACATCGCAACTCCACACAGCAATCCGGTCGCGACATACACACCCGTCAGAAGGAGCTGCCGCGGGTACCGATGCGGGCCTGTCGAGGGTGGGGTCATGGGACCTGATCCTTGCTCGGCCCCTGGTCGCTGTAAAGCGATACCCCGAGCACCCCACGAGTGGGGGTGTCTCGAATCCGCCTGGCGCCGACAGTTCGACCCGCGTTCCCGAGAATAGTGTCACTGCCTGTAGTAGACAAGGTCATTCTCATTTACGTTAACCCCAATCTCTCCCACAGTCGTCACGAAGCGAGCTTGTTGAGCGTAGCCTAGGCATTCGCCTCGAATTGACCCAGAATCGCCTTCGTTGCGAAGTCCGACTGCAATTCCGGTTTCATTGTTGTACAGGTCCATCGCTTTGGCCAGTACAGGATTCTCGGCGCCCTCTTCGTGGGCTTCGGCCATATTGCGCGCGGGGGTTTCGCTACCTGATTCGACCATGTAAGCAAGCCACATGCAATGACGATGGGCGTCTAGCTTGGTGTCCAGCGTAACCATCCCGGGAAAATCATCTTCAGACTGGCTGGTCGCCTGAGGGTACGAGTTCCGCATTCGGAAGCAGTTCCAGTAGAGCATGTCCCGGCAGGCCGCCCTTTCTGCGTCGGACATTTCCGTGTCGTAGGTATTCTTTGAATCCGCGAGGCCGGTCGGGCTTCCGATTGCCCTAAAGTACGACGTGACCGGGAACGTCGATGATGGCGCTTGGGAGAAAGTCAGAAGGTTCCCGACGAGGGTCAGTGTCGACTCCACGTTCTGCTGACTGTTGTTAAAGCCCATAGGGCCGCCTATGCCGGTCACAGTCTGTCCTGCCGAGTTCTTGACAAGAAGATTTCCGTTGCTCGACTGCAGTGAGTAGCCTCCCGGCAATCCGGCGAGAATGCTGAATTGCGTCGGGCCCTGCGCGTTGGTCCTTACTAGATCGACATTGACCGCATTAGCGTAAGTGCGCACGAACTTTGTCTCGAACCCGGGGCCATTGACCGCAATGCCGTTCGGTATTCCTGACACCTGCAGGGGGCCGACTGACGGTATGCCCAGCGATAGCATTGCCCCCGTACTTCCGATTGGGATGTTGATCGCCGCCACATATATCTTCCCGTTCTGGAACTGCTGTTCGAGTGACAGTCCGCTAGGGTTTGCTTGATCCGCTGTGGGGTAGCCGTAGCTACTCTGTTCGTATCCCGCCCGAGACCATTGCTCCAGAATCGCCCCCGTTACGGGATAAGCTCCGGTGGTCGATGACCAGTAGATGACGCCATTCTGGAAGCGATTCATGCGGCCCTGACCGTTCGCTCCCACCCAGATCTCGTCTGAGACTGGGTACCCGAGGAAGCCCCCTTCCCAGCCTGTCTGAGCCCACTTGTCGCGGATCGCCCCGCCGACAGGGTGGGCGCCGGTAGGTGGACTCCAGTAGATGGTCGCGCCTTGGAAGTCCTGATTCCGACCACCGTTGAGAACAACTTCGTCGGTCTTGGGGTAGCCAAGCCAACCGCCCTCATACCCGTACTCTCCCCACTTCTGGTGGAAGTGGTTGACGACCGGGTGGGCGCCGGTGGCGGCGGACCAGTAGATGGGTCCGTTCTGGAATTGGGTCCTCTTCCCGTGTCCGTCCGGATTGGTTAGTTCGTTGGTTGTCGGGAGGAGTAGGAAGCTGGTGGGGCCGCCGAGGGAGTTGTACTTGTCCTTGATCGCGCCGCACACCTCGTATGGTGCGGGCCAGTACACCTGGCAGCCGGGTGCGACCAGGAGGCTCACGCCGGGGGACGCCTGCTTCTGGACGAGTGCGGCTTCCATCGTTTCGGCCTTGTCGGCGTCCGCCTTGGTGAACCCTTCGGGGATCTCCTCCCGGTCCGACCGCATCTGGCCGGGGGTGATCTTGGCGTTCGGGTTCTCGGTCGCTTCACCGGTGTAGGGGGTCTTCTTACCGTTCCCGGGTCGGGCTTGCTCCGCGGCCGATGGCGTGGTGGCCGGGGCCGCCGACTTCTCCTGTGCCGCTGGCGGCGCGGCACTCGTCCGGGGCGCGGCGGTGGAGGTCGTGGCCGCGCTGGGTGACGACGTGGTCGCGCTGGCTTGCTGGTGTGTACCCTCCGAACACACCAGCGGCGCAGGCGGTGTCGCCGTCGCGGACGTTGTCAACGGGCTTGTGGTGGTGATGCCCTGCTGGGGCGTGCCTTCCACACATTCCTGCGACGCGGGTTGTGTGGCCGGTGCGGAAGTTGTAGTCGCAGCCGCGGCGGCTGGTGGTGTTGTCGTGCTCGAGGGCGGGGTGGCGGTGGTGGTCGGCTGCGCGAGAACAACTCCGCCTCCGGACATCGCCAGGGTTGCCACGAGTGCCACAGTGCCGAACACTCGCGCACCGGCTCGGCGTCTCGTCGTCCGGTCGAGCGACCGGCGAGATGTGGATCTGGGTTTCAAACTGGGTCCATCCCTTCATTCCTGATAGTTACCTGTGAATGAGAACGTTCCGGTCGGAACGTAGGGACAAACCGGACGAACGACACCGCCAACACGGTCACGAGAAGGTTACGAAAGATACTCGTCGGTACGGTCGAGTCGGTGCAAACATCCGGCTCCGGATCTGGAGCAAGGATTCGAGGCGATTGAGTGTGTCCACCGCCCGCGGATACCCGATCCACCGGTCGGCGCGGATGTGCCGGATCCGCTCGGCCGCAGGCAGCCGGGCGATACCCCGCGCGCCCTCGATCAGATGTGTCAGATCACCCGACTCGTCCACTGCTCACCACTCCTCAATGTCGTCGAACAGGGCCACCGACGAACCGCCGTCGTCGTGGGCCCGGTCGGTGTCCGGTGGCGGCGGTGGGGCGTCGGCCGTGCTTGTGGCCTGCGGGTCGTAGGCGCCGCGTTCGACCGGGTTCGAGAACGTGGGGCCCGGCAGCTCGTGGACCATCGACATGGCCGTGCCGATGACCCGCTCGATGATCCCGCAGTACTGCGGCGCCCGGAGGCCGATATTCCAGCTCGATGCCGTGCTGTTCGCAGCCACGCTTGAGGGCATCGCTCTTGAACTCGGAGGCGTTGTCCAGGTACAGATGCCGCGGTTTGCGACACCGCGGACGGCGCCTCCAGCGTGAGCACCATCCCGACCAGGCACCGACTGTGCATGTCGATCGCGACGGTCAGATAGGGCCGGCCGATCGGCTGCTGGTCGCGCTCTCGACGACCATCAGATCGACCACCGTGTGGTCGATCTGGACCCGTTCGAGCAACTCGTCCACCACCGGGGGTGCGCCACCGGCGGCCTGCACGGCGCGCGCCGCATCGGACCGTGCTGGCTGCGCGCCACCTGCCCCGGATGCAGTGCCGCGATGCGGGCGGCGACCGTGTTGCGCGCTGGCACTCGAACGCCTTGAAGTCGGCACGCCCTGATGATTTGCCGGTACACCACCGCCAAACGGGTTTCTGCCTCTTCAGGTACGACTTCCGCACCAGCTCTGCGATCAGGTCCTCGACCTCACCGGAAACCTGCGTCGGCCACGGCCGCCCTCCGACCGTCCCGACAGCAGATCAGTCACCACTCCCGACCCCTGCTGGCACCGGCCGATCCGTGTGTAGACGTGACGACGCGAAATCCCTAGCCGGGCCGCCGTCTCGTCGGGGGCGACCGTGCCCACCGAGTCTGCGGCCGCGAGCGGTGCGATCACCGCGAATCGTTCCCGCGCCAGCGACCGCTCGGCGTCCGACGCCGTCAACACACCGGACTCGGTGACCGCTCCACCGTCCAAGGTCACCAGTACCACCGCCGGTGTGCCCAGCGCACAGCCCGACGATAGTGCACTCGACTTCTGACCTCAGCAGATCAGAAGACCTCATCACATCAACCCGTTGGACCAGGTCGTCGTGCACTCGACTTCTGAAACTGACACCGCTGACGTCGGCGTGCTTGACTGCAGGAATCGGACTCGTCGCGACGAGCGCGGCGCAGGGACCCAGGGAGTGCACATGAGTGAACCGACCACCGCGCAGGCCGCCTCGACGTTCACGATGGCGGACGCGCTCGACGGACGTAGCCTCGCCGAGGCGGCCACCTTCCTCAACCGGGGATTCGCCGAGTCGATCGGCCTCGAGTTCACCGAGGTCAGCGCCGACCGGGTGAACGCGCACTGGGAGGTCGGCCCGCACCTATTCCAGCCGGCGGGCATCGTCAACGGCGGCGTCCACTGCACCGTCATCGAGACCCTCGCCAGCATCGGCGGCAGCGTCTGGTTCGGCGACCGCGGGCACGTCGTCGGCGTGAACAACAACACCGACTTCCTCCGCGCCACCCGCAGCGGCATCCTCACCGCCACCGCGACGCCGATCCATCGGGGACGCACCCAGCAGCTGTGGCAGGTACAGATCGTGGACGCCGCGGATCGGCTCGTTGCGCGCGGGCAGGTGCGGTTGGCGAACGTCGAGGACACCGCCCGGCTTGGGGACAGCTAGCCCGCCTCGCGTTCCTCTCCGGTTGCCACCGCCGCCGGATCTCCCATCAGGCCCGCGGCGAGGTTCCGCTCGTGGTTCTGGACGTGCTCGATCGCCAGCCGCGCGAACACCTGCTGTTCGGTGGACGCCATCTGCGCGCGCCCCCGCCCGAGGAACGACACCATCCACGACAGCACCGTGGAGAACTTGCTGCGGAACCCGATCAGGTACATCAGGTGGACGACCAGCCACGCGATCCAGCCGATGAAGCCGGTGATCTCGAGCTTGCCGATCTTCGCCACCGCGCTGAACCGGGAGATCGTCGCCATCGATCCCTTGTCGAAGTACTTGAATGGGCGCCGCGCACCCTCGGGCTCCCCGGCGACCGTGCCCCGGATCTGCCTCGCCGCGTGCTTGCCGCCCTGCATCGCGACCTGGGCGAGGCCGGGCAGGTTGTCGAGCGCCATCATGTCGCCGATGACGTAGACGTTCGGGTGCCCGGGCAGTGACAGGTCCGGGTTGACATGGACGCGTCCGGCCCGGTCGATCTCGGCGCCGGACTGCTCGGCGAGCTGCTTGCCGAGCGGGCTGGCCTGCACCCCGGCCGACCACACCTTGCACTGCGCGTCGACCCGGCGTTCGGTGCCGTCCTTGTCCCGGACGACCAGGCCGCCCGCGTCGACGTCGACGACCATCGCGTTCGGCTGAATCTCGACGCCCAGCTTCTCGAGCCGGGCCGCCGCGTTGGCGCTGAGCTTGCCGCCGTAGACGGGCAGCACCACCGGGGCGCCGTCGAGGAGGATCACCCGTGCGTCGCGCGGATCGATCTTGCGGAACGCGCCCTTGAGGGTCCGGTGTGCCATCTCGGCGATCTGACCGGCCAGTTCCACCCCGGTCGGTCCTGCGCCGACCACCACGAAGGTCAGCAGGCGTGCGCGCTCCTCGGGATCGTCGGACAGCTCGGCCTCCTCGAACGCGCCGAGGATGCGCCCGCGCAGCTCCAGCGCGTCGTCGATGGTCTTCATGCCGGGGGCGAACCGGGCGAAGCCGTCGTTGCCGAAGTACGACTGGCCTGCGCCCGCGGCAACGATCAGGCTGTCGAACTCGCTGACCGTCGTGCGGTCGAGCAGCCGGGACGAGACGGTGCCCGCGTCCAGGTCGATCGTCTCCACGTCGCCGAGCAGCACCTCCACGTTGCGCTGCTTGCGCAGCACCAGCCGGGTTGCCGGGGCGATGTCGCCGACCGAGAGGATGCCGGTCGCCACCTGGTACAGCAGCGGCTGGAACAGGTGATGGGTGGTGCGGGCGATTAGGGTGATGTCGACGTCGTCCCGCTTGAGTGCCTGGGTGGCGAACAGCCCGCCGAATCCCGAGCCGATGACCACCACCCGGTGCCGGGGAGACCCCACCGTCTTGACGCTCATGTCCACACTCCTCGCGCAGATGTCGACGACGGTGCTCACGCTAGTACCGGACGGCGAACATGGCCGGACGAGCAGATTCCTCGACGGCGTGTCGTGGGGATCGACAAGATGATCCGAATCTCACACCGGGGGAATATCACGTCGGCCGGGTTAGGGCTGTGAGGAGAAGTTGTGCTTACCTTTACATGAATATCCGTGTCTTCTGTGCGGAAATGTGGTTGTCGACAGCGTGGTCGCCGACCGGTGCGGAAGTGGGTTGCCGACAGCGTGGTCGCCGACCGGGTGCGGACATGTGATCCAAACCGAACAGTGAGGAGGACTGTCTGTGAGTGGGCAGGTCCGTGAGCGTGTCGACCAGTACTTTGAGCAGGTCGTGCGCCGCAACGCAGGCGAGCCGGAGTTCCATCAGGCCGTCGCCGAGGTCTTCGAGTCGCTCACCGTTGTGCTCGAACGGCACCCCAACTACGCCGACGGCGCGCTGATCGAGCGCCTCTGCGAGCCCGAGCGGCAGATCATTTTCCGTGTGCCGTGGCAGGACGACAACGGCCAGGTGCACGTCAACCGCGGTTTCCGGGTGCAGTACAACAGCGCCCTCGGCCCCTACAAGGGCGGCCTGCGCTTCCACCCGAGCGTCAACCTCGGCATCGTGAAGTTCCTCGGCTTCGAGCAGATCTTCAAGAACTCCCTCACCGGTCTGCCCATCGGCGGCGGCAAGGGCGGCTCCGACTTCGACCCCAAGGGCCGGTCCGAGGGCGAGATCATGCGCTTCTGCCAGTCGTTCATGACGGAGCTGCAGCGGCACATCGGCGAGTACACCGACGTCCCCGCCGGTGACATCGGCGTCGGCGGCCGCGAGATCGGCTACCTGTTCGGCCAGTACAAGCGGCTCAACAACTCCTACGAGTCCGGTGTGCTCACCGGCAAGGGGCTGACCTGGGGCGGCTCGATGGTCCGCAAGGAGGCCACCGGCTACGGCTGCGCCTACTTCGTCGCCGAGATGCTCAAGACCGCGGGCACCAGCCTCGAGGGCCGCCGCGTCGTGGTCTCCGGATCCGGCAACGTCGCGATCTACGCGATCGAGAAGGTGCACCAGCTCGGCGGCACCGCCGTCGCCTGCTCCGACTCGTCCGGCTACATCGTCGACGACAACGGCATCGACCTCGAGCTGCTCAAGGAGATCAAGGAGGTCCGGCGCGGCCGGATCAGCGAGTACGCCGGCGCCCGCCCCGGCGCCCGGTTCGTCGCCGACGGCAACATCTGGGACGTCCCGTGTGACGTGGCGATGCCCTGCGCCACCCAGAACGAGCTCGACGAAGCCGCCGCGAAGACCCTGGTCGCCAACGGCGTCAAGGTTGTCGCCGAGGGCGCCAACATGCCCACCACCCCGCAGGGCATCGCCCTGTTCCGGGACGCGGGCGTCGCCTTCGCCCCGGGCAAGGCCGCCAACGCCGGTGGCGTCGCCACCTCGGCGCTGGAGATGCAGCAGAACGCCTCCCGCGACTCCTGGAGCTTCGAGTACACCGACGAGCGGCTGTCGATGATCATGCGCGACATCCACGACCGGTGTGTCACCACCGCCACCGAGTACGGCAAGCCCGGGGACTACGTCCTCGGCGCCAACATCGCCGGCTTCGTCAAGGTCGCCGACGCGATGTTCGCCATGGGCGTCATCTAGACCGTCGCACCACACGCCGAAGGCGCCGGGCATCTGCCCGGCGCCTTCGGTGTCCGTCAGGGTGTCCATCACGGTCAAAATGCGCTTTACCTGCCCGAATAGGGCAGACGCGAGGCCGTTGGCCCTCTATTCTAGTGGGTGTTCCTGACGGCCTACGAACCGTTCGGGCCGTCTCCCGCCATCGGTGTCCGCGCAGGGCACCGAGATCTCGGAGAAGGAGCCCCACCATGAAACTCACGAAGGCCACGGTGCTGTCCGTGGCCCTGGTTGCGGCGATGGGTGTCGGCGCTGGCAACTCCTATGCCAGCGAGGTCCCGACGCAGGGTGCCGCCGACGTCGGCTACGAGACCTCGGTACTGCCCGACGGTCGCTCGATCGCGACGGTTCTCGACTCCGGAGCCTTCCGGCTCGCGGCAGGCGGAACGGCCGTCGACGTCGTCAACGACGCGGGCACCCCGCTCACCAGCGTCCCACTCGCCTACGGCATGGGCGATGCCCGCGTGCCGATCGCGGCGAGCATCGGCCAGGGCGGCCGCGAGCTCACCCTCACCCCACAGCTGCCCCCGGTCAGCGTCCAACCCGCCTACAGCCAGACGGCCTACCAGAACATGGTCACCGAGTGGGAGAAGGGCTGGCTCAACGGCGGGCAGTTGCAGGCCAATACCGGTCTCGCGATCGGCCTCGTCGTCGGCTGCGTGCTGTTCCTGTTCGTCGGCTGCCCCCTCGGCGCCGCGATCGGCGGCACGGTCGGTGCGGTCACCGGCGTCATCAACGCCAACCCGGACTTCCAGCCCGCGATGTTCGAGTTCCTCAACTCGCTGCCCTGATCAGGCCCCCGGGCCACCCCTCCCGGCCCGCCGACTCACGAGGTCGTACGCCGGGTTGAGGGCGGCGGCGCCGCGCACCTCGGTGCCCGCACCCGACGTGTACCGCTGGGTCGTGGTCATGGATTCGTGCCCGAGCATCCTCATCAGGGTGTAGACGCTCACGTTCTGGTCCGCCATGGCGGTGGCGAAGGTGTGCCGGAGCTGGTGCACCAGGGCGCCCTTCGCGCGATCGCCGTTGATGCCCGCTCGGCGGTACGCCCGCTCCACGCGGTACTGGAGCGTGCCCCGCGTGATCCGGGTGCCGTCCCGGCCGACGAACATCGGGTCCGTTGCGGCGAACCGCTCCCACGGGCCGACATCCGCACGCCTGCGCGCGGTGCCGGGGAAGCGGGTGGCGCGGCTGTCCAGGTAGTCGCCGAGCACGTCGACGACCACCGGCTCGACCGTGACCACCCGCTGCTTGTTGCCCTTGCCGTGGACGTGGATGACCTTTCCCCGGTCCGCCGCGTCCCGCAGATCTCCGAGGTCGATGGCGATCAGCTCGGCTGACCGCAGGCCCGTCAGCAGCCCGGTCAGGATCAGCGCCAGGTCACGCTCGGGCCATGCCCGGGTGCCCTCGTCGGGTGCCTGCAGTGTGGTGACGAGCCGCTCGACGGCGTCCGCGTGGAAGGCCTTCGGCACCGTCTTCGGCGCCCGGGGGCGCAGCACCGACGACATCGGGTTGGCGACGATCACGTCGGCGGCGAAGAGGAAGTCGCACAGCATGTTCCAGGTCGACCAGCAGCGCCGGATCGACGCGGGCTGGCGACTGTCGGCGTAGTCGGCGAAGGCGACCCGCATCGCCGCCTTGTCGATGACGGCGGGCGTGAGTCGCTCGGGCGGGACGCCGCGACCCGTGGCGAGGGAGTCGGCAACCGTCCGGAAGTCCTGCCGATAGGCCCGCAGGGTGTTGGGCGACGGCTTGGCCGTGCTGCGGTAGACGAGGAACTCCTCGAACCAGTCGTGCAGAGATTCGGGCATGTGTTCGATTGTGCCGGATGGGGCGGTAGGGTGACGAGGGGCGGTTCACTACGGGTGGTGCGGCGAACGCCGTCGGGTTGTTCGGGCCTGCGGACTGGCCGCACGACCCCGATCCGGTGCCGCTCGCGGAAGCGGCACTGCGCAACGGATTCTCGGTGCCGTCGCGCCCGCGCCGTGTCCGGATCGTGCCGCCGCCGATCTGACCCTGTTGACGGACGTCAACAGTACGATCGTCGAATGGATCAGGGCCCACACCGGTTTCGCTACTCGTTTGTCACCGGGGTGATCGCGCCGCACGTCGAGGACCGGGTGCGGGACGGGCTGGGCGCCGGCATCGACGATCATGGGCAGTTGCAGGTCGTTACCGCGACGGGGGAGGGGACCCGCGGGTACGCCGCAGGCATCGACCTCGTCGTCCGGCTCAGCGAGCTGGGGGTCGACGTCGAACGCACCCAGCCGGATCTCGTGGACCGCAGGCTGATCGCGCGGCGCGCCGGCTGTACCCGGCAGGCCGTCGCGCTGTGGGTGAACGGGCAACGCCACCAGGGCGATCCGTTCCCGCTGCCGTTCAACCTCACCCTCGGGCAGACGTGGCTCTGGGGTGAGGTGCAGGCATGGCTAGCCCGGCGGGGGATCGCCGTCGACGACACGATCGCGATCCCCACGATGCGGGACCACATGCGTGTCGACTCGCACATCGCGCACCGTCGAGCCGAGTACCGGGCGCTCTCGGCCCGCGCAAGGGCGCTCTGACCTGCGGTGACGACGAATGACGCGGCCGACTCCCCGGCAATAATGTCATAACGCAGCTTATCGGCAATCGGGTCGGTTCCGGTAGAACCTTCCGCCTCGCGTTCCCACCCCACCCTGACGGGTGGGGTGGGCCCAGTGACCCGACCTGTCGCTGACGAGCTGCAGGCGAGGTTCCTTGAGGTCGAGGCGCCGCTGCGCGGCGGTAAGGGTCTGCGAGCGGTGCACGCCGCGTGAGCGGGCACCGATCAGTGCGTCGCGTTCGGCCGCGAGGGTTGCGAGCCGAAGGCGCACGTACTGCTCGCGGCGTCGGTCGTGGTCGGGATCGGGGGAGTAGTCGAACGGCACCACGAACGAGGTGGCGGTGTTCAGGGCCGTGTCGTTGATTCACCCCGCGGACCCGGACGTTGACGACGGCGGAGCTGGTCAACCGGTCAGGTCGGCCGGTGTCCAGGCGGGCCAGGCGGTGTCGCCGACCGGGTCGCCGTCGACGTAGCGGGCCACGATCCGGGTGAGGTCGGGGGCGGAGTTGTCGTACACGGTGGCGTGATCGGCGCGGCCGATGGCGTCGGCGACCAGCGGCCACAGTCGAGCGAAGCGTTCCCGGATCTTGTCCTCGGGAACCCGGTGGCCACCCTCGATGACCCGCTCGGCGACGCGGGCGACGGACAGGTCGACCGGGACGAGGACCACGTGCAGGGCAAGCACGTACCCGCCGCGGTGGGCCCGGTCGATCAGGTCCAGTTTCGACGGGTGCGAGAACACGGTCTCGGCGATGAACGACTCGCCCTGATCGATCAGTGTGTCCCGGATGGTCGCGGCAATCCGGGCGGCCTCGTACGAATGCTCCTCGGGGCTATCGGGCCACCGCTGTTTCGCGATGACGTCGGCGTTGACGAAGACGCTGCCGGGGAGCAGGGGAGCGAGCCGTTGCTCGACGAACGTCGACTTGCCCGCACCGTTGGGGCCGACGACGAGGTCGAGTCGTCTCACAGGATGATCTGGGTGCCGTCAGGCAGGTGTTTGACGACGCGGCCCTCGTTGTCGAGCGCGATCGTGGCTCGGCCCTGCGCGGCGCGATCGGCGACGTGGTTTCCGGTGGCGAGCGATTCCTCGAGCGCCGCGGCGACCTCGGCGTTGAAGACCACGCCCTCCTCGTCGGACAGTTCGCTCAGCGGCAGCCTGCCAGCGAGGGCGGCCTCGACCCGGCGGCGGGCCACCTGCCGCTGGTTCGACACCTCGCGGCCCACTCGTGCCCAGTGTTCGAGCTGTTGACGCGCGGATCGGTTCTCCCGCTCACCCTCGGACGCGGCCGCGTCGACGAGTTCCGATGAAAACCTGGTCACCTTGTCGACGACGCTCGTCATGGCTCCTCCTTGGGACGATGTGCCACGCTCCGAGCTCCAGTGTAGCAATCTGCTACAGGGTCCGGGCGGGTCCGGGCAGGGAGTGCGGTTGAGCAGGGCGGCGTGCGCGGCGGTTGCGTGCGGGGCAACAACATGCGCGCGATTCCAGGGCGCTCCAACGGTTTTCGTGGATAACCGCAATTATCCATGAAAGTGGGAAGGGGGTCGGCGCCGCCGTCGGGGAGGATCGGCGCCCGCAGCGCCTTGCGAGCGCGTGCCACACGGCGCGTGGGTCGATACGTGCGCGCGAACCGACCATCGCGCGCCGCAGCGCTGATCCGAGTTGCGCGCCCGCGCGCCGGATCGTCACCGTCGAACCCGTGCCGGCCTGCCTCGAGCGGAGGTGCGGGCCCGCCGCGCGGTCCTGGCGGAGTGTGCCGGGACGTGCGGGTGCCCGGTCGGGTTCGGGATCCGAGGGTGCAGGCCTCCACGGGGACACCCCTCCGCCCGCAATCTGACATAATGTTCCTTATCGGGTGGGCGCCGACCTGCGGTGATAATCGGGGTGTTCGGCCCGTCGGCATCCGGCTGTCGTGTCCGTGTCCGCCGCATCCATGTCTGCGTGCGCGTCGTCCGGCGTCGCCGCTTGGGTGGCGTGCCCGGGTTCGTCGGGGTCCCGCGCCGGCCGGTCCGGCGTCGCGCGTATCGGTGGACGCCGGGTCTTGGTTGGTTCCGTCGCATCGGTGCGCTGCTGGCCGGTTGGTCGCCGAACCGCTGCGCTGACGCCGGCCCGGGTCTTCCCCCTCGGCTCCCGGGCCCTACGCAATACGTCACTGTGACGGAATGATTGGTGGCGGGCCCGCAGGCCGGGTCGCGCGTTGTCTCTGGACGCCGCGATGTTCCGGCCGGCCCACCGCCCGGGTTCGCGCCCGATGCGGGTTTGCGGGACCGCGCGGGCGGGTAATCGGCAGGTAGCCACACCGGGCACTGGCCGGTGTGTGATGGGAAGTGCGATGAGTGCAGGGTCCGCGGATGCGGCTGGCGCGCCGGTCGATCACCCCGAGCGGGACGGCGGCTGGGATCGGGCGGCGCGGAACGAGACGCCCACCGAGCAGCTCGACCGGAACTGGGCGAGCCTGTTGCAGGAGTTGCGGGTCACCCAGACCGGGGTGCAGTTGCTGACGGGATTCCTGCTGATCCTCCCCTTCCAATCCACGTTCGACCGACTCTCCGACTTCGAGCGGGGCGTGTACCTGGCGGCGGTGCTGTCGGCGGTGGCATCGACGGTGCTGCTGGCCGCTCCGGTCGGCATGCACCGGATCCTGTTCCGCCAGCACAAGCTGCAACCCCTGGTCGCGGCAGCGCATCGATGCGCGCTCGCCGGGGTGGTGCTGCTCGGGCTCGCGCTGACCTGCGTGGTGATCCTCACCGTCGGGGTGGTGCTGAACGTGGCGTGGGGCGTGGTGGCGGGGGCTGCGGTGGCGTCGCTGTTCGCCTTCGTCGGGTTGATCTGGCCGTGGTGGCTGCGCAGACGGTCCTGACGGGTTTGCGGTGCCCGGCCGTGGGGCATGTCCGCTGTCACACGACAGCACACAGGAGGTGCGCTCGATGGCGGACACATCGCCCCGCGACCGGGATCCGGTGCGCGACCCGAAGAATGAACAGCTCGAGCCGTCACGGCTGGACCGCCGCGACACCCGGCTGACCACCCAGCAGGCGATCCTCGTCGACCAGACGGATGATTCGCTCACCGCGGGTGAACGGGGACCGACCCTGTTGGAGGACTTCCACTTCCGCGAGAAGCTCACCCATTTCGCTCATGAGCGGATACCGGAGCGGGTTGTGCATGCCCGTGGCGCGGGCGCCTACGGGCACTTCGCGCCGTACGACGACCGGTTGGCCCAGTACACGCGCGCCGAGTTCCTCACCGACCCGGACGTGCGGACGCCGGTGTTCGTGCGCTTCTCCACGGTCGCCGGGTCGCGGGGCTCCGCGGACACCGTCCGGGACGTCCGCGGGTTCGCGACGAAGTTCTACACCAGGCAGGGCAATCACGACCTGGTGGGCAACAACTTTCCGGTCTTCTTCATCCAGGACGGCATCAAGTTCCCCGACCTGATCCACGCGGTGAAACCCGAGCCGGACAACGAGATCCCGCAGGCGCAGTCCGCGCACGACACGTTCTGGGACTTCGTCGGAGCCCAGCCCGAGACGCTGCACGCGGTGATGTGGCTGATGTCGGACCGGGCGATCCCGCGCAGCTACCGGATGGTGCAGGGCTTCGGGGTACACACCTTCCGCCTTGTCGACGCCGACGGTCGCGGCACCTTCGTCAAATTCCACTGGCGGCCGCTGCTGGGAACCCATTCGCTTGTCTGGGACGAGTGTCAGCAGATCGCGGGCCGCGACCCGGATTTCAACCGACGCGACCTGTGGGAGGCCATCGAGGCGGGTGGGTATCCGCGGTGGGAACTCGGCGTTCAGCTGATCCCGGAGGCGGACGAGCACACCTTCGACTTCGACCTGCTCGATGCGACGAAACTCGTCCCCGAGGAGGAGGTGCGGGTGCAGCCGGTCGGGGTGATGGTCCTCGACCGGAACCCGGACAACTTCTTCGCCGAAACCGAACAGGTCGCCTTTCACACCGCGAACATCGTGCCGGGCATCGACTTCACCGACGACCCGCTGCTGCAGGCCCGCAACTTCAGCTACCTCGACACTCAGCTGATCCGGCTCGGCGGCCCGAACTTCGCGCAGTTGCCGGTGAACCGCCCGGTCGCGGACGTGGTGACCAATCAGCAGGACGGGTACGGGCAGCAGCGGATCCCGATGGGGCGGACCGCCTACTCGACGAACACGCTCGGCGGCGGATGCCCCGCGCTGGCGGCGGACGGCGCCTTCACCCACTACCGTGCGCGCGTCGACGGCCCGAAGCTGCGGGTGCGCGCCGAGAAGTTCCGCGACCACTACGGTCAGCCGCGGCTGTTCTGGAACAGCATGTCGGGGGTGGAGCGCGACCACATCGTGTCGGCGTTTGGCTTCGAGCTTGGCAAGGTCCGGGACGCCGACGTCCGGGTGGCGGTGCTCGCCGAACTCAACCTGATCGATCACGATCTGGCGGCCCGGGTCGCGCCGCTGATCGGGTCCGCGGCACCGGATCACGACCTGCTGTTCGACACCAGCGTCCGCTCCCCCGCGCTGTCCCAGGCCGGGCAGGAGCCGGCCGGGATCGAGACGAGGCGGGTCGCGATTCTCGCCGCCGACGGCGTGGACGTGGTCGGGGTGCGGGCGCTGCGCGCGGCGCTGCACGACCGGGGGGGCGGTCACCGAGGTGCTCGGACCCGCCGAGGCGGAGTTCGCTGGCGGGTCCGGGGGTGCGCTGCGCGCCGACCGTGCGATCGCGACGATGAACTCGGTGCTCTATGACGCGGTGGTCGCGCCGTGCGGGCCGACGGCGGTGGCGACACTCGTCGACGACCCGGACGCGGTGCGGTTCGTCCGCGAGGCGTACCTGCACGCGAAGCCGATCGCGGCGTTCGGGGCCGGGATGGAGCTGCTGCGCCGGGCGGAGGTGAGCGAACCGCTCGCCGAGGATGTCGGGGTCGTCGCCGAGCACGGCGTGGTGACCTCCGGGGCTGCTGCCGAGGAACTCCCGGCCGAGTTGGTGGAGCGGTTCGCCGACGCGCTGTCCCGGCACCGCGCGTGGGACCGGTTCACCGGCGCCTGACTGCCTGGCGGACCGGCCGCGAGCGGTGTCACTGCACGATCAGGGTGCCCCGCATCTCCGGATGGTAGGTGCAGTGGAACGGGTAGCTTCCCGGTGTCGATGGGGCGGTGAAGTCGGCGTTGGAGCGGCCGTCGACGTCCTCGTCGAAGTATCCGGCGGTGTCCGAGGTGACGGAATGCTCGACGTCGTCCCGGTTACCGACCGTGACCTCGCCGCCCGGGCGGACGGTGAGCACGGGGGGCACGAATGCGTGGCTCTCGATGGACACGGTCTGGTCCGCGGGGACGGTGCCGGTCGTCGATGCCGGGCCGTCGTCGTCGAGGTCGCCGGGTGGAATGTCGTCGTCGCCGTCGTGCATCTCGTGTCCCGGTGTCACCACCGGTGCCTCCGGCGTGGTCGGGCCGTCCGCCGAATCGCATCCCGCGCTCAGCGCCGCTGCCATCGCGGCGGCGGCAACGGCGCCGATGACGGTGCGTGTTCTGGTCATGCCGTCCTCCTCCTGGGTTCGTCGCACGGGGTGGGACTACCCGTAGCGGGCGGGCGGCACACCTCGGCGGCCGGAGTCATCGCCAGTGCCGCACCGTCGTCCAGGGCTGCGCGAGCCGCACCGACGATTCGAGCAGGGCGGCGTGCACGAACGCCTGCGGCAGGTTGCCGCGCAGCTGACGTTGGTCCACGTCGTACTCCTCGGTGAACAGGCCGGGCGGGCC
Organism: Rhodococcus sp. NPDC058505; assembly: GCF_042720095.1. Taxonomy (NCBI): domain Bacteria; kingdom Bacillati; phylum Actinomycetota; class Actinomycetes; order Mycobacteriales; family Nocardiaceae; genus Rhodococcus; species Rhodococcus sp. NPDC058505. Next base: position 85,305 of record NZ_JBHXNB010000001.1, read on the forward strand.
GCAGGCGGCGCGGTTGCGTTCAAACCAGCGCATCGCCTCGACCGGGTGTCCCTGCTGGTGGGCGGCGAGGGCCATCAGGAACCCGCACAGCAGGAACGCGCCCTCCGCGGCGGAGAGGGGGCGCGCGTCCTGCCGGAAGCGGTACACGTAGCCGTCGCTGCCGAGTTCGGCGCGCACCGCCTCGTAGGTGGCGACGGTGCGCGGATCGTCCTCCGGGACGGCGCCGCGGATCGCGGCCAGCAGCAGTGCGCAGTCGACGCGGGTGTCGTTGTTCGCGCGCTGCCATCGGCCGGAGGGGTGGGTGCACGTCGCGGCGGTATCGGCGACGATCGCGTCGGCGAGCGCGGTCCAGCGGCTGGCGTCGGTGCGGGACGCGATGCCCGCGACCCCGCGCAGGCCCGCCGCGCACATCAGGCGTGAATGCGCCCAGCGCGCGTCGCCGAGTTCCCAGATGCCCGCGTCGGGTTGCGCCCACCGCTGCTCGATCGCGGTGACGGCCTGCCCGACGGCGCGCAGGTGGGTGCTGTCGAGCCGGTCGCGTCTCCCGGCGGCGCCGAACAGCAGCAACGCCTCCCCGAAGGTGTCGAGTTGGAACTGCCCGTTGACCCAGTTTCCGGTGCGGGCGCCGCCGCCGGGGTAGCCGGGCAGCGGGAGTTCGGTCTCGTCCGGCACGCGGGCGCCGCTGGCGGTGTATGCCGGTTGCAGGTGGGGGCCGTCGGCGAGGAGGCGTTCGGCGACGAACGCGACGGTGCGGTCGAGGAGGGCGTCGCCGCCGGATGCCGCCGCGGCCTGCCCCACGTAGCACTCGTCCCGGATCCAGGCGTACCGGTAGTCGTAGTTGCGGCCCTGCTCGGCCCGCTCCGGCAGCGACATTGTCGCCGCGGCGACCGTGCCGCCGGAGGCGGGGGTGAGGCCGCGGAGCACGGCGTGTGCGTGCTGCGCGTCGCGGGCGGCGATCGACCCGGCTGCGTCGGGAACGACCCGGGACCACTGGTGTTCGGTCTGCTGCCACAGTTCGTCGGCGGGGGTCGGCGGCCCGAGGGTGCGGTCGGACAGTTCGAGGACAAGGTCGTGCACGGCGCCCTCCGGCACGGTGATCGTGGTGTCGAGGGGGCCGGTGCCCGTGCGGGTGGCGCGCGGTGCGCCGGTCCACCGCAGGTGCACGGCGCCGGAGTGGGCGGTCCACACCCCGTCCGTTGCCTGCACCCGGGACATCCGGCGGGACCCGTAGTCCGCGCGCACCTCGAGTGTGGCCCGGACCCGGGCGGCGCCGCGTACCGCGATCACCCGGCGCAGCAGGACGGCGGTGTGCGGGTCCCCCGGGTAGGCGAGCGCCTCGCGGCATTCGATGATGCCCTCGTCGGTCACCCAGCGGCTGTGCCAGATCAGCGACCCGGTCTCGTACCAGCCGCCCCAGACGAAGCGGGTCAGCGGTGTGACCGCATAGCCGCCAGCGCCGCCGATCAGCGACGCGAACACCGCGCCGGATTCCCAGCGCGGCAGGCACATCCACACGCACTCGCCCTGCGGCCCGATCAGTACGCCGCGTTCGCCGTCGGCGAGCAGCGCGTACTCCCGCAGCACCTGGGGCGCGAACGGTGCGCGCCCCAGGTCGACCGGTCCCGCTCTCGCCGTTCGCCGCGATGCCACCGCCGTGCCCTCCCCTGCCGCGTTAGCTGCCGAGTTCGCGAATCGCCGGTCCGAGTTCGCGGGCGTAGAAGTCGAGGAAGCCGTCGGGGTCCGGTCCCGCATTGGTGAGCACGAGGTGGTCGAATCCCGCGTCGATGTAGCGCCGGACCGCGGCGAGATGGGCGTCGACGTCGGGGCCGCAGCCGAACGAGGACCGCATGTCGTCGGCCGTGACGAAGCGGGAGGCGGAGTCGAAGCCGGACAGGGTGGGCAGTTCCGCCTGGACGGGCCAGCCGAGCGCCCCGAACCGGAACAGGGTGCGCGCGGATTCGGCTGCCCCGGATTCGGTGGGCGCCCAGGACAGGGACACCTCCGCGTACCGGGGTCCGGTTCCGCCTGCGCGGGTGTAGCCGTCGACCAGGTCCGGGTCGGGTTCGGTGGTGAACAGGCCGTCGCCTGCCGAGGCGGCGAGGCGTGCCGATCCCCCGCCGCCGGCCGCGACCACGATCGGTGGCGGCGTTGGGGGCAGGTCGAACACGCGCCCGTCGTCCAGGTTCAGGAATCGTCCGCGGTAGGAGTGGAAGCCGCCCGACCACAGCAGCCGGATGATCTCGATGGACTCCCGCAGCATGTCCTGGCGGACGTCGATCGGCGGCCAGCCGCGGCCGACGACGTGTTCGTTGAGGCGTTCCCCGGTCCCGACACCGAGCACGAATCTGCCGTCCGTCAGGACCGCCGTTGTCGCGGCGGCCTGCGCGATGACCGCGGGGTGGTAGCGCAGGAACGGGCAGGTCACCCCGGTCGCCAGGCCGATGCGGTCGGTGCTGGCGCCGATGGCGGCGAGGATGGACCAGGCGAAGCCGGAATGGCCGTGGACGTCAAGCCACGGGTGGAAGTGGTCGCTGATCTCGACGAAGTCGAAGCCGGCGTCCTCGGCGCGGATGGCCTGCCGCACCAGTTCCGGCGGTGCGTGGCCCTCAGCGAACAGCTTGTATCCGACGTCTATGGTGACCTCCCTGATGCCGGTGTCGGTGCCGCTCCCCTGTGACTACCCAGGACGCCGTCCCGGCACACGGCGGTCGTCGTCCGCGGGGTTTATCCGGTCTGCCGCCGGGGAAGTCTCGTTCGGTACCGGTCCACACGAAGCACAGGAGGTGTCCACGATGGCGGACAACAACAGGTCGGGACCCGCGGAAGGCGTGAAGGGTGTCGTCGAGGGGGTCAAGGGCAAGGCCAAGGAAGCGCTCGGCGCGGTCACCGGAAACGATGACATGACCCGGGAGGGGCAGGCCCAGCAGGACAAGGCCGATGCCCAGCGGGAGGTTGCGGAGAAGGAAACCGCGGCGGAGAAGGCCCGGGCGGAGGAACGGGCACAGGAGGCACGGCAGCGCGCCGAGCAGGACCGATGAGGCGTCGCGGGGGCCGTCAGGGCCGCCAGGCGCCGACATCGCAGCCGAGGCCTGCGGCGGGTGACGATGATCCGGTCGTCGTGTGGCCGGATCCTAGCCCGCTGACGCCGTGGTGGGAGGCCGTGCTGCGCCGCGGCGGGCCGCCGCCGCCGACCGTGGCGTGATTCGGCCCGCGTACCGATGCTGCTCGGCCACGAGAACGTGGAGGAGCCATGAGGATCGTCATCCTGATCGCGCTGATCTGGCTCGTCATCGGCGCGGTCGCGGCGGGGCAACGCGGCTACTACAGCAATGACGCCGCAACCGACTGCGCGACCGCGGGGACCATCGCCCTCACCGTGGTCGCTGGACCGCTGAACTATGTCGGGGTGAACCCGAAGATTGCGGATTGTTCCGTTCCCCAGCCGAGTTCGTGACGTTGCTGGCGCGGCTCGGTCGGCGGTCCTTGGTCAGTAGTAGTGGGCGCGGCCGCCGACAGCGTGACCGGCCCTGCCCAGCAGCCACAGGATGAGGCCGATCACCACGAGAACGATCCCGATGGTCCACAGGATCGGGATGTCGAACACGAAGCCGACGATCAGCAGGATGAGCCCGAGGATGATCATGATCGTCTCCTGATCGGAATGTAGGGGTGTTCGGTCCTGGCGGAATGCCCGGACCGTCGGCTCGGGAAACATGTTTGGGTCGGCCGACCGCGGGCATCACTGCAGGCATGAGCAGATTCGATGGGCCAGCAGATCCCGGCACGATGTCGCAGCCGCCCCCGCCCCAGCCGCCCCCGCCGCCGGTGCCGCCCGCGCCGATTCCCGGTCCGGAACCAGATCCCGATCCGCCGGGGCCGATGCCCCCGAGGCCCGCCCCGGTCCCCGGGCCCGGTCCCGATCCGATTCCCCCTGCGCCGCCGCCGGTCCCGGGGCCGATCGCGACGACCGGACGGTGGTGAGGTTTTCCGGCTCCGGTGTCGGGGTACCTCCCGGGCATGAGCATCGACGAACTGTTGAGAGCACCCGAACGCGCTACCGGACTCGACCGGGTCGCCGTTCCCCTGCATCGCCGCCTCACCAGGGTGGCCGACCGCAACCCCGCGGCGGCGGCCGTCCTGCGCGGGCGTTGGGTGGGTCACCCCGTGCATCCGGCGGTGGTGGCGTTGCCGGTCGGCGCCTGGACCGCGGCGGTGGTCCTGGAAATGGTGTTGCGGGACCACCACGCGGCGCGTCGACTGATCGGGCTCGGCCTCGTCTGTGTCCCGGTTGCGGTCGCGACCGGCTGGGCCGACTGGTCGGTCCGTGACGAGCGGGATCGCCGGGCCGGGCTCGTGCACGCGGCGGGCAACACGCTCGGGACCCTGGCGATGCTGCGGTCCTACCTGCTGCGCTCCGGCTCGGCGGGGGCGCGGGCGCAGGCGTGGAGCGTCGCCGGACTCGCCGTCGTCGGGGTGAGTGGCACCCTCGGCGGGCACATCGCCTTCGGCGGTGGCTCGGCATGACCGACGCGGCCGCGGCGAACCCCCACGATCCGCGCCGCCCCTCGATTGGGGTCGAGGAAGAGTTCCTGCTCGTCGATCCCGCGACCGGGCAGCCGTTGCTGTGCAACGAGCGGGTCGCGGCGGCGGCGCGGGCCGAGGGGGTGGCGCTGCAACTGGAGTTGAGTCAGTGCCAGGTGGAGACGAACACCCCGGTGTGCTGGACCAGTCGGGTTCTGCGTGAACAGTTGCTGGCGCTGCGGTCGCAGGTCGCGGCGGTCGCGCTGCGTGAGGGATGTCGGCTGATCGCCACCGGCGCCCCGATCCTTGGGCCGTGGCGACTGCCGATCAGCAGTTCGGAGCGCTACCGGAACATGCAGGACCGGTTCGGCATCCTTGCCGTTGAGCAGGGTGTCTGTGGATGTCACGTGCACGTCGACGTGCCGGACCGGGAGACCGCCGTCCAGGTGTGCAATCACGTGCGGCCGTGGCTGCCGACGATCCTGGCGTTGGCGGCGAACAGTTCGGTGCATCGCGGCCTCGACAGCGGCTACGCGAGTTGGCGATCCATCCTGTGGTCGCGTTGGCCCGCGTCGGGCCCGCCGCCGCTATTCCGGTCCGTCGAGCACTACAACGCGCTGGTGGACACGATGGTTGATTCGGGTCTGCTGATGGACGAGCGGATGGTGTACTGGGACATTCGGCCCTCCTGCCACCTGCCGACCGTCGAGATCCGGGTCGCGGACGTGCAGGGCACCGTCGACGAAACGGTGTTGCTGGCCACCATGATTCGGGCGTTGGTGATGGCGGCGTCCCGCGCCGTCGGTGCGGGTGTCCCGGCCCCGGCGGTGCCCCTCGAAACGCTGCGCGCCGCAACCTGGATCGCGGCCCGGGACGGCCTCACGGGCCCGGCGATCGACCCCGGCGCCGGACGCCCCGCGTCCGCCATCGCGATGCTCGGCCGGCTGGTCGGTCTGGTGCGGGACGAGCTGGAGGAACTCGGTGAGTACGGTTGGGTTCGCGATCAGCTGCACCGGCAGCTCGACGCGGGCAACGGCGCCGACTGGCAGCGGCGGGCACTGCGTGAGCACCGGGATCCGGCGCGGGTGGTCGGGCTCGCCGCGGCGCGGACCCTGCAGGATTCCCTGGCGTTCGCTGTGAGCCCGCCGTCGCCGCCCCTCTCCCCGCCAAACGCCTCCCGCGAAGTGTGCTGACGCCGTGCGCCATGCGCGGCCCGGACGTCGGTTCGGGACGGGAACTGGACGCACGGTTCGTGCATTTCGGCCGCTGCGCTGGTAAGCAAGGAACCGAGGTCCCTGACGCCGACGGCCCAGACCTTGCTGTTGGTTGCCCCCGAGAATCCCCAGGCAACGACAGGCGCTGCCGATCGGGGGCCGCGGTCTTGGCAAACCCGATACGGGAGAGACCCCACCATGCGAGTTCACGTTCATTGCCTCGAGCATCCCCTCGTCGAATCGGTCAACGGTCCGGGCCGGTGTCGAATCAGGGGGCCGGGGCCGACGGTGATGGCGCTCACCGGGGACCTCGACGCGCCCGCGATTCCCGAGTTCGAGGCGCGCGTCGATGCGGCGATTGACGAGGCGGGCCGCACGCTGATCATCGACCTCACCCGGGTCGGCTTCGTTTCGATCTCGGGCGTCCAGGCGCTCGTCGCTGCCCAGCATCACGCCGACCGGGGCGGGGTGGCGCTGCTGCTGGCCACCGACAGTTGGTCGACGCACCGCGCGATGGAGGCGGGGGGCATGGCGGGATGGTTCCGCTGCTTCCCCACCGTGCGGCAGGCGGTGGAGAACCGACGAGCCGAGCTCAGCGCGCACGTCGATCTCGACGTCGTGGTCGGCCTCAGCTGACGCGGGCGACGAGGACGGGCCGCGCCGCGCGTCGACTACGGCCCGCCATGGTCAGGTCAGCTCCACCTGCTCCACGCCGTCCGCCGCGACGAGAAAAGCGATCCTCGTGTCCTGCAGTGTCGGTGCCTCAGCGCTCCCTTCGGTCGTCGTCAACGGGGCGGCGGGTGAGGGCGGCGGCGAGGACCTGCGCCCCGTGCCGCGGCATCGATCCCGGCTGCAGGTCACGCAGCTGGGTGCGGCAACTGAATCCGTCCGCGACCAGCAGCGTGCTCGGGTCGGCGGCACGCACCGCGGGAAGGAGCGTGTCCTCGGCGCAGGCGACGGAGATGTCGTAGTGGCCGCGTTCGAAGCCGAAGTTCCCGGCCAATCCGCAGCATCCGGCGTCGAGGACCTCCGGGTGCACCCCCGCCCGGGTGAGGAGGTCGCGGTCGGCCGGCACGTCGAGGACCGCGTGGTGATGGCAGTGCGGTTGGACCAGCGCGCTGCCACCGAGGTGCGGTGGCTCCCAGTCCGGTGCCCGATCCCGGATCAGCTCCCCGAGGGTCACCGTCTGCCCCGCGAGGCGGCGGGCGTCCTCGTTCCCGGACAGCAGGTTGGGTAGGTCGCTGCGGAAGACCGCAGCGCAGCTCGGTTCGAGCACGACCACCGGATCGCCGGACCGCAGCGTCGGCCGCAACAGCTTCAGGGTGCGGCGCAGGACACGGACGGCGGTGGTCAACTGACCGGTGGAGATCCAGGTGAGCCCGCAGCAGCCGACCCGCTCCGGGACGTGGATGTCGAACCCGACGGCCTCGAGCACGGTGACGGCGTCGCGGGCGATCTGCGGGTCGAAGTTGTCGGTGAAGGTGTCCGGCCACAGCGTGACCCGCCCCCGCTCGGCCTGGGTCCGCCGCGGCGGCCGGCGCCGGTACCAGTCGGTGAAGCGTTCGGTGGCGAACCGCGGCAGGGTGCGGCGGGGGTCGACACCCGCCGCCGCCTTGAGTGCGGTGGACAGTCCGGGCGCGGCGGTGAGCGCGTTGACGGTTCCCGGCGTCGCAGCCGCGGCCCTGGCCAGCAACGGCAGCCAGCCCATCGCGTAGTGCGAAAGGGGGCGAAGCCGGTGCCGGTAATGGTGGGCGAGGAATTCGGCCTTGTAGGTTGCCATGTCGACGTTGACGGGACAGTCGCTCAGACAGCCCTTACAGGCCAGGCACAGGTCGAGCGCGTCCCGCACCTCCGTCGACCGCCAGCCGTCGGTGATCACCTCACCCCGCAGCATTTCAAACAGCAGACGGGCCCGGCCGCGGGTGGAGTGTTCCTCCTCGCCGGTCGCCCGGTAGCTCGGGCACATCACGCCGGATCCGGTGCCGCGGCACGCGCCGACACCGACGCAGCGGGCGGCGGCGCGGCTGAATCGGTGCTCGTCGTCGGGGTACGCGAAGCGGGTTGCCGGTTCGGCGGGCAGGTAGTCGGCGCCCTGCCGCAGGTTCTCGTCGAGCGGGTAGGGGTGCACCACCTTGCCGGGATTCATCCGGTTTCGTGGATCGAACGCGGCCTTCACCTCGCCGAACGCCCGGACGAGCCGATCACCGAACATGATCGGCAGCAGTTCCGCGCGGGACTGGCCATCACCGTGCTCGCCGGACAGCGAGCCGCCGTGATCGACGACGAGGCGGGCACTGTCCTCGGCGAAGGCGCGGTAGCGGGCGACACCGTCGGCGGTGCGCAGGTCGAACGGGATCCGGGTGTGCACGCAGCCGTGCCCGAAATGCCCGTACAGCGAGGCGGTTCCGTAGTCGTAGCGGTCGAGCAGCGCCCGGAAGTCGCGGAGGTAGTCGCCGAGCCGCTGCGGTGGCACCGCCGCGTCCTCCCAGCCCTCGTGCGTCTCCGGCTCCCCCGGCGGGTAGGCGGTCGCGCCGAGCCCGGCCTCACGGGCCGCCCACACCTGGTCCTCGTGTGCGGGGTCGTCGAGGAGGGTGCCGGGCGTGGTGGACCGGGATGCGAGATCCGACATCATCGACCGGGCGGCGCGGTCGGACGCGTCCTTGCTGTCCGCAGTGAACTGCACCATCAGCCAGGCGTTGCCGTCGGGTAGTTCCCGCAGCGCCGCCTCCGCGAGTCGCTGACTGTGTTCGAGGGCGACCAGCCGATGGTCGATGCCCTCAAGCGCCGCCGGCCGGTGGGCAAGGACGTCGGGTACCGCATCGGCGGCGGCGCAGATGTCGTCGAACCCGAGCAGCACGAGGCTCCGCGCGTTCGGCACCCGCACCAGCTCAAGTTCGGCCCGCAGCACCGTCACCAGGGTGCCCTCCGAGCCGACCAGCAGCCGTGCGAGATGAAAGTCGTTCTCCGGCAGCAGGGCATCGAGGTTGTAGCCGGACACCCGCCGCGGAATGTCGGGGTAGGTGCGGCGGATGTCGTCGGCGTACTCGTCGCGCAGCCGCCGCAACCCCCGGTACAGGTCGCCGCGGGCTCCCCCGGCGGCCGCGACCCGGTCGACCTCGGTCTCCGGGGTGGCCCCGACCCACATCCGCAGCCCGTCGTAGGTGAGTACCTCCAGCCGACGCACCGAGTCGGCCATCTTCCCGTACGCCTGCGCGGTCGACCCGCACGAATTGTTGCCGATCATCCCGCCGATCGTGCAGCTGACGTGAGTCGACGGTTTCGGCCCGACCATCCATCCGTCGGCGGCGAGCCGGTCGTTGAGACCGTCCAGCGAGATGCCCGGCTGCACCAGCACCGTCCCGGCCGCGGGGTCGACCGACTCGACGCGGGTGCAGTACTTCGTCCAGTCCAGCACCACCGCGGTGTTGCAGCATTGCCCCGCCAGGCTGGTGGCGCCGCCTCGGGAGAGCACCGGCACGTCGTGGTCGCGGCACACCGTGACGGCCGTCTCCGCGTCGCCGGGGGTGCGGGGCACCACAACACCGATCGGGACCTGGCGATAGTTCGAGGCGTCGGTCGAGTAGGCCGCGCGGCTGCCCGGGTCGAACCGGACCTCACCCGCGATGCGCCCGCGGAGGGCCTCCTCCAGCGCCTGGTAGAGGGGCGACATTCGATTCGGATCCTCTCGCCGCAGGTATCGGTCCGCCGCGGATGGGGTACCACGATCCGGGCGAGCGCAAACGGTCCCGTCGTTTACCGCGACCGCCGCGCGGGTACCTCGCGGGGAGGGCGACGGATGCGTCGAGGAGGACGATTCATGAGCAGCACCAAGGTTTCTGACTACATTCTCGAACGCCTGCGGGAATGGGGGGTCGAGGTCACGTTCAGCTATCCGGGTGACGGGATCAACGGGATCCTCGCGGCCTGGGGGCGCGCCGACAACGACCCGAGGTTCGTCCAGTCCCGGCACGAGGAGATGTCGGCGTTCGAGGCCGTCGGCTACGCCAAGTTCACCGGCAGGCTCGGGGTGTGCTTCGCGACGTCGGGACCGGGGGCGATCCATCTGCTCAACGGCCTCTACGACGCCAAGCTCGATCACGTCCCGGTGCTCGCCATCGTCGGGCAGACGAACCGCAGCGCCCTCGGCGGCTCCTATCAGCAGGAGGTCGACCTGATGAGCCTGTACAAGGATGTCGCCAGCGAGTACCTGCAGATGGTGACCGTCCCGGAGCAGCTGCCGAACGTTCTCGATCGGGCGATCCGGACCGCGGTGACCCGGCGGGCACCGACCGCGGTCATCGTTCCCGCCGACGTGCAGGACCTCGACTATGCGCCGCCGGAACACGCTTTCAAGATGGTCCCCTCCAGCCTCGGGTTCGAGAAGGCGACCGGACGGCCCGGCGACGACGCGATTCGCCGCGCCGCGGACGTCCTGAACAGCGGATCCCGGGTGGCGATGCTGATCGGTTCCGGCGCCCGCGGCGCGGTCGCGGAGGTCACCGAGGTCGCGGAGCTGCTCGGGGCGGGGGTGGCGAAGGCGCTGCTGGGCAAGGACGTGCTGCCCGACGACCTACCGTGGGTGACCGGCTCCATCGGTCTGCTCGGCACCCGGCCCAGCTACGAGATGATGGCGGGCTGCGACGTGCTGCTCACGGTCGGGTCGAGCTTCCCGTACTCGCAGTTCCTGCCCGGCTATGAGCAGGCGCGCGCGGTGCAGATCGACATCGATCCGCGGATGATCGGCATGCGCTACCCGTACGAGGTGAACCTCGTCGGGGACGCAGGCGCGACCCTCCGCGCGCTGCTTCCGCTGCTGCGCAGGCAGCCGGACCGGTCCTGGCGGGAGTCCATCGAGTCGGCCGTCGACCGGTGGTGGCAGACGATGCACGCGCAGGCGATGCTCGACGCCCCGCCGGTCAACCCGATGCGGCTGTTCGACGAGTTCTCCCGGCGGCTGCCCCCCGACGCGATCGTCACCGCCGACTCGGGGTCGTCGGCGAACTGGTATGCCCGCAACATCACGATGCGCGGTGAGATGCGCGGATCCCTGTCCGGCACGTTGGCCACGATGGGGCCGGGGGTGCCGTACGCGATCGGTGCGAAGTTCGGCAGACCGGATCGGCCCGTCGTCGCGTTCGTCGGGGACGGCGCGATGCAGATGAACGGCCTCGCCGAACTGATCACCGTCAAGCGGTACTGGCATGAGTGGAGCGATCCCCGCCTGGTCGTTGCGGTACTACATAACGACGATCTCAACCAGGTGACGTGGGAGATGCGGGCGATGAGCGGTGCACCGAAGTTCGTCGAATCGCAGGCCCTCCCCGATGTGGACTACGCCGGCTTCGCCGCCGGACTCGGCCTGAACGGGATCACCGTGGAGGACCCCGATTCGGTCGGGGCGGCCTGCGAGCAGGCGCTCGGCGCGGACCGGCCCAGTGTTCTCGACGTCCACTGCTCGCCGCACATGCCGCCGATTCCTCCGCACGCGACCCTCGACCAGGCGCGGATGACGGCGGCGGCGGTCCTGCAGGGCGATGAGAACGCGTGGGACCTGGTGAAGATCGGGATCAAGGCGAAGGCCACTGAGCTTCTGCCGCGTCGAGGGGGTGATCGTGGACCGGACGACGGGTGACCGTATCGGCAGCGTCCGGGCGTCGGCGTACACGGTGCCGACCGAGACCCCGGAGGCCGACGGCACCCTCGAATGGGACAGCACCACGATGGTGCTGGTGGAGGTGCGGGCGGCGGGCACCGTCGGGACGGGATGGACCTATGGGCCCGCGGCGTGCGCGGCGTACATCGACTCGGCCCTCGCCGGGCTGGTGCGCGGCGCCGATCCGCTCGCCGTTGGTGGGGTGTACGAGCGGATGGTGCGGGCGGTCCGCAACGACGGTCGGCCCGGGGCGGTCGGGTATGCGATCTCCGCGGTGGACGCGGCGGTGTGGGATCTGAAGGCGAGGATGCTCGACGTCCCGCTGTGCTCGTTGCTCGGCCGGATTCACGAGTCGGTTCCGGTTTACGGCAGCGGCGGCTTCGTCAACTACGACCGGACGCGCCTGCGTGACCAACTGCTGGGGTGGGTCGGGGAGCAGGGAATCCCGCGGGTCAAGATCAAGATCGGTGAGGCGGCCGGGGCGCGGCCCGGCCGCGATCTCGCGCGGATCGCCCAGGCGCGGCGCATCATCGGCGACGACGCGGCGCTGTACGTCGACGCGAACGGCGGCTACTCGCGCAAGGAGGCGATTCGGGTGGCCCGCCGCGCGGACGAGCAGCGGGTGAGCTGGTTCGAGGAACCGGTCAGCTCCGACGATCTCGTTGGCCTGCGGCAGGTCCGGGCCGCCGTGCACCCGGATGTTACCGCCGGCGAATACGGCGGTGATCCGGGCTACTTCCTGCGGCTGTGCGCGGCGGAGGCCGTGGACTGTCTCCAGATCGACGCGTCGCGTTGCGGGGGCATCACCGGGTGGACCCGGGTCGCACCGATCGCGGCCGCCCACGGGCTGCAGGTGTCGGCGCACTGTGCCCCGCACCTGCACGCTCACGTGGCCGCGGCGACCCCAAACATCCGGCACCTGGAGTGGTTTCACGATCACGTACGGCTCGAATCGATGTTCTTCGACGGCGTCCTCGACCCGTCGGGCGGTGCGGTCACCCCGGATGCGGCTGCGCCCGGCACCGGGCTCACCCTGCGGACCGCCGACGTCGAGCGGTTCCGGGTGCGGTGAGCGTCAGCGCCTGCGGCGGACCCCGGCGAGCGCACCCGCGCCGCCCAGCACCGCCGCCGCCGCGGCCACCGCGCGATGGTGCTGCGACGCCCACAGTTGCGGGCACCGGGTGGTCGCGCGCGCGTCGAAGATCCCCGTCGCGCCGTGGTCACGTCCGTCCGGGCCGTCCGCGGGCTCCCACAGGTTCGTCGCCTGATCGTCCGGCCGGGGGGTGTCGGTCTGCTGGGAGTCGAAACCCGTTGCGGCGAGGTACCGGTCGAGCAGTCCGGGGACGATCGCGTTCGCGAGCAGCGTGCCGACGGTGCTGCCCCCCACCCAGTACTCGCGCCTGCGCGGGTGGTCGGCGGCGAACAGCACCGCCCGCGCCGCGACGGCGGGCTGATAGATCGGGGGCACCGGCTGCGGGTGGTGCGGGAGGCGCGAGAGCACCCAGGAGAACTGGGGGGTGTTCACCGCGGGCAGCTGCACCATCGTGGTGCGGACGGCGCTGCCGTCGTGGAGCAGTTCGCAGCGCACCGACTCGGTGAAGCCCTGGATGGCGTGCTTCGCGCCGCAGTACGCGGACTGCAACGGGATGCCCCGGTAGGCCAGGGCCGAGCCGACCTGCACGACGACACCATGGTTGCGTGGGCGCATCCGTGCGAGCGCCGCCATCGTCGAGTACACGTAGCCGAGGTAGCTCACCTGCGTCACCCTGGCGAATTCGGCGGGCGTGATCCGGTCGAACGGGGCGAACACCGACGCGAACGCCGCGTTCACCCACACGTCGATCGGTCCGAGCTCGGCCTCGGCGTCCCCCGCGGCGGCGTCGACCTCCACCGGGTCCGCGACGTCGACGGCGAGGGGGAAGGCGGTGCCCCCCGCCGCGTTCACGTCGTCGGCCGCGCCACGCAGCCCCTCGGTCCCGCGCGCGAGAAGCGCCACCGCAGCCCCTCGCGCCGCGAATGCGGTTGCCGTGGCGCGCCCGACGCCCGCACTGGCGCCGGTGACGACGACGACCCTCGGATGATCCCCATGAATCACTGCGACTGACCTCCCTGAACGTGGTGGACGCGTTGCCGATCCGCATGCCCGCATGCGGCGGTCGCGAAACCCGCCGCGTTTCCCGGCGCCATGTGGTGGGTAGCCGACGGGCATGCGTTCGATGTGGAAGGGAACGGTGGCGTTCGGATTGGTCGCGATTCCGGTCCGCCTGTACGCGGCGACCGAGAACCGGAACCTGACGCTGCATCAGGTGCACGTCCGGGACGGAAGCCGTATCCAGCATTGCCGGTTCTGCGCGGCCGAGGACGCGGAGGTCCCCTATGCCGGACTTCGCGTTCCTCGACACCGATCCGCCGCAGGTCACGGCGAAGGAGATAACGAGACCGACGACAGTGAAGGAGGGAGCACGATGCCGAGGAAGGGATCGGATCCGCATCTGAAGGATCAGGAACTGTACGAGGACCTGCGGGACCGGGGTGACTCGAAGGAGAAGGCCGCTCGAATCTCCAACGCGGCCGCGGCCCGGGGGCGCAGCGCCGTCGGCCGCAAGGGCGGTGCCGGGCAGTCCTACGAGGACCGTACCGTTCCGGAATTGCGCAAGCGTGCCAAGGAAATCGGGCTGACCGGATACTCGCCGATGAACAAGAAGACGTTGATCGACGCGCTGCGGAATCATTGACCGGTCACCCGGCCGCCGGTCACCGGGCGGGGTCGACGACGCGGGCGGTGAGCAGGTCAACGGCGCGTGCCACGGTGGCCTCGACGACGCGGGCGGGGTCGCCGTCGAAGTGTCGTTCCTCCACCGTGGTCCGACCCGCGCCCGCGACTGCGAACCAGACGGTGCCGACCGGGCGGCCGTCCTGTTCGGTGGGCCCGCCGACCCCGGTCACCGCGACGGTGATGTCGGCGCCGAGCAGTGCGGCGGCCGAGTCCGCCATCATCCGGGCCGCCTCGGCGCACACCACCGGGCCTGCGGGGACGCGGAGCAGCCCGTGCTTGACCTCGCGTGCGTAGGCGACGATGCCGCCCCGGAACCAGCTCGCCGCGTCCGGGGCGGCGCCGAGCGCGGACGCGACCCGGCCCGAGGTGAGCGATTCGGCGCAACCGACGGTGAGGCCGCGCGCGAGCGCGGCCTCCGCGAGTCGCGAACACACCTCGGTGGTGTGTGCGGGGTGCGGCGGCGGTCGGTGCCTCATGAGCGGTGGACTACCCGGTCCGGGCCGATGCCACACCGGGTGCGGCAGGCGGGTTTGCCGGGGTCGGGTGCGGGGCATCCCGGTCGGATGGGTGACAACGACGACGACGGCTCGGCGCGGTTGCCGATGCCGCGCGGCCCGCTGTCCTGTGCGGTCGTGTCCGTCCTGCGCGGAGGCCCGGCCGGGTCGATGGGGAGGCCACCGGACCCCGAGCACGCGGACCCGCTCGGTGGGGACCTGCAGTTGGCGCTGCAGGTGTGCTACGAGGTGCACTATCGCGGTTTCGTCGGCGTCGACCCCGACTGGGAGTGGGATCCGAACCTGCTCGGGGTGCGGGCGGCGATGGAGCGGCGGTTCCTGGACCGGCTGCATGCCGCGCTGCCCGGCGGCACCGACGCCGACGCCACGCTCGCCGAGGTCGCCGCGGACGGTGTCGACGACGGGTCCGTCGCGGCGCACCTGCGGGACACCGGGACGTGGCAGCAGATGCGTGAGTACTTCGCGCACCGGTCGATCTACCACCTCAAGGAGGCCGACCCGCTGGTGTGGGCCGTGCCCCGGCTGCGGGGCGCGCCGAAATGCGCGTTCGTCGCCGTCGAATTCGACGAGTTCGGTGCGGGCAGGCCGGGACACATGCATTCGAGGCTGTTTGAGGATCTGCTCCGCGCCGCCGATCTCGACCATCGCTACCTCGGCTACCTGGACGATGTGCCCCCCGAGACCCTGGCAACGGTCAATCTGGTGACGCTGTTCGGGTTGCGGCGCAGCCTGCGGGGCGCGCTCGTCGGGCATTTCGCGACGGCGGAGACGACGACCCCACCGAGCGCCCGGGCGCTGGTGCAGGCGCTGCAACGGATGGATGCGCCGCCCGCATGCACCCGCTTCTACGCCGAGCACGTCGAGGCCGACGCGGTGCACGAGCAGGTGCTGCGCCACGACGTGGTCGGGGCGCTGCTCGACGACGAGCCTGCGCTGGCGTCCGACGTGGTGTTCGGGGTCCAGGCCACGCAGCTGCTCGAGTCCAGGCTCGCCGAGCACCTGCTGCACTGCTGGCGCGGGGGGACGAGTTCCCTGCTGCCGGTGCATGAGACATGAGCCGGCGAGAGAGGGCGAGGACAGGCGGATGACAGTGCGCAACGGCCCCCGGCCGGACACCGTTCGGCCCGGCCCCGACCGGATCGTGCGCCTGCCCGGCGTGTACCGGCCGCAGGAGGACACCCACCTGTTGTGTGCGGCGCTCGCGTCACTCACCCTCCCCCGCGGATCCCGCGTCCTGGACTACTGCACGGGATCCGGCGCGGTCGCGGTGGCCGCCGCGAGGCGCGGTGCCGACCGGGTCGTCGCCGTCGACGTCTCGGTGCGGGCGGCGGTGTCGGCGTGGACCAACGCCCGCCTGCGGCGGCTACCGATCGAGGTGCGCCGCGGCGGTCTCGACGTCGCCCGCCGCTGCGGGCCGTACGACGTCGTGCTGGCGAACCCGCCCTACGTCCCGGTCGGCGCCGGGGACTCCGCGCGCCGGTCGGGCTGCTGGGATGCGGGCCCGGACGGCAGGGGCGTCGTCGGGCCGCTGTGCCGGGAGGCCCGGGCGCTGCTGCGGCCCGGCGGCGTGCTGCTGATCGTGCACTCCGAGGTCACCGACCCCGAGCGGACGCTCGCCGAACTGCGAGCCAACGGGGTGCGCGCGGGCCGGGTGCGGCGGGCGCTGATTCCGTTCGGGCCGGTGATGCGCAGCAGGGCGGCGGCGCTGACCGCGCACGGGCTCATCGCGGCGGGACAGGCCTGGGAAGAGGTGGTGGTGATTCGTGGTGACCGGCCAGCGGGATGACCCGCCCGAATGGAACTCGCCGGAGGCGGAGGTGCTCCGGCGCGTGCCGGGCGGCCCGGTGCTGGTGCGGGGTCCGGTGCGGATCACAACCGACGACGGCCGGGTCGTGGTGGCGGACCGGTTCGTCGTCGCCGTGTGCCGCTGCCTGCGCAGTTCGATCCACCCGCTCTGCGACACCAGCCATCGGGCGCTCGCGCCCCGCTGGCGCGACGCCGGAGGCTGATATCGCGTGCCCTGCGAATGATCAGTCGTCGGACAGGTCGGCACGAAGGTCGGCGAGGGTGCGGGCCAGCAGGCGGGAGACGTGCATCTGCGAGATCCCCAGCCGCTCCGCGATCTGCGTCTGGGTCAGTCCGCTGACGAAGCGGAGCACGAGGATGGTGCGTTCCCGTTCGGGGAGTCTGTTCACGGCAGGCGCGATCGTGACGAGTCCCTCGACGTTCTCGAGCGCGTCGTCGTCCTCGCCGAGGGCGTCGAGCAGCGGGGCCTCGGCGTCGCCGTCCCTGGCGCCCGCGTCGATCGACACCGTCTGGTAGGCGGAGCCGGCCAGGAGACCCTCCGCCACCTCGACCGGGTCAACGCCGATCTCCCGCGCGATCTCGCCCGCAGACGGGGACCGGCCGAGGGTCTGCGACAGGGTTTCCACGGCGCGCGCGATCGCGAGGTGCAGGTCCTTCAGCTTCCGCGGCACCCGCATCGACCAGCCGGCGTCCCGGAAGTGGTGCCGGATCTCCCCCATGATCGTGGGGACCGCGAAGGCGATGAAGTCCGTCCCCCGGTCGACGTCGAAGCGGTCGACGGCGCTGAGCAGGCCGAGTCGCGCCACCTGGATCAGGTCGTCCTGCGCTTCGCCCCGGCCGCGGAAGCGCCGGGCGATGTGTTCGGCCAGCGGCAGTGCGCGAGTGATGATCTCGTCGCGGACGGCGCTCGCCTGCTCCGGGTCCCGGCGCATCCGCTCGAACAGGTCGGCCAGGTCGTCGTAGGAGTCGGATGGGTTCGGGTCGCGTCCGCGGCCGGCGACCTCCACTAGGCGTCGCCACCCCTCGACCGGACGAACTCGACGCGGGTGCGGAACCCGCCCTCCGCGAGCGGTTCCCGCGTCACGTCGATCGCATCGGTGATCGCGCGCAGCACGTGCCATACGAAGCCGCGCTCGTCGGGATGGCGGTTCGACGCGGTGTCGGTCCACGCCCGCACTCGGAGCGCACCGGCGGTGGAGTGCAACCGGCAGCTCAGGTCGGCCCCGGGGAGCGCGTCCCCGATCAGGGCCGAGCACACCTCGTCGACCGCCAACTTCACGTCGGCCGCATCGTCGAGGGTGAACCCTCCGAGCAGGGCGACGGTTTCAGCCATCGCACGCAGCACCGGCAGCTCCCCCAGATCGGCGCGGACCCGCACCTCGACCGGGTATCGCGGCACCACCGCACCCGGCCGTGTCACGTCACCTTTCGACATCCGTACCCCCGTCGCTGCAGGTGGACTGTGGTCGCGCCAAGGCTACCGCCGCGGAGGTCGTCGGTCGTGGGCGCTGACGGGTCCGGGGTGGCGCCGACCCGCGGGCAGGTCCACGATCGGGTGGTGGCTACCGATCAGGGACCAGACGAGCAGGCCGACCAGCCGACCGGCCGCGGGGAGAACGCCGACCGGCGGGTCAACGACAGCTGGCCGCACCTGCTGCGGCTCGGAGCGCTGGTGATCGGGTTCGTGATCGTCGGGTTGCTGCTGATCGCGTGGCTCAACCAGATGGCGTGACGAACGGCGGGGTCGGCGGACCGCCGCCGTCCCCGGTCTTGACGAATCCGACGTCGGTGCGAAACCCGTTGGGGTCGAGTGGATATCGATGCGCACTGAGGTTGTCGGTGAGGGTGCGCAGCACGTGCCAGCCAAAGGTGCGTTCGTCGGGATGGTGATCGGTCGCGGTGTCCGTCGACACGCCGACGCGCAGCGCGCCGACGGTGGGGGTGAGTCGGCACACCAGTTCGGCGCCGGGAAGGGCGTCCCGGATCAGCACCGAGCACACCTCGTCCACCGCCAGCGTCACGTCCGACACCTCGTCGAGGGTGAAGTCGCCGAGCAGCGCCACGGCTTCGGTGACCGCACGCAGCAGCGGTAGTTCCTCGAAGCCGCCACCCACCCGGACCTCCACGGACGCGGTGGTCCACCTTCCGGTTCGTACCGGGCCGTTCGCCGGCATGCCGCCACCCTCACCTCGATGCGCGGAGCGGTGCGTCCCCTCGGCGAGAACCGCTCCCCTGACGTGCCGCGACGCTTCGATGGGGCGTACCCGGGTGGGGCGGCCGATAAACCCGATGTGCTGCCGGCCAGGCGAGGCGCCGAACGGATGCGGGTTCGGTAGCCTCGATGCCGGGAGTGTCCCACGGTCGGCTCGCTTCGGACCGACACGACGGAGGTGCGCGATGCCTGTGGTCGCCGCACCGCAACGGCCGCCGGTCGGCCTCCGGTGACCGCCCCCGGAAGCCGGAACCCGGTCGCGGCGATCCGCGACTCGCTGACCGCGGCGCTGCGCGCGCGGGTCGATCCGTTGCAGGCGCTGCTCCGTACCTGTTCCGACTGCCTCGACGTCCTCGCGGTGGACGGGATGTCGGTGGTGATGACCACCGCTGCCGGGCATCGTCAGACGTTGTATGCGAGCGATCCGCTGGCCGCGGAAATCGAGGCGCTGCAATTCTCGCTCGGGGAGGGCCCGAGCCTGGAATCAGTCCGGGCCAGGGGGCCGGTTCTGGTGCCCGACCTGGCGGCGCGGACCGCCGGGGGGTGGCCGGTGTTCGCAGGCGAGGTCGGCGCGCTCCCGGTCGCGGCCATCTTCGCGTTCCCGCTGCAATCCGGTGCGCTCGTTCTTGGATCGATGGACCTGTACCGCACCGCCGCTGGGTGGCTGGACACCGACGAACTGGCGGTCGCGCTGCAGGTGGTCGACGTCATCACCCTCGCGGTGCTCGGGCTCGGCACCGAACCGGGGATGCCGGAACACCATTGGTTCGCTGACATGTCGCACAACACCGACGTCGTCCATCAAGCCACCGGAATGCTCGTCGCCCGGTATCAGATCTCGGTTGGCGCGGCGTTGGCGCGGCTGCGCGGCTACGCCTTCGCCAACGGCCGCCTCGTCGAGGCGGTCGCCCGTGACGTCACCACCCGTCAACTGAACCTTGAGGACATGGATACGTGACCATTCGACCAGCACCGACCCCCACGAACCCGACTACGCTGGGATTCGGGGCGCAGCGAGGCATGTGCACCGGCAAAGCGGCAGGAGATGACAATGCCTTCCAGTGCTGACCGGGAGTCGCGGTTGGTCCACGCCTTTGTGGAAATGGCGGACACGCTCGTCGACGACTACGACATCGCCGACATTCTGCACCAGCTGGTCAACCACTGCGTCGACCTGCTCGACGCCGCAGCCGCGGGACTGCTGCTCTCGGATCAGCGCGGTGGCCTGCAGGTGCTCGCGTGCTCGTCGGAGCGGACGCGGCTGCTCGAACTTTTCCAGATCCAGGTCGACGAGGGCCCCTGCCTGGAGGCGTTCTCCACCGGCGAGGTGGTCGCGGCGAGGGACCTGACGACGGAGATCGAGCGGTGGCCGCGCTTCGCGCCCGAGGCTGTCGCCCAGGGCTTCCGGTCGGTGCACGCGCTGCCGCTGCGGTTGCGGCAGCAGACGATTGGTGCGTTGAACCTGTTCGGCACGCAGCCGGGGAGGTTGTCGGAGCAGGACATCCAGGTTGCCCGCGCGCTCGCCGACACCGCGACGATCGGGATCTTGCAGGAGCGGGCGCTGCGACGTGCGGAGATCCTCACCGAGCAGCTACAGACCGCGCTGAACAACCGGGTGACGATCGAGCAGGCGAAGGGCATCCTCGCGCAGGCCGGTGGCCTCGACATGGGACAGGCGTTCGACGTGCTCCGCGACCACAGTCGCAGCACGAGCAGCCGGCTCTCCGACGTCGCACACGCGGTGGTGACCGGGGAGATGCCGCCTGCGACGTTGCTGACGGCCCGTCTCTGATCTGATCGCAGGTTCGATGCGACACCCTCACCGGCGACCCAGGTCGCGCCACCCGGCGAGCACCGCGTGGACGGCTTCGGCGCCCTGCAGCGGCTGTGGCGGCGCGGGCAGGTCCGCCGGGTACAGCAGGAAGGGCACGGTCTGCGGCCCGCCGAGCCCGCCGTGCGACCCGACCTGCTCCTCGAACGCGGCGACCTCCCCGATGTCCGGTCGGTAGCGGCCGCCGATCATCAGGTCGGCGACGTTGTCGAAGCCGTCGGTGCGGCGGATCCGGTCCAGCGTGCCGGGGCCGAACCCGGCCAGCGGATCCTCCCCGGTCACCACGCCCTCCCGGACATCGACGCTGCCCGCGGGTCCGAGGACGACGGACCCGCCGTGGTCCCGGGCGACGAGGACGAACCCGATGCCGGGGTGTGCGGTCAGGGCGGGCAGCAGTCCCGGATGGTGGGCGTCGATCCATGCGCGGGTCGCCCGGCCGGGGGTCTGCGGGAAGCTGACCAGTCCGAGGTTCCCGGAGGCGAGCACCACCGGCGTCCGCGGGTCCCCCGCCGTGCTGGCCGCCGGAGCGGGCATCCGCAGGCTGGCCTGCACGTAGCCGAGCCCCTCCGCGCCGCGGCCGGTCGCGCCCATCGCGCCCGGCTGCGGCGCGGTGCCCGGCTGCCCGCACGCCGCCAGCACCACCTCCTCGAGGGTTGCGCCGTGGCGCTGCCTGAACGTCGGGCCCTGGCTCTGCCCGTGGTCGGACAGCACCACGATCCGGTAGGGGCGGGCGGCCTGCGCGGCGACGGCGACGATCATGCCGATCTCGGCGTCGAGTTTGCGGAGCACGGCGAGGGTTTCGGGCCGTTCGACGCCGGAGTGGTGCGACACCTCGTCGTACCCGACCAGGTCGACGTACACCGGGCTGCGGCCCGCGATGAGGTCGCCGATGACGGCGGCGACCACGACGTCGGTCTCGACGACGGTGGTGAACGCGCGGACCAGGGGGTACAGGCCGCCGCGCCGGATCCGCGGGGTCACCTCGTCGCGGCGCTGCCGGTGCGCCTGCCGGACCTCGCGGACCGCCTCCGCGACCAACCGGATGGTGGTGCGGGCCGCGCTCGCGGGGTCGGCGAAGTAGTGGGCGTAGCCGGTGGCGCCGCCGCCCATTCGGGCGCCCCGCATCCGGCTGACGACGAGCACGTTGTCGTCGGCGCCGCCGGTGAAGAGGTTGCCGCGGCTGGCGCCGCCGGCGAGCAGCCCGCCGCGGTGCGCCCGTTCCACCTCGCGGGCGGCGTTGTCGGCGGGGTTGCTGAACACCGCGACGGCATCCCGGGTCTTGTCGTACCACCGGAACGCGGGCACGTTGTGGTTGTCGCCGTACAGGATTCCGAGTTGGCTCGCCCCGGTCTGGCTGCTCCAGTCGGTGTGCCAGGGCACCAGACGGTGGGTGCGCTGGTGCACCAGGGCGGCCAGGTGGGGTACGACACCGTCGCGGATCGCGCGCCGCAGGACGCCGTGCCCGAGGCCGTCGATCTGGATGCACAGCAGCCCGGGATCGTCGGTGCCGGTGGCGGGCGGTCCGCTGCGCCGCAGCCGGGATCGTTGGCGCCGCACCAGCATCATCCGGTAGGTGTCGTCGCGGCGGGAGGCGAGGGCGCCCGCGACGACGGACCCGACGAGGGACAGCACCACGGACAGCGCAAGCAGGTCGCGGGCGCGGTCCACGGTGGCGAGCGGGACCAGCCACACCGCGATCACCATCAGCAGCCAGTTGCCCGCGAATGCGCCGATGAACAGCAGCGCTGGCCCGACCCACAGCATCGCCCGCACCAGGATCGGCCACAGGATCACCGACAGCGCACCGAACACCAGGGCGAGCAGCAGCGCCGCGGGCACGGTCGAGAGGGGGCCGCCGCCGGGCACCGCGTGGAGGCGGACACCCGGCAGCGCGAGGTCCGTGAGCACCAACGCCAGCGCGGAGATCAGCCACAGCACCGCGAATTCGGTGGCGGATCGGGCCGCGGACCGCACAGCACGCATCGACGGACCTCCTTCTTCGTCGGATCGTAGGCGGGCGGGCCGGTGCTACCGTCGAGGCACGACGAATGCCCGCACCCGGAAAGGGTGAATTGCGATGGCGATCGAACACGTCGACGTGCTGATCGTGGGTGCCGGTCTGTCCGGTGTCGGGGCGGCCTGCCATCTGCGGCGGGACCGGCCGGGAACCTCGGTGGCGGTGCTGGAGGCGCGGGACCGGATCGGCGGCACCTGGGACCTGTTCCGGTATCCCGGGGTGCGCTCGGACTCCGACATGTACACCCTCGGCTACTCGTTCCGGCCGTGGACCGATGCGATGGCGATCGCCGACGGCGCCGCCATCCTCGACTACGTCCGGGAGACGGCGGCGGAGTACGACGTACAGGAGTGGATCCGGTTCGGGCACCGGGTGGTTGCGGCCCGGTGGGACTCGGCGACGGCCCGCTGGACGGTCACCGCGGACCACCACGGCCCGGTGGAGTTCACCTGCGGGTTCCTGTTCGTGTGCAGCGGCTACTACGACTACCGCGGCGGGTATCGTCCGCGGTTCCCCGGCATGGACGGGTTCCGGGGCGCGGTCGCGGACCCGCAGCACTGGGACGAGACGCTCGACTACACCGGCAAGCGGGTGGTGGTCATCGGCAGCGGCGCGACCGCGGTGACGCTGGTGCCCGCGATGGCGGCGAGGGCGGCGCACGTGACGATGCTGCAGCGCTCCCCCAGCTACGTGCTGTCGTTGCCCGCGCGGGACACGCTGGCGCGGCGGCTGCGGACGGTGCTGCCGGACAGGTGGGTCTACCCGCTGATCCGGTGGAAGAACGTGCTGCGGATGGCGGTGTTCTACGAGCTGAGCAGGCGCAGGCCGGAGGTGGTGAAGGGGCTGCTGCGCAGGGGGGTGCGGTCGGCGCTCGGACCCGGCTTCGACCTGCGGCACTTCACGCCGCGATACGACCCGTGGGATCAGCGGATGTGCTTCGTCCCGGACGGGGACCTGTTCGCGGCCCTCCGGTCGGGGTCGGCGTCGGTGGTCACCGACACCGTCAAGTCGTTCACCGAGACTGGGATCCGGCTGGGGTCGGGTGCGGAGCTGCCCGCGGACGTGGTGGTGACCGCGACCGGGCTCGACCTGTTGCCGCTCGGCGGCCTCACCCTGACCGTCGACGGGGCGGAGGTGGCGTTGTCGTCGACGGTGGCCTACAAGGGCATGATGATCGGCGGGGTGCCCAACCTGGCGTTCTGCATCGGGTACACCAACGCGTCGTGGACCCTCAAATGCGATCTGACGGCCACCTACGTCTGCCGGCTGCTGGCCCACATGAGTGAGCACGGGTATCGGCGCTGCACGCCCGGCACCGGGGATCCCGCGATGCGGCGCCTGCCCGCGATCGACTTCAGCTCCGGGTACATCCGGCGCGGCATCGACCGGTTCCCCCGCCAGGGCGACCGCGCGCCGTGGCGGCTGCACCAGAACTATCCGCTCGACGTGCTGGCGTTGCGGTACGGCCCGGTGACAGACGAGGCGATGGTGTTTTCGCGTGACTGACCGCGCGGCGGGAGCGTCCGCGCGCGGTCCGTCGGCCGCGGTCCGGTGGGTCGGGCACGCGACGGTCCTGCTCGAGGACGGGCCGACGACGCTGCTGACCGACCCGGTGCTCACCTCCCGCGTCGGGCATCTGCGGCGGCGCCGCGGACCGGACCCGCTGCGCGGGGCGGATCCCCCGACCCGGCCGGACGCGGTGCTGCTCTCCCACCTGCACGCCGACCACACCCACGTTCCGTCGCTGCGGCTGCTCGACGGGCGGGTCCCGATCGTGGTGCCGCGCGGGGCGGTGGACGCGTTTGCCGGACTGCGCCGATTCGGGGATCGGCTGGTCGAGTTGGCGCCGGGCGAGCAGGCGACGGTGGGCACGGTCACGGTGCGGGCGGTGCCCGCCGACCACGACGGGCGGCGGTGGCCGCGGGGTCCGCGGGTCCGGGCGGTCGGGTACGTGATCGAGGGGGCGGTGACCACCTATTTTGCCGGCGACACCGCGCTCGATCCGGGGATCGCGGCGTGGGTGCCCGCCTGCGATCTCGCGCTGCTGCCGGTGGGCGGGTGGGGGCCGAATCTCGGTCCGGGACATCTGGATCCGGCGTCGGCGTCCCGGGCGGCGCGGCTGGTGTCCGCGGCGTTGACGGTGCCGGTGCACTTCGGGACGCTGTGGCCGATCGGGATGGACGCGGTTCGGCCGCGCCGGTTCACCGAGCCGGGCGGCGACCTGGTCCGCCGGGTCGCCGCCGAGGGCATGAGGGCGGTGGAGTTGGCGCCGGGGCAGCGCCTGCGGGTGCGGTGACCGCGCGCAGGGTTTGCGAATCGTGACCTGGGGGTAACCGGCTCGGGCCGCGGCCACCGGGAAACGGTGGCAGCATCGAACTGGTCGGGAATCTGTTTCGGACAGCGCAAGGTGGTACCGAGCATGAGTGATTCGGCCGGTGTGAATGCTCGTCCCGGAGACGGTGAGCTGGCGGGCCTGCGGGCCGAACTGGACGGCGTCGACGACCGACTCCTCGACACGATCCGGGAGCGAATCGAGATCTGCACCCGGATCGCCCTGGTGAAACGGCGGCATTCGATCCCGGTGGTGCAGCCGCACCGGATGGGGGCGGTGCACGAGCACGCGCGCAGCTACGCAGCGCGCCACGACCTGTCGCCCCAGTTTCTTCGAGCGGTGTACGACCTGCTGATCGCGGAGACCTGCCGGGTCGAGGACCGGGTGATCGCCGAGGCGGCACCCGGCTCGGTCCTGGTGCCGGAGTCCGATCGGGACTGAGGGGGCGCGATGCGGACCTTGCTGATCGACAACTACGACTCGTTCACCTACAACCTCTACGCGCTGCTGGCCGAGGTGAACGGGCAACCGCCGACGGTGCTCACAAACGACGCGTCCTGGGCGTCGGTGCGGCTGTCGGACTTCGACAATGTGGTGATCTCGCCGGGGCCGGGCCGGCCGGACCGATTCCGGGACTTCGGGATCAGCGCGCAGGCGCTGCGGGAGAGCGGCCTGCCGGTGCTCGGGGTGTGCCTCGGGCATCAGGGGCTGGTGCACCTGTTCGGGGGGCGGGTGATCGCGGCGCCGGAGCCGCGGCACGGGCGGATCAGCGTGATCCGGCACGACGGTAGCGACCTGTTCGCTGGCCTCCCGTCGCCGTTCCGTGCGGTGCGCTACCACTCGTTGGCGGCGGTCGACCTGCCGCCGGACCTCGCGCCGACGGCGTGGGCGGAGGACGGCGTGCTGATGGGCGTGCGGCACCGGGAGCGACCGCTGTGGGGGGTGCAGTTCCATCCGGAGTCGATCTGCACCGAGCACGGACGCGCCCTGCTCGGCAACTTCGCGGCGCTGACACCGATCCGGTCGCGGCCGCCAGCCCGCCCGCCCGATCCCGAGCCCGCCGCCGCGGTGCCCGATCACCGGTACCGGGTGCGCAGCGTCCGCGTCGACCGGGCCGTCGACGCGGAGGCGCTGTACGCGCGGCTCTTCGCGGCGGGGCCCAACGGATTCTGGCTCGACGGGTCCGCCGCGGCCTCCGCCGACGGCCGGTTCTCCGTGCTGGGCGATGCCTCCGGACCGCGCGCCGAGTACGTCACCTACCGGGTGACGGAAACGACGGTGCGGGTGCATCGTTCGGACGGATCGACGGAGGAGGTGCGGAGCACCCTGTTCGACTACCTCGAGGAGCAGTTGCGGGTGCGCGCGGTCCCGCCCCGGTCGGACCTGCCGTTCGGCTTCTGCCTCGGCTACGTCGGCTATCTCGGGTACGAGCTGAAGGCCGACACCTGCGGTCAGCTGGCGCACGCCTCCGAACGGGACGACGCCGCCGTCGTGTTCGCGGACCGGGCGGTGGTCGTCGACCACGACGGTGGGTGCGTGCACCTGCTGGCCCTCGACGACGGGACCGCCGACCCCGACACCGACCGCTGGCTGCGGAAGACGGCCGCGACCGTCGTCGACGTCGCCGACGGCGGCGGTGCGGGCGGTGCCCCCGCGGCCGCTCCCCCGCTGGTGCCCGCGGCCGCGGACGTGCCGATCGTGTTCCGGCACGACCGGGACACCTACCTGCGGTTGATCGAGCAGTGCATGTCGGAGATCCGGTCCGGCGAGACGTACGAGGTGTGCCTGACCAACGCGGCGACCGTGCACCGCGCCCTCGACCCGCTGGCCGGGTACTCGTGCCTGCGGGAGATCAGCCCCATGCCGTACGGGGCGTTGCTGCAGTTCGCGGGCGCGTCCGTGCTCAGCGCGTCCCCGGAACGCTTCCTGCGGGTGCGGGCGGACCGGACGGTGGAGTCGAAACCGATCAAGGGCACCCGCCCCCGCTCGGCCGACCCGGACCTGGATCGCGCGCTGCGCCGCGACCTGCTGCTCAGCGAGAAGGACCGGGCCGAGAACCTGATGATCGTCGACCTGGTTCGCAACGACCTGTCCCGGGTGTGTGTTCCGGGGTCGGTGCACGTGCCGTCGCTGTTCGACGTCGAGACGTACACCCCGGTGCATCAGCTGGTGTCGACGGTGCGCGGCACCCTGCGCGCGGGGACGTCGACGGTGGCGTGCGTGCGGGCCGCGTTCCCCGGCGGGTCGATGACCGGGGCGCCGAAGGTGCGGACGATGGAGATCATCGACAAGCTCGAGGCGGGCCCGCGCGGGGTGTACTCCGGTGCGATCGGCTACTTCTCGCTGTCCGGGACCGCGGACTTCTCGATCGTGATCCGCACGATGGTCGCCGCGGGCGCGACGGTGACGTTCGGGGTCGGCGGCGCGATCGTCGCGCTGTCGGACCCGGAGGACGAGTTCGAGGAGACGATGGTGAAGGCGCTGTCGATGCGGCGGTGCCTGTCCGTGGCCGGCGAGGGGCCGTGACCGGTCCGGCCGCGGGCAGGACCGTGGTCGTCGCCGGCGGTGCGGGTGCGGTCGGGGCGCTGCTGGCGCGCTCGTGGACCGGGGACGGCGCGTCGGTGGTCGCGGTCGACGTCCGGGACGGTCCCGGCGGCGACATCCGTCGCCCGCCGCCACCGGTGCAGCGGCTGATCCGCTCGGCGGACGTGCTGGTCCTCGCGGTCCCGGAGGGGGTGGCGCTGGCGGCGGCCGCATCGGTGGCCCCGCTGCTGCGGCCCGGGTCGGTGCTGGTGGAGACCCTGTCGGTGAAGTCCCGGTTCGCCGACCGGGTCGATTCCCTCCCCTGGGGCGACGGGGTCGCGGTGCTCGGGATCAACCCGATGTTCGCGCCGTCGTTGGCGATGCCGGGACGCCCGGTCGCGGCCGTGATCCACCGCGGCGGCGGCGCGGCGGACACGGTGCTCGCGGAGCTGCGGTCGTGGGGCGCGCGGGTGCGGCCGACGACCGCGGACCGGCACGATCGGGTGTGCGCGGCGATGCAGGCCCTCACCCACGCCGCGGTGCTCTCGTTCGGGTTGGCGCTGGCCGACCTCGGGGTGGACGCCGACGAGACGGCCGCGTTGGCGCCGCCGCCGTTCGCGGTGCTGTCGGCGCTGCTCGCGCGGATCACCGGCGGCACCGCAGAGGTGTACCGGGACGTGCAGGTCGCGAACCCGGGCGCGGCGGCGGCGCGGGAGGCGTTGGCGCGGGCGGTGTCCCGGCTGTCGGCCGCCGCGGCGGCCGACCCGGGCGACTTCGCCGGCCTGCTCGCCGACGCGGGCGCACCCCTCGCCGACCACGCCGCCGGGTACGCCGACCTGTGCGCGCGCCTGTTCGAGGGGACGGTCCGATGACCGGCAGGCTGCCCGCCCACGATCCGGCCGATCCGGTGGAGACGGCGGTGATCCGCGGCCTGGTCCGGAGCTGGCCGCGGCGGGCGACGGTGCGGCGCACCGAACCCGACCTGGACGGGCCGACGATGGACGACCTGTTCGACCCGGCCCGCGCCGACTACCCGGCGGCGCTGCTGCCGTTCACCGGGCATCCGGTGTACGAGGGGCTCGACGGGACCGCGCGGGCCCGGATCCGGTCGTGGGCGTGGATCGCCTACAACAAGAACGTGATGGACGTCGAGCAGGACGTGGTGACACCGGGTTTCGGGTTGCTGTTCCGGGATGCGTTCGGCACCGGCCTGTCCGACACGGCGCGGGCATCGGTGCTGCAGGCGATGGTCGACGAGGAATATCACACGCTGATGCACCTGAACGGGTCCGCGCTGGTCCGGCGCAGGCGCGGATGGCCGCTCCCGGACGCGGCGCTCCCCGACGCGCTGCTGGTGCGCAGGCACCGGGACGCGGTCGCCGCGGCGGACACGCCCCGCGCCGCCGCGTTGACCACGCTGGCGTACGCGACGGTCGCGGAGACGTCGATCGGCGACTACCTGGCGTTGATTGCCGACGACGACACGGTCCAGCCGGTGCACCGGGCGACCATCGCGCTGCACCGCCGCGACGAGTGCGCGCACGCGTCGGTGGCGGCGGAGCTGCTCGTGCTGGTGCACGCGGGGCTCGACGCCCGCGACCGGGGCACGCTGATCGCGGCGCTGCGCGCCGGTGTCGACGCGTTCACCGCCACCGACCTGTCGGTGTGGTCGGCGATCCTGCACGCCGAGAACGTGACCGGCGCCGACGCGATGCTGCGCGAGGTCGCCGCCGACCCCGACCGGCGCCGATTCCTGCAGGACTGCACCGCGATTGACCGCCTGCTTGACCGGTTCGCCGTGCCAGGTCCGTGATCGGCACGCTCAGGAGTCGCGGGCGGCGCTGCGCGTCAGGTCCTCGGCGAGCATCACGATGATGCCGCTGGGGCCGCGGACGTAGGTCAGCCGGTAGAGATCCCGGTAGGTTGCGACGCCGCGCAGGGGGTGGCAGCCGTGCCGGGCGGCGGTCGCGAGGGCGGCGTCGAGGTCGTCGACGGCGAACGCGACGCGGTGCATGCCGATCTCGTTGGGGCGGGTGGGTGTCGTCTCGATCGGATCGGGGTGCAGGTACTCGAAGAGTTCGAGGCGTCCGGTGCCGTCGGGGGTGTGGAGCATCGCGATGCGGGCGTGGTTGCCGTCGAGGCCGACGGCGGTGTCGGTCCACTCGCCGCTGACCGTGTCCCGCCCGAGGACGGTCAGGCCGAGGTCGGTGAAGAAGCCGACCGCCTCGTCGAGGTCCCGGACCGCGATGCCGACGTTCTCGAGTCGAATGGGCATACCTGTAGGCTAACGCGTCTGTGCCGCTTGCGTTCCTGGCATGCCGTGGGCGCCGTGCCCCACGGCCTGGAGATCGTCCTACTCCGTGGCCTTGGGGTGTCCGGTGCCCGCGGCCTTGAACCACAGGGTGCGCCGACCGGGATCGACGAGATACCACAAGCGGCCGCCGGCAGTGACCTCGTACTGCCACTGCTCCATCACCGACCCACCGTGCACGGCGGTCGCCAGCGAGCCCTTGAGCTGATGGTGTCGCGAGGTCGGGGCGGGAGTGTCCGGACGCGACCGCAGCTCGCGCCAGCAGGCGAGGGTGTTCGCCTGCGCCTGCTGACACAGCGCCTCCCAGCCCTTGACCGCGTCGGTGGTGGCGAACCGCAGCTCCCACCCGCCAGCCGGGTCCGCTGGCGGGGCGACCCGGTCGCCGCGTTTCGGGCTCACGCAGGGTCGCCGGGCGCGGGAACCTCGCCGAGGTCGTCGCCGGTGTCCGCGGCCAGGATCGCGGCCAGCTCTGGGTCGGCGAACGCTTCGGCGGTGTGCCGCCAGGCGTCGATCACGTGCACCACCGGGGTCGGGTTGTCGAGCGACTCGGCCGCCCGCAAAGTGGCGACCAGCTCGACGATGAACTCCTGCACGTCGTCGCGGGGCAGGAACGCCACCCACGGGAACACCTCGGGCAGCACATCGGTCACCACCTCCCGTGCCCGCGGGTCACGTTGCATCACCGCCACGAACATCCGCGTCGTCACCGACGCCGCGGTGTGCTCGAGCTCGGCCCGCGCCGCCGTGGTCAGTACCAGGTCCTCGGCGTCGCGACGGCGCACCAGCAGCGACTGGGCGGTCGAACGCCGCAACCGTTCGACCGTCGCCTTCCCTCGCAGTTGCAGGTCGGAGAACGACACTTCATCCACCGTCATGCATCTAAACTACTTCTAAAGTCTGCGGAAGTCGAGCTTCCGACAGGATCGGCCATGGTCAGCCGCGCCCCGGCACCACCGCGATCGTGCCGGTGCACACCGCGTTCTGCGGATTGACGAACCACCAGCCCGCGCCGGTCTGCACGGTGACGGTGAAGTCGACGGTCCCGACGCCGGTCCAGGTGCGGTTGATCGGGATGCCCGGCTTCTGCTGCCAGGCGGCCTCGTCGCTGACGCTGCGGCCGGAGGCGCCGGTGGTGGTGTTGTGCCAGTCGACGAGGACGCGGGTGCCGTACCAGTTGGGGCCGATGCTCGGGATCAGGCCGCCGGGCGGCGTCGGCAGTTCGTTGCCGCCGCTGAGCAGGATCGCCGGTTCCAGTTCGCCGCCCGGCGGGCGGGACTCCCCCGACGCGGCGTGCACGGTCCAGGTGAACGGCGGCGCCCAGAACAGCGGATTCGCGCTGGAGCAGGTCATCGTCGTCGAGGTCGGTGCCGGGTCCGCGGCCGCAACCCCGACTCCCCCGACGACGGTCGCGGTGGCCAGCCCGGCAGTGACGGCGGCCGCGGCGGCCGCCCGGCGCACGAGTCGAGTACTCATCATGTCCTCCCCTTGGTCATGAAGCATGGTCCTGCCAGGTTATTCGTTCGCGCAACGGAATTCATTACGGCGTCAGGGTGCGAGCGCGGCGTTGTGCGGGGTGAGCAGGGCGCCGAGCAGGTGGTGGCCGTCGGCCGAGTCCAACGGGATGACGCCGCCGACCGCGACGACGGCCGGATGCGAGGGCACGTCCGGGGGTGCGGCGAGCATCCAGGACAGCGTGTTCTCGTCGTGTCGGGGCCGGAACCCGATGCCGTCGGCGTCCGGGTTGGCGGCGAGAATGGCCGCAGCCCATCGCCGGGTGTGGAGGTAGCCGGACGGATCGCATTTGGTGAGCCACACTTCGGCGTTGATCCGGGCGGCCCCGGTCCCGGTCAGGTCGACCACCCGCACCGCGCGGGTGGTCTGCAGTTCGCTCAGCACCCGGCCCGCGATCCGCACGCGCGGGATCAGTCGGGGTGACTGGCCGACGGGCAGGCTCCGGCACAGCGTCTCGGCGACGGCGGCCGCCGGGCTGTCGCCCACGTACAGGTAGGCATACGAGCCGTCGAGACTGTCGTACCGGCCTCCGACGCGTGGTCGCGGCCGGGGGGTGGGATTCAGGTCGGCCGCGCCGCGGGCGGCGCTGTGAATCCGCCAGAGGGAGGTACCCGCCGCGATCGTGGTGATCCGGGCGGCGGGAAGCGGTACGGGTGGATCCGGGTAGGTCACGCCGCGGCTCAGTCTGCGGTCAGGTCATCGGCCATGTCGCGCAGGTCCTCGTCGTGCCCGCCGGCGGCGGCGAGCTCGGCGGGCGGGCGGGGGTCATCGGCGAACGCGGTCGGGGTGAGCCACCAGGAGGCGACGCCCCACGGGTCATCCTTCGCGCCGAGGCGGGCATTGATCTCGGCGACGATCGGCAGCACCCGCTTGCGCGCGGCATCGAATTGGAAGGCCGGATAGAGCTTTTGCCCGCCGACGGGCAGCGCGACGACGGTGCCCGACGCGGTGAGGCGACTTGCGGTGTTGCGGCTGGTGGCGGATCGGCCGAGCACCCGGCTGACGGTCGTGGAGTCGAGCATCTCGTTGGCGTCGACGATCGCGCCGAGGGCGTCGGTGACGATTCGGGTGCGGGCGACGGCCGCGGCCGCGGGATTGGTCACCACCCGCTCGTGGTGGAGCGCGAGCGTCGGGCTCATCGCGAGCAGCGCCGTGACGTCGTCGCGGACCGGTCGCAGGGTCGGCCGCCGGGAGATCTCCGCGGCGACGAGCTCGACGAGGTCCTCGTCGGACAGGGCGTGGATGGAGTCGCGGACGCGATCCTTGTTGGCGAGCATGGCGGCCTCCTCGGGTGCCACCACTGTATCGCGTACCTTCCGTGTCGTCACGGCGCGTGGTGCGTCGCCAGATACTCGTCGAGGACGGGCCCGACGACGGCGAGGACCTCCGGTTCGATCATCTGGTTGTGCTCGCAGTCCACCTCGACCTCCCGGATGCCGCCGGTGACGGCGCCGCGCCACTCCTGCGGCGAGTGGTCCCCGGTCGCGGACCGGCCCGCGCGGAAGAACAGCAGGTCGCCGTCGAACACGTCGGGCCGGAACGCCCGCATCAGGCGCGTCGAGTCGGTGAATCCGGCGTTGATCCGGTGCAGGTGCTCCGCGGTCAGGCCGGTGTCCTGTCCGAACGATTCGTCGAGCAGCTCGACCGCCCGCTCGTAGGTCAGGTCGTCGTCGCCCGCGGGCAGGTCCTCGATGCCGAGGCCGTGCAGCAGTTCCCCGACGGTGAGGGTGTCGGGGGTGTCGTCGTCGGCCTCGACGTAGCTGTCCATGATCGCCAGCGTCGCCACCTCCTCACCGCGCGAGCGGAGTTCGACCGCGACCGCGTGCGCGATCACCCCGCCGAGGGACCAGCCGAGCAGGTGGTACGGCCCGTGCGGCTGCACCGCCTGCAGCTCCCGCACGTAGCGGGCCGCGAGGTCGGTGACCGAGGTGATGTGCGGGCCGCCGCTGAGGACGGGCAGCTGCAACCCGTACGCGGGGCGGTCCGCGGACAGGTGCCGCATCAGCCCGGAGTAGCCCCAGGACAGCCCGATCCCGGGATGGATGCAGAACAGCGGCGCCTTGCTGCCCTGGGTGCGCAGCGGAATCAGCACGCTGAGGGCCCGGTCGACGGGAGCGGAACCGCCGGGTTCGTCGACGGCGAGCGCGATCCCGCGCGGCGTCGGGTCCAGGAACACCGCCTGCAGCGGCAACCGCACACCGAGCCGGGACTGGATCTCCGCGACCAGGCGGGTCGCGACGATCGAGTTGCCACCGAGGTCGAAGAAGCTGTCCACCGCCCCCACCCGCTCGACCTCAAGAACCTCCTCGAAGATCTGGACGACGGCGCGTTCGGTTGCGGTGGCGGGCGGCTGGTACAGGTCGGTGCGGGAGCCGAACTCCGGCGCGGGCAGCGCGCGACGGTCCAGCTTGCCGACCGGGGTCATCGGGACCCGGTCCAGGACGGTGACGGCGGCGGGCACCATGTGCGCGGGCAGCCGCGCCGCGGTGTAGGCGCGCAGCTCCCCCGGGTCCGGGCGCAGGCCGTCGACGCCGACGACGTACGCGGCGAGCATCGTCGCGCCGGACGGTCCGGTGTAGCCGAGGGTGGCGGCGAAGCCGACCGCCGGATGCCCGGACAGGACGGTGTCGATCTCGCCGAGCTCGATCCGGAACCCGCGCACCTTCACCTGGAAGTCGCTGCGGCCCAGGTACTCCACCACGTACCTGGTCGCCCCGTCGGCCCCGGCCGTGCCGTCGGTCGCCGGGCGGTCGGGCACGGCCCGCCACCGGACGACGTCGCCGGTGCGGTACATCCCGGTGCCGGGTTCGCCGAACGGGTTGGCGACGAACCGGCCCGCGGTCAGCCCGGGGCGATGGTGGTAGCCGCGGGCCAGACCCGGCCCGGCGATGTACAGCTCGCCGGGCACCCCCACCGGGACCGGGTGCAGCCGGGTGTCGAGGATCATCTCCTCGAACCCGATCGCGGGGCGGCCGATGTCGACGGCCCGGTCGGCGCTCATCGGTTCGCTGACGCTGGCCTGAATGGTGGTCTCGGTGGGGCCGTAGCCGTTGAACATGTGCCGGTTCCGGGCCCACTTGGCGACCAGTTCGGGCGGGCACGCCTCGCCGGCGACGGCGAGCACGGCGAGGTCGTCGAGCCCGTCGTCGTCCATCGACGCCAGCGCGGTCGGGGTGATGAACGCGTGCGTGACCCGTTCGCGGCGCAGCAGGTCCGCCAGCTCGGTGCCGCCGAACACGGTGGGCGGCACGATCACCACGTGCGCGCCAGCACCGAACGCCATCATCAACTCGAACACGGAGGCGTCGAAGCTGGGCGAGGCGAGGTGCGAGACCCGGGAGTCCGGTGTCACCCGGAACCGGTCGTGTTCCTCGGCCGTCAGGTTGGCGATGCCGCGGTGGGTGACGATGACACCCTTGGGCAGGCCGGTGGACCCGGACGTGTAGATCAGGTACGCCGGGTGCGCCAGGTGCAGCGGGGCGACGCGGTCGGCGTCGGTGACCGGGTCCGCGGACAGGGCGTCCAGCTCCCGGCGCAGCGCGTCGTCGTGGACCAGCCACGACACCGTGTCGGGGAGCCCGTCGCGGTGGTCGGGGACGGTCAGGCCGAGGACCGCGGCGGAGTCCCGCAGCATGTACTCGATCCGGTCCGTCGGGTACGTCGGGTCCACCGGGACGAAGCCGGCACCGGCCTTCGCGACCGCCCAGATCGCGAGCACCTCCTCCAGCGACCGGGACAGCCCGAGCGCGACGAACGTCTCCGGCCCGACGCCGCGGGCGATCAGGGCCCGGGCGAGACGGTTGGACCGCTCGTCGAGTTCCCGGTAGCTGACCCGGCGGTCCCGGAACGTCAACGCGACGGCATCGGGGTCGACGGCGGCCGCGTCGGCGAGCAGGTCCGGCCACAGCCGGGGGGTGCCGCCGGTCCGCCCGTGCGCGGGCGCGTACTCGGCCAGTTCGACGGCGCCGAGCAGGCCGACGTCGCCGACCGGGCAGGCCGGGTCGGCGGTGACCGCGCGCAGGATCCGCAGGAACCGGTCCGCGAGCGCGCGCACCGTCGCCGGGTCGAACAGGTCGGTGGCGTAGTCGAACGCCGCGGTCATGCCGTCCGGGGTGCCGTCGTCGTCGAACCGTTCGGCGAGGATCAGCTCCAGGTCCTCCTTCGCGACCCGGGTGGACAGGTCCATCGCCTCCGCGGTCAGCCCGGGCAGCTCCAGGTGCGGGGTCTCGGCGTTCTGGAACTCGAGGGACACCTGGAACACCGGCGAATAGGACGTGGACCGGGGCGGGTTCAGCTTCTCCACCAGCAGCTCGAAGGGCAGGTCCGCGTTGGCGAACGCGTCGAGGTCGAAGTCCTTGACGCGGGCGAGGAAGTCGGTGAACGACTCCGCAGCGTCGATCCGGGAGCGCAGCACGAGGGTGCCGACGAACATGCCGATCATCTCGTCGAGCGCGGCGTCGCCGCGGCCCGCGATCGGGGTCCCGATCGCGATGTCGTCGGTGTCGCCGAGCCGGGCCAGCATCAGCGCGTAGGCGGCGTGCACGGCCATGAACACGGTCGCGCCCTCGCCGCGGGCCAGGTCGGTGACCGCGCGGTGCAGGTCGGCGGGCACCGCGAACTCGACCCGGTCCCCGCGCATCGTCTGCTGCAGCGGCCGCGGCCGGTCCGCGGGCAACACGATCACGTCCGGCAGGCCGTCGAGCGCGTCCCGCCAGAACCGCCACTGCCGGGCGAGCAGCGACTGCTCGTCGTCCTCGGAGCCGAGGACGCGATGCTGCCAGAGCGTGTAGTCGGCGTACTGCGCGGGCAGCGGCGCCCACGCCGGGGCCCGGCCCGCGCTGCGGGCGACGTACGCGGACATCACGTCCCGGGCCAGGGTGGCGAGCGAGACGCCGTCGGCGCTGATGTGGTGCACCACCACGACCAGGGCGTGGTCGTGCGGGGCGAGGGTGTACAGCGCGGCGCGGACCGGGACCGCGGCACCGACGTCGAAGCCCCTGGCCGCGAATTCGGTGATCCGCGACGGGAGGTCGCCCGGTGTCGAGTGCTCCAGGCTGAACTCGGTCAGCGCCGCATCGGTCCCGACGATGCGTTGCGTCGGCCTGCCGTCGACGACCGGGAACAGGGTGCGCAGCGACTCGTGCCGGTCCAGCACGTCGGTGACCGCCGCGCGCAGCGCCGCGACGTCGAGGGTGCCGGTCAACCGGACGGCGAGCGGAATGTTGTACGCCGGTGAGGTGGTGTCGAACTGGTTGAGGAACCACATCCGCTGCTGCGCGAGGGAGATCGGGATGTGGTCGGGGCGGGGGCCCGCGGTCAGCGCGGGCCGGGCGCGGTCGCGGTCGCCCGCGTCGATGTGGGCGGCGAGGGCCCGGACGGTGGGCGCCTCGAACAGGGCCCGGACCCCGACCGTGGCGCCGACGGCGCTCGCGAGGCGGGCGGTGACCCGCGTCGCGATCAGGGAGTTGCCGCCGACCTCGAAGAAGTCGTCGTCGATGCCGACCCGGTCCACGCCGAGGACGTCGGCGAACACGTCCGCGATGGACCGCTCGAGGGGGGTGGTCGGGGCGACGTACCCGCCGGTGGTGGTCGTGAATTCCGGCCGGGGCAGCGCCGCCCGGTCCAGCTTGCCGACCGGGGTCAGCGGGATCTCGTCGAGGACGGTGATCGCGGCGGGCACCAGGTGCGCGGGCAGGCGGTGCGCGAGTCCGGCGGTCAGGTCGGCGGGGTCGAGGCGGTGCCCGGTCGCGGGCATCACGTAGCTGGCGAGGGCGGTGTCCCCGGACGGGCCGGGCACCGCGACGGTCACCGCGAACCCGACGCCCGGGTGCGCCATGATCGCGGCGTCGATTTCGCCGAGTTCGATCCGGAAGCCGCGGATCTTCACCTGGAAGTCGCTGCGGCCCAGGTATTCGAGGGTGTAGTCGCCGGTGCCGACGCTGCGCGTCCAGCGGACGATGTCGCCGGTGCGGTACATCCGCTCGCCGGGGGCGTACGGGTTGGCGACGAACCGTCCCGCGGTGAACCCGGGCCGGTCGTGGTAGCCGCGGGCCAGCCCGAGTCCGCAGATGTACAGCTCGCCCGGCGCGCCCACCGGCACCGGTTGCAGGTGCGCGCCGAGCACCAGTTCCTGCACGCCGCGGATCGGGCCGCCGAGGGTGATCGGCCGATCCGGGGACATCGGGTCGCTGATGTTCGACATCACCGTCGTCTCGGTGGGGCCGTACGCGTTGTGCAGCAACCGCTCCGGTGCCCAGCGGGTGACCAGGTCCGGCGGGCAGGCCTCGCCGCCGAACACCACGTGCGTGAACTCGCCGAGCCCGTCGGGGTCGACGGTGGCCAGGGCGGCGGTGGTGACGAACGCGTGGGTGATCCGTTCCGCCTTGATCAGCTGCGCGAGCTCGGTGCCGCCGTAGACGGTCGGCGGGGCGAGGACCATCGTCGCGCCCGCCCCGAACGCCTGCAGGTACTCGAACACGGAGCCGTCGAAGCTCGGCGTCGAGAAGTGCAGGGTCCTCGATCCCGGCGCCGCGGCGAACCGGTCGAGCTGGTCGCGGGCGAAGTTGTCGAGGCCGGTGTGGGTGACCACGACACCCTTCGGGGTGCCGGTCGAGCCGGACGTGTACACCAGGTAGGCGGCGTTCGCGAGGGCGATCGGGGCGCGCCGGTCGGCGTCGGTGACCGGGGCGTCGGACTCGGCGGCGCACCGGTCGGCGACCGCGTCGGAGTCGAGGTACAGCCACGGCACCGACTCGGGCAGGGTGCCGCGGTGCGCGGTCAGCGCGAGGCCGACGGTGGCACCGGAGTCGGTGAGCATGTGGGTGATCCGCTCCGGCGGATAGTTCGGGTCCACCGGCACGAACGCGGCGCCGGTCTTCGCGACCGCCCACATGCACAGCACCGACGACGGGGACCGCGCGATGCCGACCGCGACGAACGACTCCGGTCCGGCGCCGAGCCCGATCAGGACCCGCGCCAACCGGTTCGACTCGAGGTCGAGGTCGCGGTAGGTGGTGGTGTGCCCCTCGTAGCTCAGGGCGGCGGCGTCCGGGTCGAGGGCCGCCGCGTCGGCGAGGATCTGCGGCAGGGTGCGCACCGAGCGGCCGGTCGGCCCGGACACCGGCAGCAGTTCGGCGAGCTCGACCGCGTCGAGGGCGTGGGCCTGCGCGACGCCGGTGTCGGGGTGCAGCGCGAACAGTCGCAGCACCCGGTGCACCCGGTCCGCGATCACCGCGACCTCGCCGCGGCCGAACGCGTCGGAGTACTCGAATTTCAGGTTCAGGCTGTCGGTTTCGGAGGCGACCAGCGCCAGCGGGTAGTGCGCGGAGTCGCGGCCGTCGACGCCGGCCACCCGCATCCCGGCGATGTCGGTGTCCTCGCTCAACCCGGCCCGGTCGACGGGATACGACTCGAAGACGGTGAGGGTGTCGAACACCGACCCGGGGCCCGCGGCCTGCGCGATGGCGGGCAGCCCGAGCAGGTGGTGGTCGAGCAGGCCGGCCTGCTCGGCCTGGAGGGTCTCGAGCAGCTCGGCGAGGGTGTCGCCGGGGCGCAGGGTCACCCGCACCGGGATGGTGGTGATGAACAGGCCCACCATCTCCTCGATGCCGGGGATCTGCGGCGGCCGCCCGGAGACGGTGGCACCGAACACGACGTCGTCGCGGCCGGTCAGCGCGCCGAGCACGACGCCCCACGCGGCCTGCACGACGGTGTTGACGGTGACGCCGCAGGCGCGGGCCGTTTCGTGCAGCGCCGCGGTGTCCTCGGCGGGCAGCCGCAGGGAGTACTCGCGGGACCCGGCGGGGGCGGGCTGCCCCGGCGCGGTCGGCGCGAGCAGCGTCGGATCCCCCAGGTCGCCGAGATAGTCGCGCCACACCTGCTCGGACCCGGACCGGTCGCGGCGGGCGAGCCAGTGCAGGTAGTCCCGGTAGTGCCGCACCCGCGGCAGCACCGACGCGTCGCCGTCGGTGGCGTACAGGGTGAGCAGGTCCCGCAGGATCAGTGGGGTGGACCAGCCGTCGAGCAGGATGTGGTGATTGGTCAGGACCAGCCGGTACTCCCCCGGCGCGATGGTCACCAGCAGCATCCGCAGCAGCGGCGGCGCGGTCATGTCGAAGCCGGTGGTGCGGTCGGTGTCGAGGATCCGGACGAATTCGGCCTCGGCGACGCCGCGGCGCATCGTGGACAGGTCGACGACCCGCCACGGCAGCGCGGCCCGCGCGGGTACCACCTGGACGGCGGTGCCGTCCGGTTCCACCTCGAACGCGGCCCGCAGGTTCGGGTGCCGCTGCAGCAGCGCCTCGCCAGCGCGGCGCAGCCGGTCGGCGTCGACGGTGCCCCGCAGGTCCAGGGTCAGCTGCACGACGTAGGGGTCGACGGTGTGCTCGGTGAGCCGGGCCTGGAACAGCAGCCCGGCCTGCAGCGGCCCGAGCGACCAGATCTCCGTCAGCTGCGGGTAGCGGCGCTCGAGCCGGTCGATGGTGGGCTGGTCCAGGTCGACGAGTGGCACGTCGGACGGGGTGAGGCCGCCGGAGGCGGGGTCGGTGGCGTGCCGGGCGACGGCGGTCAGCGCCTGCACCCACAGGTCGGCGAGCAGGGTGACCTCCTCCGCCGACAGCACCCCGGACGGGAAGTCCCAGGTGGCGCGCAGGCGGGGGCCGTCGGGGCCGGCGAGGGTGACGGCGTTGACGTCGAGGACGTTCGCGACGGGCAGGGCGGGGTTCGGGGCGTCGTCCAGGTCGACGTCGGAGACCGGCATCCAGCCGTCGTCGGTGTCGGTGCTCGCGCCGCCGCCGAGCCTGCCCAGGTAGTTGAAGCCGACCTGCGGGGTCCGGGCGTCGGCCAGCGGCGAGTCGCCGGCCGCCGGGTACCGCAGCATCCCGAAGCCGATGCCATGCCCGGGGACGGCGAGCAGCTGTTCCTTGACGGCCTTGATCGCGGCGCCCGCGGCGGGGCCCGCGTCGAATGCCTCGTCCAGGTCGATGCCGGTGAGGTCGAGGCGGACCGGGAACATGGTGGTGAACCAGCCGACGGTCCTGGCCAGGTCCGCGCTGCCCGCCGACCCGGCGCCGACGGCGTCCTCCTCGCGGCCGTGGCCCTCGAGGGTGATCAGTGCGTCGGCGTGGAACTGGCCGCGGTCCGCGCGCCAGCGGGTCAACGCCAACGCGAGCCCGGTCAGCAGGCCGTCGTTGACGCTGCCGTGGAACGATTCCGGGACCGCGGTCAGCAGCGCCTCGGTGACGTCCGGCGGCACCTGCACCCGGACCCGCCGGGTGGTGGCGGCCACGTCGACGGCCGGGTCGATGGCGCGGGCACCGAGCAGCGGGTCCGGTCCGGCGAGCACCGACGCCCAGTGGTCGAGTTCGGCGCTGTGGTCGGTGCCGGCGAGGGCGTGCGCCCAGGTCCGCATCGACGTGCCGGTCGGGGCCAGGTCCGGTTCCGTCCCGGCGGCGAGCTGCGACCACGCGATCGCCAGGTCCGGGACCAGCACCCGCCACGACACACCGTCCACGGCCAGGTGGTGCACGACGAGCAGCAGCCGCCCGGCGCCGGTCGGCGGGTCGAACCACACCGCCCGCAGCACGATGCCGCGTTCCGGGTCCAGCCGCCCGGCGGCGTCGCGCAGCGCCAGCGCCGCGCCCGATTCGAAGCCGGGGCCGGTGACGGCGTCGACGGGCACCCGGGTCACCAGCGTGGCGGGGTCGACGGTCGCCGGCTCCGGCACCACGACGGTGCCGGTCGCCCGGTCGAGCCGGGCCCGCAGCATGTCGTGCCGGTCGAGCACCGCGCCGAGGACCCGCTCGAGCCGCTCCCCGGTCGCGTCCGGGGGCAGCGTCAGCAGCGCCGTCTGGGTGTACCGACCCAGATCGGCGGTGCCGCTGGCCCGGTCGAGGAACCACCGGGTGATCGGGGTCGCCGGGAACGCGCCGATCCCGCCGCCGGGCAGCTCCGCGAGCACCGCGCCGTCGTCCGCGGACGCGAGCTCCGCGACCTCCGCGAGCGCCGCCACCGTCCGGTGCTCGAACACCTGGCGCGGCGTCAACGTCAGCCCGGCGTCCTTCGCCCGGGCGACCAGCTGGATCGACATGATGCTGTCGCCGCCGAGCGCGAAGAACGAGTCGTCGACCCCGACATCCCCGGTCCCGAGGACCTCCGCGAACAGGTCGGCGACGGTCGCCTCGGTGCCGCTGGCCGGGGCCCGGCCCGCGCCAGCGAGGGCGCCGAAGTCCGGTTCCGGCAGGGCCTTGCGGTCCAGCTTCCCGTTCGCGGTCAGCGGCAGCCGGTCCAGCGCGACGAACGCGGCGGGCACCATGTGCGACGCGAGTTCGGCGGCGAGGTGCTCGCGCAGCACGGCGCGGTCCAGGGTGGTGCCCGGCTCGGGAACCGCGTAGCCGACGAGCCGGGTCCGGCCCGCGCCGTCGTCGTGGACCGAGGCGACCGCGGCGGCGACGCCGGGGACGCGGAGCATCTCGGCCTCGATCTCCCCCAGCTCGATCCGGAAGCCACGGATCTTCACCTGCATGTCGCTGCGGCCCAGGTATTCGAGTTCGCCGCCGCGGCTCCAGCGCGCCAGGTCGCCGGTCCGGTACATCCGGGTGCCCGGCGTCCCGGCCGGGTCGGCGACGAACCGTCCCGCGGTCAGGTCCGGGCGGCCGAGATACCCGCGGGTGAGCTGATCGCCCGCGACGTACATCTCCCCGACGACGCCCGGCGGCACCGGGCGCAGCCGCCGGTCCAGGATGGTCACCCGCAGGCCGGGGATCGCGCGTCCGACGACGCTCGCCGAGGACGCCGCGGCGAGCGCCGGGGTCAGCGGCAGCCGGGTCACGTGCACGGTGGTCTCGGTGATCCCGTACATGTTCACCAGTTCCGGCTGTGCCGCTCCGTGCCGGGCGTACCAGCGGCGCAGCTGCGCGAAGTCGAGGGCCTCCCCGCCGAAGATCACGTACCGCAGGCCCGACAGCAGGTCGGCACCGCCGTCCGCCCCCGTGTCGGCGCCGCCGACGGTCCGGTCCGCCTCCGCGAGTTGGTAGAACGCGGTCGGGGTCTGGTTCAGGACCGTGACCCGTTCCCGCTCGAGCAGGTCGAGGAACCGCTCCGGGGAGCGGGCGGTGTCGTGGTCGACGACGACGAGCCTGCCGCCGTGCAGCAGCGGACCCCACAGTTCCCACACCGAGAAGTCGAAGGCGAAGGAGTGGAACATCGTCCACACGTCCGTCGGCCCGAAACCGAAGCTGTCGCGGGTGTTCTCGAACAGGGTGAGCACGGCGGCGTGCGGAACGAGGACACCCTTGGGGCGGCCGGTGGACCCGGAGGTGTAGATGACGTAGGCGATGGACTCCGGGGCTAGGGGTGCGCGGCGGTCGGCGTCGGTGACCGGGTCCGCGGACGCGGCGGCCACCCGGGCCGCCACCGCGGGGTCGTCGAGCAGCAGGGTCGGGACGTCGCCCGTGGGCAGTCGGTCCAGGTCGGTGGACGCCGTCAGGGTGCACACCGGCGCGGCGTCGGCGAGCATGAATGCCAGCCGGTCCGGCGGGTAGCTGACGTCCAGCGGCAGGTATCCGGCGCCGGACTCGATCACCGCGAGCAGCGCGACGACCAGGTCGATGCCGCGGGGCAGCGCGACCGCGACCAGGGTGTCCGGGCCGGCGCCCGCCGTGACCAGCACCCGGGCCAGCCGGTTCGCCCGTTCCCGCAGCTCCCGGTAGGTGAGGGTGTCGGGGCCTGCGGTGACGGCCGCCGCGTCCGGGTCGGCCTGCGCGGCGGCGGTGAACGCGTCGGCGAGGGTGGTCCGGGGCGTCGGCCTGCCCGGCAGGTTCCAGTCGGCGGCCATCGCGTCCCGCTCGGCGGCGGTGCGCAGGTCGATCTCGGACACCGCCCGGTCCGGGTGGGCGCGCAGCGCCGTCACCAGCCGCCCGAAGCGGTTCACGATCGACGCCGCGGTCGCCTCGTCGAAGACGTCGCTCGCGTAGGTGAGGGCGCCGGTGATGCCCGCCGGGGCGCCGTCCTCGGTGAACGTCTCGGCGAGGGTCAGCTGCAGGTCGAACTTGGCGACCGGCAGGTCGGGCTGGATCGGGGTGACGGTCAGCCCGGGCAGCGTCAGCGTCGGCAGCTCGTTGTTCTGGAACTCGAGGAGCACCTGGAACAGCGGCGTGTGGCTGGTGGAGCGGTCCGGTGCGAGCGCGTCGACGAGCACCTCGAACGGCAGATCGGTGTGCTCGAACGCGGCGACGTCGCGGGCCCGCATCTCCCCGATCAGTTCCCGGAAGGTGCGCTCGGCGGGGACCGGGCTGCGGAGCACCAGGGTGCCGACGAACATGCCGACCATCTCGTCGAGCGCCGCGTCGCCGCGGCCCGCGACGGGAGTGCCGATCGCGAGGTCGTCGGCGCCGGTGAGCTTCGCCAGCAGCACCGCAAGCGCCGCGTGCATCGTCATGAACATCGTCGCGCCGCCGGTGCGGGCCAGCTCGGCCAGCGTGCGGTGGGTGTCGGCGTCGAGGCGCAGCGGGACCCGGCCGCCGCGCAGGGTCCGCTGCGCGGGCCGCTGCCGGTCCGTCGGCAGCGCGAGCACCTCCGGCAGCCCGGCGAGTTCGGTGGTCCAGAAGTCGAGTTGGGCGGCGTGCCGCGACTGCGGGTCGGCGGGGTCGCCGAGCAGCCGCCGCTGCCACAGCGCGACGTCCGCGAACTGCACGGCGAGCGGCTGCCCGCCGGGAGCCGTTCCCGCGGCGCGGGCGCCGTACGCGGCCATCACGTCCCTGGCCAGCGGGGTCATCGAGAAGCCGTCCGCGCAGATGTGGTGCACGACGATCGCGAGGACGTGCTCGGTGGAGACGTCCTCGAGCGGGGTGGGCGCGACCGCGAACAGGGCCACCCGGACGGGGACGGCCGCGGTCACGTCGAAGCCGTCGCCGACGAAGTCGGCGAGCCGCGCGGCGAGGTCCTCCTCGGTGACCGGCCGCACCGGCAGCTCGGCGGGGGCGTCGTCGACGCCGAGCACCACCTGTTCGGGCTCGCGGTCCGCCCCGAGCGGGTACACGGTGCGCAGGGTCTCGTGCCGGGCCCGCACGTCGCGCAGCGCTGCCGCGAGCGCATCGACGTCCAGGTCGCCGGACAGGCGGACGGCGAGCGGAATGTTGTATGCCGGTGAGCCGGTGTCGAACTGGTTGAGGAACCACATCCGCTGCTGCGCGGCGGACAGCGGCACTCGCTCCGGCCGGGGCCCGGCGACGAGTGCGGGGCGGTCGGCGCCGCCGGTACTGTGCGCGATCAGGTGCGCGACCTCCCGCACCGTTCGCGCCTCGAACAGGGCCCGCACTCCGACCGGGCTGTCGAGGGTCGCGGCGACCCGGGCCGCGACCCGGGTCGCGATCAGGGAGTTGCCGCCGAGGTCGAAGAAGTCGTCGTCGGCGCCGACCCGGTCGACGCCGAGCACGTCGGCGAAGACATCGGCGACGGTCTGTTCGATCGGGCTGGACGGCGGAACATACTGTGCGGCAGCAAAATCTGGTGCGGGGAGCGCGGAGCGGTCCAGCTTCCCGACCGGGGTGAGCGGGATCGCGTCGAGGAACGTGACGGTCTCGGGAACCATGTGCGCGGGCAGCCGGTCGCGGACGAACTCGCGCAGGGCCGCCACCGACGGCC
This sequence comes from Rhodococcus sp. NPDC058505, assembly GCF_042720095.1. NCBI lineage: Bacteria > Bacillati > Actinomycetota > Actinomycetes > Mycobacteriales > Nocardiaceae > Rhodococcus > Rhodococcus sp. NPDC058505. The sequence goes on from NZ_JBHXNB010000001.1 coordinate 130,169, forward strand.
GGGTGCCGTGCGTCGTGACGTACGCGACGAGATGGGTGGCCTCCCCCACCTGGTGGGCGAGGGTGACCGCGAAGTCGACGTCCGGGTGCGCGGCGACGGCGGAGTCGATCTCACCGAGCTCGATCCGGAAGCCGCGGATCTTCACCTGGAAGTCGGTGCGGCCCAGATACTCCAGCTGGTAGATGAGGTCCCCCGCCGTCGATGTCACCCCGACCACGTCGCCCGCCTCGGCGGGATCGGCGGGGATCCAACGCACCAGGTCCCCGGTCCGGTACATCCGCTCCCCCGGACCGCCGAACGGGTTCGCGACGAAGCGGCCCGCGGTGAACCCGAGCCGATGGTGGTAGCCGCGGGCCAGGCCGGGACCGCACAGGTACAGCTCGCCGGGCACCCCCGGCGGCACCGGCTGCAGCCGGGTCCCGAGCACCACCTCGGACACCCCGAGCAGCGGTCCGCCGATGCCGACCGGTCGGCCGGGCTGCAGCGGGCCGCTGATGTCGGCCATGACCGTCGCCTCGGTCGGCCCGTAGCCGTTGAAGAACCGTCGGGTCGGTGACGCCTCGACCCAGCGGGTCACCAGTTCCGGCGGGCAGGCCTCGCCGCCGACCACGACACCGGTGAACTCGTCGAGGCCCGCCGGGTCGACCGTCTCCAGCCCGGCGGTCGTCACGAACGAATGGGTGACGTGCTCGCTCGCGAGCAGGTCGGCGAGTTCCGCGCCGCCGTACACGGTGGGCGGGGCGATCACCATCGTCGCGCCGGGACCGAACGCGAGCAGGTAGTCCAGGACCGAGCCGTCGAAGCTCGGCGACGCGAAGTGCAGGGTGCGCCCGTGTTGGTGGGTGCGCAGCCGGTGCTGCAGTTCGCGGGTGAAGTTGTCCAGGCCGCGGTGCGGCACCACCACCCCCTTCGGGGTGCCCGTGGACCCGGAGGTGTAGATGACGTACGCGGTGTCGTCGAGGCGCAGCGGCGCCCGGCGGTCCGCGTCGGTGACCGGGGCGGCGGACACCGAGCCGAGCAGCTCGGCCGCGTCCGGGCCGTCGTTGACCAGCCAGATCACCCGGTCCGGCAGCCGGTCCACGGTGGCGGTGTCGGTGATGCCGAGGACCGCGCCGGAATCGGTGAGCATGTGGGTGACGCGGTCGGGCGGATAGTTCGGGTCCACCGGGACGAAGGCGGCACCGGACTTGGCGATCGCCCAGATCGCGGTCACCGACTCCACCGACCGGGCCAGGCCCATCGCGATTGCCGTCCCCGGGCCCGCGCCCCGCGCGATCAGCAGCCGCGCCAGCCGGTTCGATGTCGCGTCGAGGTCCCGGTAGCTGACCGAGCGGCCGCCACCGGCGCCGGGATCGCGCAACGCGATCGCGTCGGGGTCGATCGCGGCCGCGTCGGTGAGGATCCGCGGCAGGGTGCGGTGGGGGGTCGCGGGCAGACCCCTGGCCGGGACCAGGTCGGCGTTCTCGTCGGCGGTGAGCAGCCGCAGCCGCGCCAGCGGCAGGTCGGGGGTGGCGACCAGGGTGGTGAGGATGCGTTCGACGCGGCGGCCGAGTCGTTCGACGTGTGCATGATCGAACAGTTCCGGGAAGTACTCCACCTTCAGGGTCAGCGCGTCGTCGTCGGAGGCGATCAGCGCGACCGGGTAGTGCGCGGTGTTCGCGGTGTCGTGGATGCCGGTCACGTGCATCCCGGCGATGTCGGTCGCGGCGGTCAACGCGTCCCGGTCGACGGGGTACGACTCGAAGACGGTGAGGGTGTCGAAGACGGCGCCGGGACCGGCCGCGGTCTGAATGTCGGACAGGCCGACATGATGGTGGTCGAGCAGATCGGCCTGCTCGGCCTGCAGCCGGGTGAGCAGTTCGAGCAGCGTCTCGCGTGGGTCGAGGGTCACCCGCACCGGCAGCGTGTTGATGAACAGGCCGACCATCGTCTCGATGCCCCGCACCTGCGGGGGCCGGCCCGCCACCGTGCCGCCGAAGACGACATCGTCGCGGCCGGTCAGTTCGCCGACCAGGATTCCCCATGCGGCGCGGATCATCGTCGACACGGTGGTGCCGCGGTCGCGGGCCAGGGTGCGCAGCGCGGACGCGGTGTCGGCGCCGAGGTCGATGCGCACCTCGTCGGCGGTCGGTCCGGTGGGGCGGCCCCGCCCGAGCAGGGTCGGTTCGGTGACCCCGGCCAGCGCCTCCCGCCAGGCGCGCACGGACTCCTCCCGCGGGCGGCGGGCCAGCCACCCGAGGTAGTCGCGGTAGGACGGGACCCGGGGCAGCTGCCGGTCGTCGCCGTCGGTGACGTACAGGGTCAGCAGGTCCCGCAGCACCAGCGGCATCGACCAGCCGTCGAGCAGGATGTGGTGGTTGGTGAGCACGATCCGCTGCTCGTCCGGTCCGAGCCGGATCAGCATCAGGCGCAGCAGCGGCGCGGTGTCCATGTCGAAGCCGCGGGCCCGGTCCTCGGTCATCAGCCGGTCCAGCGCCCTGGCCTGCTCGGTGGGCGGATGCCCGGTCAGGTCGATCTCCGTCCACGGCAGGTCGACGTGCCGGTGCACGATCTGCACCGCGCGGCCGGTGTCGTCGGCGACGAACGCGACCCGCAGGTTCGGGTGCCGGTCCAGCAGCGCCTGCCCGGCGCGACGCACCCGCGCCGGGTCCGCGCCGCGCACCTCGAGGGTCAGCTGCACCGTGTACGAGTCGACGGCGCGCTCGCCGGCCGCGTCCTCGCCGTCCCTGGCGCTCGCGGCGTGGAACAGCAGCCCGGATTGCAGCGGCGACAGCGACCACACGTCCTGCAGGTCCGGGGTGCGTCGTTCGAGCCGGTCGATGGCGGGCTGGTCGAGCTCGACCAGGTCCAGGTCGGTGGGGGTGAGGCCGCCCGCGTCCGGCCCGGCGACGTGGCCGGCGAGCGCGGCCAACGCGGCCGTCCACAGGTCCGCGATCTCCCGGACGTCGGCATCGTCGAGGACCCCCGACGGGTACGCCCAGGTGGCCCGCAGCACCGGGCGGTCGTCGACGAGGGTGGTGACGGCGTTGACGTCCAGCGCCGCGGCGACCGGGCGGTCGTGGTCCTGCGCCCGCTGCATGTCGACGTCCGCGGTCGGGGTCCACATCGCGTCCGCGCCGTCGTCGGTGAGGTCGGTCGCGAACCGGCCGAGATAGTTGAAGCTGACCTGCGGGGCGCGGTGCCCGCGCAGCTCCGCCCCGGCCTCCCGGTCCAGGTAGCGCAGCAGCCCGTAGCCGACCCCGTTGTCGGGGACGGCGAGCACCTGCTCCTTGACGGCCTTGAGTGCGGCGCCCGCCGCGGCCGCCCCGGCGAACGCGGCGTCGAGGTCGAGGTCGGGCAGCCGCAGCCGCAGCGGGTGGATGGTGGTGAACCAGCCGACGGTCCGGGACAGGTCGGCGCCGCCGACCACCTGGTCCTCCCTGCCGTGCCCCTCCAACCCGATCAGGGTGTCGGCGTCCACGTCCCTGCCGTGCCGCCGGTGCCAGCGGGTCAGCGCCATCGCCAGTGCGGTGAGCAGTCCGTCGGTGACACTGCCCCGATAGGTGTCCGGGATCGCGGTCAGCACCGCCTCGCTGACAGCCGGGGGCACCTCGACGGTCACCCGCGCGACCGTCGACTCGACATCGACGTCGGGGTCGAGGGGCCGCGACCCGAGCAGCGGGTCGGGCCCGTCGTGCATGCCGCGCCACAACGCCAACTCGTCGCGGCGGCCGGTCGCCGCGTCGACGAGGGCGTGCGCCCACCGGCGCATCGACGTGCCGACCGGGGCCAGCGCCGGCTCCTGCCCCGCCGTCACGTGCGCCCACGCGACCGCGAGGTCCGGGACCAGGACCCGCCACGACACGCCGTCGACGACGAGGTGGTGCACGACCACCAGCAGCCGGTCCTCCCCGGTCGCCGAGTCCAGCCACACCACCTGCAGCATCACCCCGCCCGCCGGGTCGAGGCGGTCCTGCGCGGCGTCGAGGACGGCGAGGACCGTCGCCGCGTACTCGTCGGTCCCCGGTGCCGCCTGCACCGCGACGCGCCGCACGCAGGTCGCGGCGTCGACGGCGCCGACCGGCCGCACCTCGAGCACCGGGTCGCCGTCGGCGGCCCCGTCCACGATCCGCAGCCGCGCCCGCAGCATGTCGTGCCGGTCCACGACCGCCTGGACCGTGGCGATCAGCGGTTCCAGGGAGGTCAGGCCCGCCGGGGCGCGCAGCAGGGTCGGCTGCGACATCCGCTCGAAGCCGCCGCCGCGTTCGAGCAGCCACCGCACGATCGGGGTCGGCGGCATGTCCCCGACCCCGCCGCCGGGCAGTTCCTCGAGCGCGGGCGCCGGGACGTCGCCGGTCTCCGCGGCCGCGGCGAGGGCGGCGACGGTCTTGTGCTCGAACACGTCCCGCGGGGACAGATAGACGCCCGACTCCTTGGCGCGGGCGACGAGCTGGATGGACATGATGCTGTCGCCGCCGAGCGCGAAGAAGGAGTCGTCGACCCCGACCTCGTCGGCCCCGAGGACCTCGGCGAACAGCCCGGCGAGCACCGTCTCGACCGGCCCGTCCGGGGCGCGGTGCGTCGCGGCGCGGGCGGTGAAGTCGGGTGCGGGCAGCGCCCGGCGGTCGAGCTTGCCGACCGGGGTGACGGGCAGGTCGACGAGCACCATCAGCGCGGCGGGCACCATGTACGGCGCCAGCAGTGTCTCGGCGAACGCCAGCACCTCCCCCGCGTCGACGGTGGCGTCGGCCCGGGGCACCACGTAGCCGACGAGGCGGGTGCGGCCCGTGTCGTCGACGTGCGGGGTGACCACGGCCCGCGCCACCGACTCGTGCCGCATCAGCGCGGACTCGATCTCGCCGAGCTCGATCCGGAACCCGCGGACCTTCACCTGGAAGTCGCTGCGGCCCAGGTATTCCAGTTCACCGGACCGGTTCCACCGGACCAGGTCCCCGGTCCGGTACATCCGCTGTCCCGGATCGAACGGGTCGGGGAGGAACCGTTCGGCGGTGGTGCCGGGCCGGTTCCGGTAGCCGCGGGCCACGGCGGGCCCGGTGACGTACAGCTCGCCGGTCACCCCGGCGGGCACCGGGTGCAGCCGGTCGTCGAGGACGGTGACCGCGCCGCCGGTCGGGGGGCGGCCGATCGTCACCGGCCGGTCCGGGTGCATCGGGCCGGTCACCGACGCGACGACGGTCGCCTCGGTCGGGCCGTACGCGTTGAACATCGACCGGCCGGGCACTCCGTGCGGTACGGCCCACTGCCGGACCAGCTCCGGCGGGCAGTTGTCGCCGCCGGTGACGACGCACTGAAGGTCCGGCAGCGCGTCCGCGTCCACCGACCCGAGGGCGGCGGGGGTGACGAACGCGTGGGTGACGCGGCGGCGGCGCAGCAGATCGGTGAGTTCGGCGCCGCCGACGACCTGCGGCGGCGCGACGACCATCGTCGCCGCGGCACCGACCGCGAGGAACAGTTCCAGGATCGACGCGTCGAAGCTCGGGGACGAGAAGTGCAGGGTGCGGGAGTCGGGGGTGACGGCGTACCGGACGCGTTCGTCGGCGCCGAAGTCCGCCAGCCCCCGGTGGGTGACCATCACCCCCTTCGGGACGCCGGTGGATCCCGAGGTGTAGATCAGGTAGGCGGTGTGGTCGAGGCGCAGCGCGGCGGTGCGGTCGGCGTCGGTGACCGCGGCCGCGGGCCGGGCGGCGACGTCCGCGGCGGTGGCCGCGTCGTCGAGGGCGACGGCGGTCACCCCGTCGGGCACGATGCCGCGGTGGGCGTCGAGGGTGACGGTGATCGCGGCACCGGAGTCCTCGAGCATGTGCAGGATCCGGTCGTGCGGGTAGTGCGGGTCGACGGGGACGAACGCGGCCCCGGTCTTCGCGACCGCCCACACCGCGAGCACGGACCGCAGCGAGCGGGGCACCGCGACCGCCACCACCGCTTCCGGGCCCGCGCCGAGACCGATCAGCAGCCGCGCCAGCCGGTTCGATTCGGCGTCCAGGTCGCGGTAGCTGCGGGTGGTGTCGTCGGTGTCGATCACCGCGGCCCCGTCCGGGTTGGCAGCCGCCGCGGCGGCGAGGAGTTCCGGCAGGGTGCGGGCCCGCACCCCGGCGGGTCCCCGGACCGGGGCGAGCGCGGTGACGGTGTCGGGGTCGAGGACCGTGACGTCGCCGACCGGCGCGTCGGGGTCGGCGGTGACACCGTCGAGGATGCGCAGCAGCCTGCGCGCCATCTCGTCGATGGTGTCGGGGTCGAACAGGTCGGTGGCGTAGGTGAATCCGGCGTCGATGCCCGCGGGTGCGCCGTCCGAGTCGAACTGTTCGGTGCAGGTCAGTTGCAGGTCGAAGTTGGCGATCGTGACGGCCTGCTCGACCGTGCTGACCGTCAGCCCGGGCAGTTCGAGGTGCGGCCGCTCGTTGTTGCGGAACTCGAACATCACCTGGAACAGCGGCGAGTGCGCGGTGCTGCGGCCGGGGGCGAGCGCGTCGACGAGACGCTCGAACGGCAGGTCCGACTGGTGGAATGCCTCGAGATCGCGGTCCCGCACCGACGCGAGCAGGTCGGTGAACGAGCGGTCCCCCGGCACCGCGCTGCGCAGCACCAGGGTGCCGACGAACATGCCGACCATGTCGTCGAGTTCGGGTTCGCCGCGGCCGGCGATCGGGGTGCCGACGACGATGTCGGAGGTCCCCGTGGACCGGGCGAGCAGCACCGCGAGGACGGCGTGCATCGCCATGAACACGGTGGTGCCGCGGTCCCTGGCGATCGCGACGAGCCGTCGGTGCAGGTCGGCGTCGATCCGGAACGGAGCTTCGGCGCCGTGCAGGGACTGCGTCGCGGGCCGCGGCCGGTCGGTGGGCAGCGGAAGCAGATCGGGCAGGCCGTCGAGGGTGGCGGTCCAGTACTTCAGTTGCCGCGCCATCAGCGACTGCGGGTCGTCCTGGTCGCCGAGCACCCGCCGCTGCCAGGACGCGTAGTCGGCGTACTGCACCGGCAGCGGCGCCCACTGCGGGACCAGTCCCGCCGTGCGCGCGCCGTACGCGCCCATCACGTCCCGCGCCAGCGGCGCCATCGAGAAGCCGTCCGCGCAGATGTGGTGGACGACGATCACCAGCACGTGCCGGTCGGCGCCGGTGCGGAGCAGTCGGGCGCGCAGCGGCGGCGCGGCGGTGACGTCGAAGCCGACCCCGGTGAGGTCGGCGATCCGACCCTCGAGGTCGGTCTCGGCGACCGGTTCGGGTGTCAGATCCGGGGTGACGGTGTCGGTGGGGCGCACCTGCTGCACCGGCGTCCCGTCGACGAGCGGGAACCGGGTGCGCAGCGACTCGTGCCGTTCCAGCACGTCCGCGACCGCGGCCGTCAGCGCTGGCACGTCCAGGTCGCCGTCGAGGCGGATCGCCATCGCGATGTTGTAGGCGGGTGATGCGGTGTCGAACTGGTTGACGAACCACATCCGCTTCTGCGCCAACGCCACCGGGGCCGGGTCGGGGCGGGCGGTCCCCGATTCCGGCCGCAGCGGCGGGCGGTCCACCGCGGCCGCGGTCGCGGACGCGACCCGCAGCGCCAGCGTCGCCACCGTCGGCGCGTCGAACACCTCCCGCACCCCGATCCGGGCACCGAGCGCGCCGTTCACGCGGGCGACCAGACGCGCCGCGATCAGCGAGTTGCCGCCGAGGTCGAAGAAGTTGTCGTGCACCCCCACCCGGGTGGCGCCCAGCAGGTCGGCGATGGTGGCGCAGAGGATCTCCTCGACCGGGTTGCGGGGCGCGACGAACTCCGCCGACGCCAGCACAAACTCGGGTTCGGGCAGCGCCCGGCGGTCCAGCTTCCCGGAATGCCCGAGCGGGAACTCGTCGAGGACGAGGATCTGCGCGGGCACCATGTACGCGGCCAGCTCGGCGGCCGCCGCCGCCCGCACCGCCGCCGGGTCCACGTCGACGCCCGGCTCCGCGACGACGTACCCGATCAGGGAGTCGCCGGTGATGTCGTCGTGGTGGGTGACGGCCACCGCCTGCGCGACGCCGGGCGCCGCGAGGAGGGCGGCCTCGACCTCGCCGAGTTCGATGCGCTGGCCGCGCAGCTTGACCTGGAAGTCGGTGCGGCCCAGGTAGTCGAGGACGCCCGCGCTGGGGTGCCCCGGGGCGCGGCTGGGGCGTTCGAGCCAGCGCACCACGTCGCCGGTGCGGTACATCCGCTCGCCCGCGCCGCCGAACGGGTCGGCGACGAACCGGTCCGAGGTCAGGTCCGGGCGGCCGACGTAGCCGCGGGCGATCTGCACGCCCGCCAGGTACAGCTCGCCCCGCACCCCCACCGGGACCGGGTGCAGCCGCGAATCGAGCACGTACAGGCGGGTGTTCCACACCGGCGCCCCGATCGGGATGTCGGTGGTGTCGGCGGCGGACACCTCCCATGCAGTGACGTCGACCGCCGCCTCCGTCGGCCCGTACAGGTTGTGCAGGGCGGCGCCGCAGAACCGGCGGAACACCTCGGCCGTCGCGGGCGGCAGCGCCTCGCCGCTGGTGAACACCCGCAGCAGCCCCGCACATTCCTCGGGTCGGGCGGCGGACAGGAACGTCGCCAGCATCGACGGCACGAAGTGCACGGTGGTGACGTGCTCGGCGGCGATGACCCGGGACAGGTAGTCGGGGTCGCGGTGCCCGTCGGGGGCGGCGATCACCAGCCGGGCACCGGTCATCAGCGGCCAGAACAACTCCCACACCGACACGTCGAAGGTGACCGGCGTCTTCTGCAGGACCACATCGGACCCGTCGAGCGGGTAGCCGTCCTGCATCCACCGCAGCCGGTTGACGATCGCCCGGTGCGTGATGGTGACCCCCTTCGGGGTGCCGGTGGACCCGGACGTGTAGATGACGTAGGCGGCCGAGTCCGGGTGCGGCACCGGGAAGTCGGCGGCGGCGGTGTCGGGTGCGGTGAGGGTGTCGAGGTCGAGCACGTCCACGGTGTCGGGCAGAACGCCGCGGTGCTCGCCTGCGGTCAACACGCACACCGGTGCCGCGCTGTCGAGGACATGCCGGGTGCGGGCGGGCGGATGATCCGGGTCGAGCGGCACGTAGGCGGCGCCGGCCCGGATCACCGCGTGGATCGCCAGGAGCAGGTCGTCGGAACGGCGCAACGCCACCGCGACCCGGGACTCCGGCCCCACCCCGCGGGTGCGCAGCACGCTGGCGAGCGCATCGACCCGGTCCGCGAACGCGGCGTACGTCCAGGACCGGTCCCCGAAGACCACCGCGACCGCGTCGGGGGTCCGGTCTACCTGCTGCCGGAGCAGTTCGGGGAGGGTGCGGGCGCCGTCGACGGCGACGGCGGTGTCGTTCCAGTCCTGCACGACCCGACGCCGCTCGTCCGCGCCGACGGTCCGCAGGTCCCCGACCAGGGCCTCCGGGTCCGCGGCCACCTCCTCGAGGACGCGAACGAACCGGTCGGCCATCGACGACATCGTGGTGTGATCGAAAAGGTCACGGGCGTAGGCGAACTGGGTGTCGAGGGGGCCCGGTTCCCCATCGCTGCCGGTGTGCTCGGTGGCGATCACCTGCAGGTCGAACTTCGCGGTGCCGGTGTCCACATCGGTGACGTCGGCGTCGACGCCGGGCAGTTCGAGGTGCGCCTCGACCGCGCCCTGCAGCACCAGCATCACCTGGAACAGCGGCGAGTGCGCCGTGGTCCGGGTCGGGTGCATCGCGTCGACGAGGATCTCGAACGGTAGGTCGGTCCGCCCCATCGCGGCCAGGTCGCCGGCGCGGACCCGGTCCAGCAGCGCGGTGAACGGTTCGGCGGGGTCGACCTGTGCCCGCAGCACCAGGGTGCCGACGAACATGCCGACCAGGTCGTCGAGGCCCGCCTCCCCCCGCCCCGACACCGGCGATCCGATCGAGATGTCGGATTCTCCGCTGGACCGGGACAGCAGCACCGCCAGCGCCGCGTGCAGCACCATGAACAGGCTAGTGCCGTGCCGGTGCGCGAGAGCGTGCAGCCGCCGGTGCAATACCGGATCGACGGTGACGTCGACGGTGCCGCCGCGCATCGACGCCTGCGCGGGCCGCGGCCGGTCGGCGGGCAGGGACAACACCTCCGGGGCGCCGTCGAGGGCGTCGGTCCAGTACCGCAGCTGCCGGGACATCAGGCTGTCCGGGTCGTCGACGGACCCGAGCAGGGCCCGCTGCCACAGCGCGTAGTCCGCGTACTGCACCGGCAGCGGCGCCCAGTCCGGCGCCGCGCTGGCAACCCGGGCGGCGTACGCGGCGAGCACATCCCGGGACAGCGGCCCCATCGACAGGCCGTCGGCGGCGATGTGGTGCACCACCAGCACCAGCACGTGCGTGGTCGGGTCGATGCGCAGCAGCGTCGCGCGCAGCGGGGTGGCGGCGGTCACGTCGAACCCGGCGGTTGCCAGCGCCCGCACCCGCGGGCGCAGCCGGTCGACCGGCACGTCCACCGGCGTCAGGTCGGGGGTCGACTCGGCAGCGGACCGGACCTGCTGCACCGGCCCGGTCGGGGTGTTCGGGAAGACGGTCCGCAGCGTCGCGTGCCGCTGCACCACGTCCCCGAGCGCGGCGGTCAGGGCGGCCACGTCCAGGTCGCCGGTCAGGCGCACCGCGATCGGGATGTTGTACACCGCCGACGTCGTGTCGAGCTGGTTGACCACCCACATCCGCTGCTGCGCCATCGAGACCGGCACCGGCCCGACGTGCTCCCGCGCCACCAGTTCCGGACGGGACGCGCCGCCCGCCTCCCCGGCGCGCCGCGCGAGCAACGCGACGGTCGGCGCCTCGAACAGGTCCAGCACCCCCAGCGAACTGCCGAGCGCGGCGTTGGTCCGCGCGATCACCCTGGTGGCGATCAGGGAGTCGCCGCCGAGGTCGAAGAAGCTGTCGTCGACGCCGACCCGGGCGGCGGTGAGGACGTCGGTGAACACGGCCGCGATGCGGCGCTCGGTGTCCGTCGACGGCTCCCGGTACTCGGTGCCGGTCGCGTCGAAGCGGGGCTCCGGCAGCGCCCGTCGATCCACCTTGCCCGCCGGGGTCAGCGGCACCCGGTCGAGGACGACGATCGCCGCGGGCACCATGTGCGCGGGCAGGGCGTCCGCGGCGCGCGCCAGCAGGGCCGCGGTGTCGACCGCCGCGCCGTCGGCGGGAAGGACGTACCCGACGAGTGCCGTGTCCCCGGACGGCCGGGCGTGCCCGGCGGTGACCGCGAACGCGACGGCCGGGTCGCCGCGCAGGACCGAGTCGATCTCGCCGAGCTCGATCCGGAATCCGCGGATCTTGATCTGGAAGTCGCTGCGGCCCAGGTACTCGAGTTCCCCGAACCGGTTCCACCGCACCAGGTCCCCGGTCCGGTACATCCTGCTGCCCGGCCGGAACGGGTCGGCGACGAACCGTTCGGCGGTGGTGCCGGGCCGGTTCCGGTAGCCGCGGGCCAGGCTCGGGCCCGTCACGTACAGTTCGCCGGTCACCCCGACCGGCACCGGGTGCAGCCGCTCGTCGAGCACCATCGAGCCGCTACCGAGGGAGGGGCCGCCGATGGTGACCGGGCGGTCGGGGTCGAGCGGGGAGCTGATCCCCGCCACCACCGTCGACTCCGTCGGTCCGTACGCGTTGAACAGCACCCGGCCGGGCACTCCTCGCGGACTCGGGGTATGTGAGACTGCCCACTGCCGGACCAGTTCCGGCGGGCACACGTCGCCGCCGGTGATCACGCAGCGCAGGGCGTCGAGCCCGGTCGGGTCGACGGACGCCAGCGCGGCCGGGGTGATGAACGCGTGCGTGACCCGGTGGCGGCGCAGCAGCTCGGCGAGCTCGGCGCCGCCGTAGATGGCGGGCGGCGCGATCACCATCGTCGCGCCGGCGCCGACAGCGAGCAGCAGCTCCAGGATCGACGCGTCGAAGCTTGGGGACGAGAAGTGCAGGGTGCGGGAGTCGGGGGTGATCGTGAACCGCTCCCGGACGTCCTCGGCGAGGTTCGCCAGACCCCGGTGGGTGACCACCACGCCCTTCGGGACGCCCGTCGAGCCGGACGTGTAGATCAGGTAGGCGGCGTCGTCGAGGCGGGTCCCGTGCCGCGGTCCCGCCGCGCCGCCGTCGGGTGCGGGGCTGTCTGGTGCGGCGGCGGCGAGCCGGTCGAGGTCGTCGACGTCGAGCCAGTCGACCAGGTCGGGGACCTGCCGCCGGTGGTCCCGCGTGGTCAGTCCGAGGGCGGCGCCGGAGTCGGTGAGCATGTGCTCGATCCGGTCCGCCGGATAGTTCGGGTCCACCGGAACGAATGCGGCCCCGGTCTTCGCGACCGCCCACACCGCGGTCACCGAGTCAACGGATCGGGCGATCGACAGCGCGACGACGGAACCCGGGCCCATCCCGCGGGCGGCGAGCAGCGCGGCGAGGGAGTCGGACCGGGAGTCGAGTTCCCGGTAGTCGAGGGTGCGGTCGCCGTCGACGACGGCGACCCGGTCGGGTCCGGCGGCGACGGCGTCCGCCAGGATCCCGGCCAGGGTGCGGTCCGGGGCTGGCGCACCACCCCACACCGGGGTCAGGGCCCCGGCCTCGGTCGCGGACATCAGCGGCAGGTCGCCGCACGGCCGGTCGGGTTCGGCGACGGCGCGGGTCAGGACCCGGTCCAGGCGGGCGACGAGCGCGGCAACGACCTCGGGAACGGCCACGTCGTTGGCGTGGTGCACGACCAGCGACGGGGGCAGGTCCGGCGCCGTCGGCTCGCGGAACTGCAGCACCAGGTCAGCGTCGTCGGGCGTGGGCTCGGATTCGGGCGCGGTGATCGCGACCGGGAGGGTGGGGAGGTCGAGGTCGGCGGCGATCCGGGTGCCTGCCGTGCCGCCGTGGTCGGCGGCGCGGCGATACCGGTCGGCGACGGCGCTGACGAGGTCGGCGAACGGGGCGGCCCCATCGAGGACGGTGCGGATCGGGAGGCCACCGCCGCCCGCCGCGGCGACGTTGGTGGTGATCGCAACATCGTCGGTGCCGGTGAGGCGTCCGACGAGGACCGCAACGGCGGCGTGGCATACCGCGGCGTCGGGAACGCCCAGCGCCGCGGCGACACGGCGCACCCCGGCGACGGTGTCGGGATCGAGATCGAACTCGGTGGTGGTGTAGCCGGGTTGCCGCAGGCCGGGGTCGACGCCGGGCAGGGTGGGCGCGGTGGGCAGCCCGGCCAGCTCGGTGCGCCAGAAGTCGACGTCGGCGGCCGCCCGCATCGCCTCGGCGCCGACGGCCGCCGACTCGGGGTGGATCGTCGTGATCGGGGTTTCCCGGCCCGCGGCGAGGAACTCCTCGGTGAGGGCGACGAAGCTCTGGTGATGGTCGTGCAGTTCGTCCGATCCGTACCGGTTCGGGTTGCCGCGGAAGTCCACCAGCGTCCGGGCGGGCGATCCGCTCTGGTAGATGTTCACCAGCAGGTCCTGCACCGGGCCGGAGGTGACGATGTGGTACTCCCCGACCACCGACCCGAGGGTGATCTCCTGCCGGAACAGCATCACGTTGACCATCGGTCCGGACAGGCCCTGGCGGGCGCCGGTGAGTCCGGCGTCGCGGCGGATGTCCTCGATCGAGCATCGCTGGTGCCGCAGCGCGCCCATCAGTTCCAGCTGCACCCGCTGCACCAGGGTCCCGACGGTGTCGTCGTCGGCGACGGTGATGTTCAGCGGTGCGACGTTGACCAGCATGCCGCCGGAGCGTTGCAGCGGTGCGGTGGTCCGCGCCGACACCGGAAGGTTGACCAGCACGTCGCGGCGCCCGGTCATCCGGGACAGGTAGCACGCGAACGCGGCGATCAGCACCGCGGCCGAGGTGCCGCCGTACCGGTCGTCGGACGCGCCGAGGCGGTGCAGGCCCTCGGGTGAGAGGGCGGCACTTTCGAGGCGGCTGCGCGCGGACACCGGACCCTCCCGCCCGGCGAGGGTGGATCCGTTCTCGATGCCGCGCACGTGCTCCGCCCAGTACTCGCGGTCGGAGGCGAATCTGCCCGATTCCCGGTACTTGACGTCCAGGTCGTACACCTGACGCAGGTCCAGCGCCCGGCTCGGCTCCGGTTCGACGCCCTTCGCGGCCGCGGTGTACAGCGCGGCGATCCGGTTGACCATCGTCATGCCGCTGTAGCCGTCGAGCGCGACGTGGTGAATCCTGGTGTACCACAGGTAGTCGCGGTCGCCGACCTGGAGAATCGTCATCTCCACCAGGCGGTCCCTGGTGATCCGGATCGGCGTCACGTAGTCGGTGTCGATCCAGGCGTGCGCCGCGGCCATCGGGTCCCGTTCGCCGCGGAAGTCGAAGAACCCGATCTGGGTGTCGATCGACGGGTCCACGATCTGCCGCGGCTCGCCGTCGATCTCGACCAGCGTCAGGAACGGCGATTGGAACTCGTGTGCCGCGGTGAGCGCGGCCTCCCGCAGCAGCGGTATGTCGATGTCCCCGTGCAGTTCCACGTACTGCGCGATGAACGTCGGGACGGTGGGGTTGAGCTGCTGGGAGAACCACATCGTCCGCTGGACCGCGGACAGTGGGAAGGCACCGGACGCGCCCGACACGGCGGAGTCTGCGTCGCGGCCGGGATCAACAGAGGAAGAATCCTTCATCGTAATCCTCACGCAAAGGGATAGTTGCGATGCGGTTTCGGCGTGTTCTCAGATTCAACGTTGTGTTCAGCGTAATGGGCGCCGTACACCGCCGCCTGTGTAATTGTTCGTCTGTGGCTTTGTCGAGACCACGGACACCAGCGTTACCCGAACGGGCCCCTGTACAGGGCTTTTACAGGTGACGAAAAGGTCACCGAAGCCGTTCGGCGTTCCGGGCCAACCCGACCAGGGTCGCGCACAGTCGAGCGATCTCCTCCGGATCCGCGCCCTCCGCCGCCGCGGTGGCGACGTCCTCGGCGGCGCAGCGCACCTCGAACATCCGATCCATCGCGGCCTCGGCCTCGGCGGCGGTGAGGATCGTCGAGTCCGGGGCGATCGTCGTGCCCTTCACCGCCGACCGCTGCTCATATGCGCGCTGCCGACAGGACTGCCTGCAGTAGCGGCGCCGACGGCCGACACCGGCGTCGGGAACCTCCCTGCCGCACCACACACATGATTCGAGGCGACGGGAGATGGGCACGCGTCCCACCCTACTCGCGGGTAGGAGGAGGTGCGGACGGTGCCGTCGGCACGTGTCGTCTCGGCAGTTCATGGGGGCTCCTGCGGATGCCGGTGGGGTGGCCTGTCACGGGTCGACACTGCCGCAACCGGACGCTGGCCGGGAGTCACCCTTGGGGTGGGATCCGCCCACCCCACCGGTAGGATGGCGGTTGATTCTGCGCTCAGCGCGGGAACCATTCGGGAGTACGTGTCGTTGTAGTGGAGTGAACGCCCAGGGCCCACCGGCCCAGGCGTGCTCGCGTGACGACCGAGGAGAGGAATCACCACCATGGCAGATCGCGTACTTCGGGGCAGCCGTCTCGGTGCGGTGAGCTACGAGACCGACCGTGATCACGATCTCGCGCCCCGACGGATCGCCCGGTACCGCTGCGACAACGGCGAGGAGTTTGACGTCCCGTTCGCCGACGAGGCCGAAATCCCCGGCACCTGGCTGTGCAAGAACGGGCTGGAGGGCACCCTCCTCGAGGGTGCAGCGCCCGAGGCGAAGAAGGTCAAGCCGCCGCGCACCCACTGGGACATGCTGCTCGAGCGCCGCTCCATCGAGGAGCTGGACGAGCTGCTCAAGGAGCGCCTGGAACTCCTGAAGACCAAGCGCCGCGGCGCGTAGCGGACATCGACGAGAACGGCCCCGGAGGGTGATCCTCCGGGGCCGTTTCTGTCCGCTGCGGCCTACCTGCCGACCAGGGCGCGCAGCTTGCGCCACCGGTTGGTCATGCCCCAGCCGAGGACCTTCGTGAACGCCTCGGTGATGATGTTGCCGGACATCTTCGATTCGCCGAGCTCGCGCTCGGTGAACGTGATCGGCACCTCGACCATCGTGAACCCGGCCTGCAGTGCCCGCCACCCCATGTCGATCTGGAAGCAGTAGCCCGCGGACTCGATGGCGCCGAGGTCGAGGGTCTCGAGGACGGTGCGCCGGTAGGCCCGGTAGCCGCCGGTGATGTCCTTGATCTTCACGCCGAGCGCGAGCTGGGAGTAGATGTTGCCGCCGCGGGAGAGGATCTCGCGGCGCTTGGGCCAGTTGACGACGCTGCCGCCGGGCACGTACCGCGAGCCCGCGACGACGTCGGCGCCCGCGTCGATCTTGTCGAGCAGGCGGTGCAGCTGTTCGGGGGCGTGGCTGCCGTCGGCGTCCATCTCGACGATCACCTGGTAGTCCCGTTCGAGGGCCCACCGGAAGCCGGCGATGTATGCGGCGCCGAGACCGTTCTTCTCGGTGCGGTGCATGACGTGGATGCGCCCGGCGGTGTCGTCGGCGGCGAGCTTGTCGGCGATGTCGCCGGTGCCGTCGGGGCTGCCGTCGTCGGCGACGAGGACATGGGTGCCGGGCAGCGCCGCGTGCAGCCGCCCGATGATCAGTGCGATGTTCTCCCGCTCGTTGTACGTCGGGATGATCACCAGGGTGTGGGAGCTCGGCGTGTCCCCGGTCGGCGTGCCCGCGCTCATTCGATCCTCTCCCCCAGCCGAGGCTGGTTCTTTCCGTGAACATCCACACCGTCAGTTGAGGGTGCGGCCTGCCGCGCCCGCCTCTGCGCTGCGGAGTGCAGCGCGGCGGCGAGCAGGGCCAGGGCGGCGCCGACGCACAGAGCGAACTCCGGGATCGGGCCGAACCGAGTAGCCAGCGTAGTGGAGTCGCGCAGCGGAACCTGCGCCACCAGGGTCGTCGGGGTGAAAAGTGACGAAGATTCCTGCACGGTTCCGTCGGGGCCGACGATCGCGCTGACGCCGGAGGTTGCGGCGACGACAACGGTCCGGCCGTGCTCGACCGCCCGCAGCCGCGACATCGCGAGCTGCTGGTAGGTCATCTCCGTGTCCCCGAACGTGGCGTTGTTGGTGGGGACGGCGATGAGCTGGGCGCCGCCCCGCACGGCCTCGGTCAGGGCCCGGTCGAAGGCGACCTCGTAGCAGGTGGCGACGCCGACCGGGATGGTGGTCGGCTCTCCCGACCCCCGGCCGGTGGTCACCTGCACGACGCCGTCCCCGTCGCCGGGGACGAAGTTGCCCGCGCGGTCGGCGTACTCGGAGAAGTGCCGGAAGAAGTCGCGGTACGGCAGGTACTCGCCGAACGGTTGGATGATCTTCTTGTCGTGTCGGTCGCCGGGGCCGGTGGCGGGGTCCCAGACGATGACCGAGTTGGTGGTGGTGCCGTCGCCGTTGACGAGCACTGTGCCGACGAGGATGGGGGCGCCGACGGCGCGGGCGGCGGCGGTGATCGCGGCGGCGGCATCACGATTGCGGAGGGGGTCGATGTCGGAGGCGTTCTCCGGCCAGATGACGATGTCCGGCCGGGGCACGTCCCCGGCGTCCACGTCGGTGGCGAGGTCGAGTGTCTCGGCGACGTGGTTGTCGAGGACGGCGCGGCGCTGCGCGTTGAAGTCGAGGCCGAGGCGTGGGACGCCGCCCTGGATGGCGGCGACGGTGATCGTGCCGGTGTCGGTGAGGTCGCTGTCCGCGGCGTCCATGCCCGGCAGGGTCGGCGACAGCGCGGCCGCGAGGACCGGGGCGATCAGGGTGAGCGCGGCGGCCGGTGCCCAGCGTCGCGGCGTTCCGGTCAGCCCGGCGACCAGGGCGGCAAGGCCGGTACCGGTCAGCGCGACCGCGAAACTGACCAGCGGCGCCCCACCGATGCTCGCGAGGGACAGCAGCAGGCCCTCGGACTGGCCGAACGCCAGCCGGCCCCAGGGGAATCCGCCGAACGGCACCGATGACCGCAGCCATTCGGTCATCGACCAGGTGCAGGCGATCCACAGCGGCGCGAGCGGCAGCCGTGCGACCGTGACCGCGAGCGCACCGAACAGCCCGACGAACAGCGCCTCGACGGCGGACAGCGCAAGCCACGGCACCGGGCCGACGTACACGCCGATCCACGGCAGCAGGGGCAGCAGGAACCCGAGCCCGGCGAGGTAGCCGTACCCGAACCCGGCCCGCATCCGGCGCGGGCCGCTCCCCCATCCGGTGAGGACGAGGACGAGCAGCCCGATGCCGACCGGGGCCAGGAACCACAGCGGCCGCGGCGGGAAGCTCGCGAACAGCAGCAGCCCGGCGACGACCGCGGCGACGGAATCCCGCAGGATCGGCGCCGCCCGCCGCAGCAGGCCGGGCGCCGCGTCGACGTCAGCGCTCATGGATGGTGACGCCGCGGTGCACGGTGCGCAGGCACACCGGGTTCGGGGCGTCGTCGTCGAGCCGCGGCATCGCGGGCACCCGGGACCGCGGGTCGGTCGACCACCGTTGCACCGTGTCCTTCGCCGCGGTGACGACCAGGTCGCCCGCCTCCCACACCGCGTACGAGGCGGGGGCGCCGGGAACCAGGGTGCCTGCCAGCCCGTCCCGCACGCCGCCGGCCCGCCACGCACCGCGGGTGGCCGCGGCGTACGCGGCACGCGGCGAGATGCCGGCGCCCTCGGTGCGGTGGTGGGCAGCCGCGCGCAGCGAGTCCCACGGGTTCAGCGGCGTGACCGGGGCATCGGAGCCGATCGCGAGCGACACCCCGGCCGCGGCCATCGCCGCGTACGGGTTCATCGCGGCCGCGCGGTCGGCGCCGAGCGCGCGGGCATACATGCCGTCCGGTCCGCCCCACTGGGCGTCGAATCCGGGCTGGACGCTGGCAACGACACCCCACGCGGCGAGCTTCGCGGACTGCTCGGCGTCGATCATCTCGACGTGTTCGAGGCGGTGCCCGCAGGACGCGACCGCGGGCCCGCCGAGTTCGGCGACGACCCGCTCGATGCCCGCGACGGCGGCGGCGACGGCGGCATCGCCGATGACGTGGAATCCGGCCTGGATCCCGGCCTCGGTGCAGGACCGCACGTGCGCGGCGATCGCGTCGACGTCGAGGTGGGCGGTGCCGGTGTGCGGCCGGTCGGCGTACGGCTGCGACAGCCACGCGGTGCGGGAGCCGATCGCGCCGTCGACGAACAGGTCGCCGCCGAGGGCGTGCGCCCCGGTCTCGGCGATCATCGCCCGCGCTTCGTCGGGGCTGGTGACGGCCTGCCCCCAGTAGGCGCGGACCTGCACGCCGTGGTCGGTGGCGAGCAGTTCGGCGAGGTCGGCTCGGCCCGCGATGTCGGGCCCGGCGCATTCATGGACCGCGACGATGCCGTAGGAGGCGGCCCTGTCGAGGGCGGCGGCCCGGGCGGCGGCCCGTTGCCCCGCGGTGAGCAGGTCGCGGGCGGCGGCCCGGACCCGATGGTGCTCGTCCGCGGTGACGGGCGTCTCGCCGGGGACGCGGGCGGCGCTGCGCAGCGGCGTCGAGCAGGCGGCGGAGTGCGCGTCGATCCGGGACAGGTAGACGGCGCGGCCGGGGGCGGCGGCGTCGAGTTCGGCGGTGGTCGGTCCGCGGTCGGCGTCGGGCCAGCCGGTCTCGTCCCAGCCCTGCCCCCAGATGACGGCGTCGTCGTGCTCGGCGGCGTGGGCCCGCAGCAGGTCGAGGCATTCGCGCAGGGACCGGGCGCCCGCCACGTCCAACCCGGTCAGGGTGAGACCGAGGGCGGTGGTGTGGACGTGCGTGTCGACGAAGCCGGGGGCGACGAACGTGCCGTCGAGGTCGACGATCTCCGCGTCCGGGTGCAGGGCCCGCCCGGGCCGGTCCTCACCGACCCAGACGACGGTGCCGTCGGTGACCGCCATGGACGTCGCATCCGGTGCCGACGGGCTGTAGATGCGGCCGCCGACCAACAGTTGGGTACTCACGGGTTCTCAGTGTGCCCGCCCGCCCGTTCCGGGGTGTCGACGGGGATCGGGAAGGACCACCTCGCCCTCGATCGCGAGCGGGTCGGTGATCCGGGTCGGGGTGTCGGCGCCGTGGTCGACCACGACGTCCTCCACGATCACGCCGTCGACGACGGTGGTGCGGCGGGTGCGGGCATACATCCCGGCGCCCGCGGCGCCACCGGCGGTGGCCATCGCGAGCCTGCGCCCCCCGAGCAACACCGCAAGCGGGCGCAGCGCCCACCGCGTCGGCGGCATCAGCATCAGCAGCCCGAGGACGCCCGTGACCAGGCCGGGCACGACAAGCAGCACGGTGCCCGCGGTGACAAGGGCGCCGTCGGCGACCGCGCCGCCGACCGCGGCGGTGTCCTGGCCGGCGTCCCGGAACTGCGCGAGCACCCGGCGGAACTGCGAGCGGACCAGCCACAGGCCGACGGCCCAGATCGCGAGGAACAGCAGAATGGTCCAGCCGACGCCGATGGCGCTGCCGATCCAGACCACCGCCGCGACCTCGACGACGAGGTACAGCACGAACAGCGCGGGGATCATGTCGGTCCTTTCGATGGAAGCGCCCGTCACGGGAGGCTCTCGTCCTGTCAACGTCCGAGGCGCCCGATTTTCTCCCGGGCCGGGGACGGAAGACGTCACACGCGAGTTGGTTGTTTTCCCGTGATTCGGCGCCGGATCGGTGGGGAAACGACCAACTCGCGAGCGGCGGGCGCCGCCGATCCCCCGGTCAGGCGCAGCAGTGCGGGTCGAGGACCAGGCGCAGGGCGTCGAGGGAGTCGGCGCGGGGGCGGTGGAAGACGTTCATGCCGCGCCGCTCGGACTCGACCATGCCTGCCCGCTTGAGCTGGCCGAGGTGGTGGCTGACGGTGGACTCGGCGAGGCCGACGCCTGCGGCGAGGTCGCACGTGCACACCTCGCCGTCGGCGGCGGTCAGCAGGATCGACATCAGCTTGATGCGGACCGGATCGGCGAGCGCCTTGAGGCGCAGTGCCAGGTGCAGGGCGTCGTCGTCGCTGATCGGCGCGGCGGACACCGGTGCGCAGCAGATCGGTGCGCTGACGTCGATGACCGGCAGGGCTTTCGGCATGACGCCGATCCTACCTAGGCTCTTGACTTATGTCGAAAAGGTGGCGCACTCTGTAGTCGGAACACTTCGACATATATAGAAAAGGTAGGCGGTCATGTCACGCGCACAACTCGCACTCAACGTCGACGACCTGCAGGAGGCGGTCACGTTCTACTCGAAACTGTTCGGCACCGCACCCGCGAAGCTGAAGCCCGGGTACGCGAACTTCGCGATCGCCGAGCCCCCGCTCAAACTCGTGCTGCTCGAGAACCCCGGTAAGGGCGGCACGATCAACCACCTCGGGGTGGAGGTCGAATCGTCGGAGCGGGTGCACGCGGAGATCGCGCGGCTGACCGAGGAGGGACTGTTCACCGACGAGGAGATCGGCACCACCTGTTGCTTCGCCACCCAGGACAAGGTGTGGGTCACCGGCCCCGCCGGTGAACGGTGGGAGGTCTACACCGTCCTCGCCGACTCGGACACCTTCGGCACCAGCCCGGCGCATCTCGACGGCCCGCGCGGCGCCGACGGGGGCGTCTGCTGCGGCACCGGCGCGCCCGCGGACGAGCGTGTGGACGAGGACGCGGCGGCAGGACGCGGCTGCTGCTGAACGCCGGCGACCCGCGTCGGCCGCCCCGGGCAGCGGCGGCCGACGCGGGTCAGTCGGTGACCGGCTGCACGGTCAGTTCCGCGACAAGGGCCTCGACCCTGCCCCGGATCGCGTCGCGGATCGGCCGCACCGCCTCGACACCCTGCCCCGCCGGGTCGTCGAGGGTCCAGTCCCGGTAGGACCTGCCGGGGAACACCGGGCAGGTGTCGCCGCACCCCATCGTGATCACCACGTCCGACGCCTCGACGGCGTCGGCGGTCAGGATCTTCGGGTTCTCGGCGGAGATGTCGATGCCGACCTCGGCCATCGCCTGCACGGCGGCCGGGTTGACCCGATCCGCGGGCGCGCTGCCCGCGGACCGGACCTCGATGCGGTCGCCGGCCAGCGCGGCGAGGAAACCGGCGGCCATCTGGGAGCGGCCGGCGTTGTGGACGCAGACGAACAGCACGGACGGTGTTGCCATCGGGTCAGGACTCCTTCACCGGCGCCGCGGCGCCGATCGTCGGTGCCGGTGCAGCGAAGCGCCGACGCAGGGCGAGTGAGACGTACACCAGCGCGACCAGGACGGGCACCTCGATCAGTGGCCCGACCACCCCGGCCAGTGCCTGCCCCGACGTGGCGCCGTAGGTGGCGATCGCGACGGCGATCGCGAGTTCGAAGTTGTTGCCCGCCGCGGTGAACGCGAGGGTGGTGGTGCGCTCGTACCCGAGACCCATCGCCGCGCCGAGCAGGTAGCCACCGCCCCACATGACCGCGAAGTACGCCAGCAGCGGGATCGCGATCCGGACCACGTCCACCGGGTTGGAGGTGATCTGCTCGCCCTGCAGGGCGAACAGGATCACGATCGTGAACAGCAGCCCGTACAGCGCCCACGGCCCGATCCGCGGCAGGAACGTCGACTCGTACCACTCGCGGCCCCTGGCCTTCTCCCCGTAGCGGCGGGTCACGAACCCGGCGAGCAGCGGGATGCCGAGGAAGATCAGCACCGACTTCGCGATCTGCCACGGCGAGGCGTCGATCGTGGTCTGCTCCAGACCCAGCCAGCCGGGCAGGACCGAGAGGTAGAACCAGCCAAGGACCGCGAACATGATCACCTGGAACACCGAGTTGATCGCGACCAGGACGGCCGCGGCCTCGCGGTCCCCGCAGGCGAGGTCGTTCCAGATGATCACCATGGCGATGCAGCGGGCCAGGCCGACGATGATCAGCCCGGTCCGGTACTCGGGCAGGTCCGCGAGGAAGATCCAGGCGAGCGCGAACATCAGGGCCGGGCCGAGGACCCAGTTGAGCGCGAGCGATCCGATCAGGAGCCTGCGGTCGCCGGTGACGGTGTCGAGGCGGTCGTAGCGGACCTTCGCGAGCACCGGGTACATCATGATCAGCAGGCCGAGGGCGATCGGCAGGGAGATGCCGTCGATCTCCACGGCGGACAGGACGTCGCCGAGGCCGGGGATTCCCCTGCCGAGCAGCAGTCCGGCAACCATCGCGACGCCGATCCATACCGGCAGGAACCGGTCCAGGGTCGAGAGCTTGCCAACAACAGCGGGGTGGGCGGCGGTATCGGTCACCGGGATGCCTCCGCGGACCCGCAGGCCGAGCCAGCGACGACGCCGGACTCGGAGGACAGCACGGCCGACAACTGCGCGAGCGCGGACGGGATCACCCGGTAGTACACCCAGGTTCCGCGCCGCTCGCAGTCGAGCAGGCCAGCCTCACGCAGCACCTTCAGGTGGTGGGAGATGGTCGGCTGGGACAGGTCGAACGCGGGCGAGATGTCGCAGACGCAGGCCTCTCCCCTCTCGTGGCTGGCGATCAGGCTCAGCATTCGCAGCCGCACCGGATCCCCGAGTGCCTTGAACATTCGGGCCAAGTCCCCGGCCCAGTCCTCGGTCAGGGGCTCGCTCGTCAGCGGTGAGCAGCAGAGCTCGCCGCCCGAACCATTGTATATCGACATACATCAATATTGACAGACGTCGAATCAGTGTTCAACGTGCGGGTGACCACTACCCCGGGGATCACCCGGCTGCCCGGTCGCGGTCACCGGTCGGTTTCCGCGGAGCGGCGGTCGCTGCGCGAAGGTCAGCCAGCTGCTCGCGGAGCGCGGACTCCGCGGTCCGCGCCTGCCCGGCGTCGACGCGGGACTGCTCGAGTTCGTCGCGGAGCGTGTCGACCCGGTGCCGGGCATCGGCGGCGGCGCCGCGTTCGTGCTCGACGGACTGCTCGAGCCGCGCGATGGTGGTGGCTGCGGCCGCGGCGGCCTTCTCGGCCGCCGACCGCAGCTCGACGATGCGCTGTTCCGACACCGCCGTGACCTGAGCGAGGTGTCGCGCGGCGGTCTCGCCGTCCTCGGCGGCCCGCTGCCGGGCGGTGTCGGCGGCCAGTTCGGCGGTCGCGGCCCGCTGGTGTGCCGCCTCCGTCCGCCCGTCGGACTCGCGCAGCCGGGTGCGCAGCGCCTCGATCTCCGCCGCTGCCGCGGCAAGTCGGGAATCCCGGTCCTCCTCGAGCGCCACGATCTGCTCGGTGGTCTCCCCCAGTTGGATCCGGTGTGCCCGTTCGAGATCGTCGACGACGCTGCGGTGGTCGGTCGTCAGCCGGTCGACCTCGGCCCGGTGGTCGGCCAGCGCCGCGGCCAGTTCGGCATCGACCGCCTCCACCGCGGCGTCCGCATTGGTTCGATCGTCGAGGGCGGTCTCGTGCCGGGCACGCAGGTCCTTCAGTTCGGTCTCGTAGGCCGCCTTCGTCTGCGCGAGTTCGATGCCCGCGCGGTGCAGGGCGCCGTCGATCGCCGCCGGATCGGTCAGCCGGTCGACCGCCGCGGTGATCTGGCGAGCGGCGAGCGTGAACTGGTCGAGCGCGGTGCCGGTGACCGTCCGCAGATCCGTCAGCGTGCGTTCGAGGGACCCGACCACCTCGTCGGGCGCCGCGGACGAGGTGGCGTCGATGTCTCCCTGCTGGTCGCGGGTCTTCTGGCGGGCGCGAAACGCGCGGACCCGGTCGGCGTCGCTGGCGTACTTGCGTGGGCGCCCCGGCCGCGCGCGAGGCGCGCTTCCGTCGGATTCGGGTGCGGATTCGGGTGCGGTGCCATCCTCGATCATGTTGCGTAACATTACATTACATGTTACGTAACATGTGCGGTAATGAAACGCG
Organism: Rhodococcus sp. NPDC058505; assembly: GCF_042720095.1. Classification (NCBI taxonomy): domain Bacteria; kingdom Bacillati; phylum Actinomycetota; class Actinomycetes; order Mycobacteriales; family Nocardiaceae; genus Rhodococcus; species Rhodococcus sp. NPDC058505. Next base: position 154,853 of record NZ_JBHXNB010000001.1, read on the forward strand.
AGATTCTAATCGTCATAATCCCCCCTTATGGTGAGTTAGAAATCCGGCCCGGATCCGCTCCGAACCAGGCGTGATCCTGCCCTCGACGGGGGTGGCGGGCGACCCTGTGGCCCGCGAAGCCGGGATGCGAAAACTGGGATGGCCGCGGCGCCGGACCGGGAACTGCGGCATCGACACGGAGGACGCCTGTTGACGCGCGTCAACAGGCGGGGTGTTTCGCCGCCCTCGCGGCGGCCCGGCAGGATGGCGTCCTGCGCGAGCGACACTGGACCCCCGGGGGCCTCGGTCAAAACGTCACTGTGACGGCAGATGTCTTGGCAACCGCGTCGTCTCACCCCGGCATCGGCGCACGGTTCAGCGCCGGAAGCCGCGTCCCGCTCCGGCCCTGACCGGCAAAAACGGGGTGGCGGTGCCCGGCACAACGCCGGACACCGCCACCGGTGACGTCAGCTCGCTGCCGGGCCTGCGCCCCGGCCGAGGTGGCGGACGAAGAGCGGCGCCGAGCAAGTGCGTTCGGGGTCGGGCACCTGATGGTGTCCACCCGAGTACGCGTGGAGGGTCTTGTCCGTCGACTCGAAGGCGTCGAACAACGCCACAGCGGCCGCACGGTCGATGCCCTCGGCGTCCCACGGAATCCAGCATTCGACCGGGACCGTGACCTTCCGCCCCGCCTCGATCAGCGCGTCGTCCACGAACACCGCCCCGAGGCTGAGTGCCGCGATCCGGGAGTCGGCCGCCGCCAGCAGCATCCCGGTCACGGCCCCCAGCATGACGCCGCCGTAGCCGACCGGCGCCTCGGAGCCGATCTCCGGCAGTGCCTGCAGGGCGTCGAGGGTCGCCCGCCATTCCGGTACCGCACGCTCGGCGACCGACCGGTTGAAATCGACGACGATCGGCGCGATCGGCTCGGATGCCGCCCGGGCCCGGTGGATCGCGTCGACCCACTGCTGGTCCCGTGCGTTGCGGGGGCGGTCGCCGTGCCCGGGTGCGTCGATGGCGGCGACGGTGAATCCGTGGGTGGTCACGCCGTGGAGTGCGGCGGCCACCAATCCCGGCGCCTTCTTGTGCATGCCGCCGCCGTGCCCCGACAGCAGCAGCGGTGCACCCGCGGTCCCGGCCGCCGGTGACCAGAGCACACCGGTGATGTCGCCGAGGGTGAAGTGTCGTTCGACGACGCCGTCCGCGGTCGTCTCCGACGTGACGTGCAGGTTCTCAGAGGTGAAGTGCATGGTGTTGCCTTTCGGGAGTGCCTCGTTTCGGGCGCTCCCGGCGACACCTACGTCGTTCGCCGAACCGTGAACACGAGTGGGAGCACCCACATGGTTACTGCGGTCATGGGTCTCACCTCCTGGCGTGATGTCACGGTCCCGCGCACGCTATCAACCCCGACGGAGGGGCGTCCACACAATTTCCGAGCGTGCGGGCAGGCGCGGAGGCCCTCACATCCTGATATGGCGGATCCCGACCGCCCCCCGCCGGAGCCGGGAGCGGGCGCCGCTCAGGCGGGCGTGCGCGAGGTCCAGACCGGCGCGGGCCGCGATCTCCTCAACGACGTCGTCGACGGCTCGACCATCGGTCCCGACGTGTTCGTCGAAGCGCTCGGTCGCGAGTGCCCGAACGCAGCGAGGAATCTGGCGCATCGCCCAGGTGTCCTGGCGCCCGGTGGCACGGCCAAGCCAGTAGTCTCCGCGCGCCCGCAGCCTGCGGCGGAGGGTGTCCGGTGCAGCGACGAGGGCGAAGTGCCTGACCTCGACGTTCCTGTCGGAGAGTCCGGCCATGATCTCGTCGAAGTAGTCCGGATGCACGAGGGTCATCGGAACGAGGACGGGTCCGTCGTGGGCGGCCACCGCGTCGGCGAGCGTCTCGATCACCGCCGATCTCCACTGGGGTCGGTCCTGGAAGTCGCCCCGCGCCCCAGCGGGCAGCATCTTGTGGATCGCGAACCCGATGAGCTCGGGGTCGGCGACCAGCGAGTTCGGCAGGCGGCGATGCAGCTCGAACGCAGTCTGTGTCTTGCCCGCACCGAACGCACCGTTGATCCAGATGAGCATCGTGCCGAGTGTAGCGATACGCGTGTCGGGACAATCGACGCTGCGCCGGCTACCCCGCGTCGGACTTGCCGCGCCCGCGCAGGACCACGACCGACGCGCCGATCGCCACCAGCACGCCGCCACCACCGCCGACCAGCCAGGCCGCGTTGAGGTCACCGCGACCGGGCGTGCCCGCATCGGCGCCCTGCCCGCCGCCGCTGATGGTCTCCATCACCCAGTCGTATTGCTCGGCGACGACCGCATACGCGGCGACGTCGGACATCCCGTCCTTGTCGTCCCCCAGGGAGGCCGACAGCGTGCCGACCACCTTTCCGTCCACGAACAGCGGGCCGCCGGAATCACCCGGCTGCGTCTTTCCGCCGTTGTGGGTGTCGACGTTGATCATCTGCTTGCCCTCGAACAGCGACATGTCCAAGAGTTCCGTGATCTCCCCCTCCGCGACCGGTAGCTTCGTTGTCTTGCCGCTGCCGTCCGGCGACCAGCCGTACAGCCGTGCGGCACCCAACCCGGGCACCGTGTCCGACACCGTCGGGTAGCTGGCCAACCCCATGTCCTCGACGGTGTGCAGCAGCGCGATGTCCCCCGCAGGGGCGGCCTCCCAGTGATCCACCTGCACCCGGCGCTGCTGGTCGCCCTGGCCCAACCGGACGCTGCCGCCCGGGGTCGGGAAGGGCTCGATGCAGTGCCGGGCGGTGAGCACCCAGTGCGGCGCGATCGCGGTGCCGGTGCAGTCGCCGTCGAGCGAACCGGTGTCGGCGATCTGCGCGGACACCACCGCAGCGGACTCGGCGTTGTCCGCGGCGAAGGTGTCGCTGTGCAGGGCGTGCGCCGTTCCCGCCGGCCCCATCGCCGCGAGCGCGAACCCGGCGGCACCGGCGGCGAACATACGGGAGGTGAACATGTTGATCCTTTCCATGGGCCGCGCATTCGGCGCGGCCACGAGTCCGTAGCGGAATGTGATTGCGAGGGCGGATGTCGGTGGCGCGCTACCCGCGCGCGAGTGCGGGGCGTGGCGGCAACGTGCGGTCGGCGGCGCGCGCGCAGCAGCGCGCCATCACCCACTCGCACGGCCCCTGCCGGAACCAGAGCGACAGCAGGGTCGAACCGGCAAGCGCCGCCACGATGGTGGTCCACCCCAGCACCGGCAGCGATGCGGGTGCGCTCGGGGTCGAGAACGGTCCGGCGGAGACGAGGTGGGCCACGTACACCGTGAGCGACATCGAGCCCATCGCCTGCAGCGGCCGCGTCCAGCTCACCGGCCCGCGGCACACCAGCAGGCACAGCGCCAGCGCCGCGAGCGCCCCGGCGGCGACGGTGACGGTATCGAGCAGTCCCCCGCTGTGCGGGGCTGGGTCGACGAGGGCAACGCCGATGAGCCCGTTGCGATCCCGGGCGGCCCGCGTGGCCTCGTAGTCGATCGCACCGTTGCGCAGTGCCGCACCGGCGATCGCGATGGCGGCGCCGACGACGAGCGTCCACACCTGCGCCGCGGTGGAACCGAGAAGCTGGCGGTACGTCAGGATGCCGGCCACGGTCAGCGCCGCCCACACGGTCACCGGGTACGGCGGCAGCAGAGGGACGGGCAGCGCCGTGACACTGGCCACCGCGTGGAGGACGGCCGAGGCCGCGACCAGCCACGCCGCAAGCACCGCAAGCGTTCTGGTGCGCCACCGCGGCGCGCAGGCCAGCGCGATGTAGCAGATGCCGATGGTCTGCAGCACCACGAAGATCGTGCCCGACACCGGGGCCACCAGTTGTTGGAGCGCGATCAACAGCACGCCGCGAACCATCAGGGCGTGGCGGCTGCCTGCGAGTTCGTCACCACCCGAACGGATGCCGCGGTCGGCCATGATCGCCAGCGAGACACCCGACAGCACGGCGAACAGTGCCGACGGGAATCCGAGGAATAGCCGCCCCCACGCGCCCTCCGGCGGCATGAGATGGGACACGATCATGCCGATGAGGGCGAGGGCGCGCGCAACATCGACGGCCACGATGCGCGCGCGACCGCCGCCGCCGGCTGTCGGCGGTGACTGTGCCGCGGCGGCGGCGAACGACTGGGTATCGAGCATGGGCACAACGCTACGAACGGCGGTGTTGTCATAGTGTTAAAGGACGTCCGCTGCGACCAGCAGCCGCCGGGCTGGGCGGCCACCGTATCGAGGAGTCACCATTCGCGTCCTGGTTGTCGAAGACGAGCCCTATCTGGCGCAGGCGATCGCCACCGGCCTGCGACGTGTGTCGATGGCGGTGGACGTCAGCGGCGACGGCGCCGAGGCCCTCGACCTGATCGCGTTGACCGACTACGACGTCGTGGTGTTGGATCGCGACCTGCCGACGGTGCACGGTGACGACGTCTGCAGGCACATCGCCGCCACCCACCCGGAGGTCCGTGTCCTGATGCTGACCGCCGCGCACGCGCTGGCCGAACGTGTCGAGGGTTTCGAGATCGGTGCCGACGACTATCTGGTGAAGCCGTTCGAGTTTCCCGAGCTGGTGGTGCGCCTGCGCGCGTTGGAGCGGCGCAGCCAGCCCGCGCGGGCACCCATTCTGGACGCCAACGGGGTGCGCCTGGATCCGCTGCGGCACGAGGTGTGGCGCGATGGTGAGCCGGTGCGGCTGAGCCGCAAAGAGTTTGCGGTGCTGCACACCCTGATGAAGGCCGCCGGTGACGTGCTGTCGGCGGAGACCCTGCTGGCGAAGGCGTGGGACGCGAACGCCGATCCGTTCACGGCGTCGCCGCGGGTCACCATCTCCCATTTGCGCAAGCGGCTCGGCAAACCGTGGGTGATTCAGACGGTGGTCGGCGTTGGCTACCGTTTCGGGGCGGCAGAGGAGGACTGACGCCGTGCATGTCCATGGTTTCGCCGCGGCCGCGCCGCAGACGCCGATCGGCCGGGCCCGCCGGTTGACCATTCGCGCCCGGCTCACCCTCACCTATGCCGCTCTGGTGACGGCCGTGGGCGCGGCGCTGATCGCGATCGTCTACCTATTCATGTACGTCATGTCGGTCAACTTTCGGTTGGCGGTGCCGGCGACCCCCGACGGCGTTCTCGAGGTGGATGTCCCGCTCACGGCGATGACGAACTTCCTGGACACCATGCTCGTCACCTCGATCGTCACGCTGGCCATCCTGGCCTTGGCCTCCGCGGCCGTTGGCTGGTACGTGGCGGGGCGGATGCTCGCTCCGCTGGCCGCGTTGAACGCGGCCGCGACCCGCGCCGCCGCCGGCGATCTGAGCCAGCAGCTCGCGCTGAGCGGCCCGCGTGACGAGCTACGCGACCTGGCCGATACGTTCGATCGGATGCTGACCGCTCTCGCCGAGTCGATGGACTCGCACCGCCGTTTCGCGGCGAACGCGTCGCACGAGCTGCGCACGCCGCTCGCCGCGACACAGACGATGATCGACGTTGCGCTCGCGGACCCGCGGGCCACCGCGGCGGAACTGCGGACGCTCGCCGAACGCATCCGGGACATCAATCGGACGAACGCCGACACCGTGACCGCGCTGCTCGAGTTGGCCAAGTCGCAGTCCGGTCTGCTGACACGCGAGGAGGTCGATGTGACCGCCCTCGTGCGCGACAGCCTGACGGTGGTTGCGCCCGAGGCCGCCGCGGTAGGGGTTGCCCTACCGCCGCCCCCGTCGCAGCCTGCGACGGTGAACGGCGACCGGGTGCTGCTGCGGCAGGCCGTGATCAATCTGCTCCGCAACGGGATTCGGCACAACAGGCCCGGCGGTGCCGTGCAACTGGGGTGCGAGGTCGATGCGGCGGCGGTACGCATCCTGGTGCGCAATGACGGCCCACCGGTGCCGGCCGAGCTGCTGGCAACGCTGACCGAGCCGTTCGTGCGCGGCAGCGGCCGCGCCCGCACGAACGACCGCGGCCACGGGCTGGGGCTGGCGCTCGTGGCGGCGGTGGCCAGGGCGCACGCCGGCGAGTTGACCCTCACCGCGAATCCCGGCGGTGGCTTGACCGCGCTGTTGCAGGTGCCGCGCTAGCCTGCGCCCTGACCCGCCCCGCCGCGGCGGACGCACGCGCCGCCACGATGTCCCCGGCGGACCGTATCGTCACGGAGGTGGCAACCGCGGCGGGACCGGAGAAGAGGAACGAGATGGGCGATGTCGGTGAGTGGCCCGCGCGGGCGGGCGCCCTGCCCGCCCCGGTGACCCCGGTCCCCGAGGACGTCGCGGCGGCGATGCACCGGCTCCGGTTCGAGTCGGTGTCCGCGAACACCCGCGCCGCGCAGATCAGCGACTGGACGATCTTCACCCGCTGGTGCGAGCGGGTCGGGCAGCGGCCGCTCCCGGCCACCCCGGACCTGCTCGGGTGGTTCCTCACCGAGAAGTCGGCGGAGGTGCGTCCGGACGGGCGTCCCGCATACGCGCCGTCGACGATGACGCGGTGGGTGGCATCGATCAACACGATCCACTCGCTGGCCGGGCACCCCAAGCCGGGGCAGGCCGCGGCCGTCCGCGAGATCCTGCGCGGCATCGCCCGCACCCGGGCAACGCCACCCGCACGACGGGAACCGCTGCTGACCGACGACGTTCGGGTGATCGTCGAACAGATGCGCACCCGGGCCTCGGCGGCGGCGTGGCCGGATCGGGTTGCCGAACGCCGGGATTCGGCGTTGCTGCTGATCGGGTTGACCGGGGCGATGCGACGCTCCGAACTCGCCGGACTGCTGGTGTCCGACGCCCGACCGCACCGCGCAGACGGGCTTTACGTGACGATCCGCCGGTCGAAGACCGACCAGGCCGCGGCCGGGCGCACCGTGACCCTCCCCTACGGGGCCTCGCCGGTGACCTGCCCGGTCTGCGCGTACTGGCGGTGGCGGGAGGTCGTCGACGCCTGGGACGGCGGGGGCAGGCCCGCGGTCGCGGCGCTGCTGTCCGGCCCGGAGGACGGGCACCCCGAGCACCGGTGCCGGGGGGTCTCCGGATCCCCGGACTCGGAGCCGCGGCCGCTGTTCCGGCGGGTGCACCGCACCGGCGGGCTCGGCGCCACCGCGCTGTCGGGGCAGGCGATCGCGTCGATGATCCAACGCCGCGCCAGGCAGGCGGGCTACGCGGAGGAGTTTGTCGCGATGCTCGGCGGGCACAGCCTGCGGGCCGGGTTCGTCACCCAGGCCGTCCGCAATGCGGCCTCCGCCGAGCAGATCATGACGCAGAGCGGGCACACCGACCAGCGGATGATCGCCCTCTACTCCCGGCAACACGCCGGCCTGCACGGCAACGCGGTCACCGCGCTCGGCCTCTGACCGGCCGCCGCCCGACTCTCACGGAGTTCTCATTCGCCGGCAATCAATCCCCCACGCTCTCCCCCTAGCCTTGAGGGCATAGAGGTTCCGGGAATCGAATCCCACTGGGAACCAGGATGTTTCGAGGATGGGAGATGTCATGTCGAGCATTCGGAGGGCTGGTCGGGAGCGGCGATGCATCACAACGACGACCGCCGAGCTGCGCAGCAGGGGCCTCGCCGTGATCGTCGCCGCCGAGCCGCAGTGCGGTGAGGTCCTCGTCACCGAACCCGGCCGCGGATGGATGGCGTCCGTCCTTCCCGGCGCAACGCCCGCCGACGAGGCCGATGTCCTGCTGTTCGCGACCGAACCGGCACAGCAGTGGACCGAGGACTACCGAGCCTGGGCCGCCGCGATGGAGTCCCTGCTGAGCCGGGGAGCGGCGGGCGAGGCGGCATGACCCGGCGGCAACCGGCGTCACCCGGCAAGATGAGGGAGTGGTCGCTGTCCACCGGGTACTGATCGTCGAGGACGACACCGACGTCCTGACCGCGCTGCGGCGCGGTCTCGAACTGTCTGGGTTCGAGACCGTCACCGCGGAGGACGGGGCGGCCGCCCTGCGTGCCGTCAACGAGCACGATCCGGACCTGATCGTGCTGGACCTGAGCCTGCCCGTCCTCGACGGCGTGGGGGTGGTGACCGCCCTGCGGGCGTTGAACAACGACGTGCCGGTATGCGTGCTGTCCGCGCGGAGCGCGGTCGGCGACCGGATCGCGGGCCTCGAGGCGGGCGCGGACGACTACATGGTGAAACCGTACGAGTTCGGTGAACTGGTCGCGCGGATCCGCGCCCTGCTGCGCCGCAGGCCTGATCCGACCGCGCAGACGCAGGCCGGGACGGTCCGCGTCGGACCGGTCACCGTCGACCTGCCCGGCCGCCGCGTCGGTGTCGCCGGCCGGGCGGTGCACCTGACCAAGCGGGAGTTCGACCTGCTCTCGGCGTTCGCCGAGAACCGCGGCATCGTGCTCACCCGCGAGGGGCTGCTCGAATCGGTGTGGGGGTACGACTTCGAGACGGAGACGAACGTGGTGGACGTGTTCGTCAGCTACCTGCGACGCAAGCTGGAGGCCGACGGCGCACCCCGGGTGCTGCACACCGTTCGCGGCGTCGGCTTCGTCCTCCGGGACCCATGACCACGCCGCGGGCGGGGACCGGGCGCCGGGGGCCGGTGTCGCTGCGGGCGCGGGTGACCGCGGCGGCGGCGCTCGGGACCGCGGTGGTCGTGCTGCTGCTCGGCGCGGTCGCCTGGATCGGGATCGAACGGCAGGTCACCGCGCAGCTCGACGCGAAACTCGACTCCGTCGCCCAGGTGACGGCCGCCAACCTGACCAGCCTGCGCGTGCTGCAGGGCCCGCTGCCGCTGCCCCCGGACTATGCGGGGACGGTGCGCGCGGGCGGGATCGTGCTGTCGACGACCGCCGCGACCCTCCCCCCGTCCCCCGAAGGCTGGAGCGACGCCACCGTGGACGGGACGCCGTATCGGGTGCGGACCGTCGTGGTGATCAGCGGGCTGGACGCGACGATCTCGGTCGGCGCGCCGACCGAGCCTGCCCGGGCGACGATCACCGGTCTGCACCGGTGGACGGTGGCGATCGGTGTCGCGGCGGTTCTCGTTGCCGCCGGGCTCGGGTGGCTGTTCGCCGGGGTCGCGGTCGCGCCGCTGCGCAGGCTCGCCGAACAGACCCGGAGGCTCGGTGCCGACCCCGCGGCGCCGCCGCCGCAGGGGTCGGGGGCGCGGGAAGCGGAAGAGCTGGCCGCGGCGCTGCGGCAGCTGCTCGCCGCCAACGCGGACGAGCGGGCCCGCACCGCGTCGGCTCTGGAGACGGCCCGCGACTTCGCGGCCGCGTCCGCGCACGAACTGCGCACCCCGCTGACCGCGATGCGCACGAACCTCGAGGTCGCGACGACGATGGACCTGCCAGCGGACACCCGCGACGAGATTCTGGCCGACACGCTGCGCACCCAGCGGCGCGCGGAGGGCACCCTCGGCGCGCTGGAACGGCTCGCGGCCGGTGACCTGACGTCGGGAGCCGACTTCGAGCCGGTCGATCTGGCCGAACTGTTGGACCGCGCCGCGCAGGACGCGGGCCGCGCCCACCCGGGGGTCGACATCCGGCTCGATGTGCCGTCCGCGCTCGCGGTCGTCGGGCTGCCCGCCGGGCTGCGGCTCGCGGTGGACAACGCCGTCACCAATGCGGTCCGGCACGGTGGGGCCCGGGTGATCGAGATCGGTGCCAGGGACGGGTGGGACGCGGTGTACATCGCGGTGACCGACGACGGTGCTGGGGTGCCCGTGGGCGAGCGCGAGGCGCTGTTCGAGCGGTTTCGGCGCGGCAGCGGCGCGGCGCCAGCCGGATCGGGTCTCGGTCTGGCGTTGATCCGTCAGCAGGCCCAGTTGCACGGGGGCACCGCATGGTTCGAGGACAGTCCGCTCGGCGGTGTCCGGTTGGTGCTTCGGCTGCCCCGCCCGCCCGCGGGATCCGGACGCCGCGCCGAGGCCGGGTCACCCGCCCGAATGCAACGCCGCCAACAGCATCGGCAGTGAACGGTGCAGTTCCCGTTCCCAGTACGGCGGGCTGTGCGTTCCCGCCGTGAAATGGGTGACCGGCTCGGCGCCAAGCGCCCGCAGCCGATCCGCAACGGCGCGACTGCTCTCGTGCATCACCGCCTCGGTCAGGTCCACCACGCCGGGCGGGAACTCCGCGGCCAACCGGTCGAGCTCGGGAAACAGCGTTTCCGCTGCCGTGCCGGGCGGGTCCAGATCGCCGACGGTGCCGTCACCGCTGGACAGATACACCGGCAGCCCGGTCAGCGCCTCGGCAAGGTGGTAGACGTCGTTCGCCTCCCACACCGCGCGGTCGCGCACCGGATCACCCCAGAGGCCGCGGTCGTCGACGCCGACGAACCGGGCCGCGGCCAGCACCACCTCGGCACGCCGCAGCGGGGCCAACCATCCGCTGTAGCTCGCGGCGGCCCGGAACATCCCCGGCCGCTGCGCCGCATACACCAGCGCACCGTATCCGCCCTGCGACAGGCCGGCGATCACCCGGTCCTGTCCGGTCCCGTAGTCGCGTTCGAGCAGCGGGACCAACTCGTCGAGATGGAATGACCGCACCGCGGGCGGCCCGCCGCGCCCCTGGTTGTACCGGTCGCTGTAGAAACCGAACATCGGCATGCCCGGCACCACCACCAGGACGTCCCGCAGTTCCGGAAGGGTCGCGATGTTGCTGTCGCTGGTCCAGCTCAGGTGATCGCCGTCGCCACCGGGCAGCAGGTAAAGCACCGGCCAGGTGCGGCCGGGCGCCCGTTCACCCCACCCGTCCGGGGTGAGCAGGCGGACCTGGGCCGGGCCGCCGAGCGCGGGCGAGTCGACGGTGAGGTCGACCACCCGATCACCGATCTGCTGTTGCTCGGTCACCGCGGCACCCGACGCACCCGCGGCGGGCGTCGGTGCAGGGTGTCCGGTGTCCGTCCCGCACCCGGCCACCAGTGATGCCGTCAGCAGCAGGCCGGCCAGGCCTGCTCCGAGCTTGTTTCCGCGTTGTCGATCAACCATGCCTCGACGCTAGGGAAGTTGGCCCGTCCCCACATCGGGGCCAACCCTGATCTGTCCCCGGATCTGCGCACCCGTTTCGCGCGGCCGATGAGTTCCACGGTCGGGGACGGTCGGTACGGAGGTCAGCACACACAGAAGGAGGTCCACGATGGGCAAGGTGTTCAGTCACATGACGATGTCACTCGACGGGTTCGTCGCGAACCCGGACGACGAGGTCGGGGAACTGTTCGAGTGGTACGAGGGCGGCGAGGTGACCGTGCCGAACCCGAACGAGACCGTCTCGTTTCGGGTCGACGATGCGGGCGCTCAGGCGCTGCGCGAGTTGACCGAGAACTGCGGAGCACTCGTCGCGGGCCGACGCCTGTTCGACATCGCGCACGGCTGGGGCGGCACCCACCCGGCGGGCGCCCCGGTCGTGGTGGTCACCCATCGTGCGCCGGAGGACGCTGCAACGGCCTGGCCGACAACGACCTTCGTTGACGGTGTCGCCGCCGCGGTCGCCCGTGCCAGGGAGATCGCGGGCGACAGGGACGTGACCATCGCGAGCGCCGCGATCACGCAGCAGGCACTCGACCTCGGCCTGGTAGACGAGGTGTGCGTCAGCATCGTTCCGGTGCTGTTCGGCGAGGGCATCCCCTATTTCGCGGCCCTGGCCCGCGGCCATCAACTCCTGGAGGATCCGTTCGTGATTCAGGGGCGCCGCGCCCTGCACCTGCGGTACCCCGTGCGCCGCTAGGTGTCCTGACGGCCTACGAGGGTTGTTCGTCGGCCGCCTCGGGAGCCGCAGGCTGGGTTTGCTTCGGTGCGGCGGGCACCCACTCGCGCAGCTTCTGGACCACCCCTCCATAGAAGGCGTCGGTCGATGAAGTGACGCTCGTGACGAAGTTCGCCGCGGTTCCCGAGCGCCGCCCACTCATCGGGAAGGTCTGTTCGAGACTGAAAGACACGATGTCGCCGGACCGATTGTCGGTCAGAACCTTCGGATTCCCGCGCACCACATCCAGGTATTCGCATGTCTCGTTGCCGCGTTCGGAGAACACCGCTTCGACCTGGACATCGCCGGGAACGTCCTTCAACTGCTTCAGAAGCCACGCCACCCTGCGGCTCGACGTTCCTTCATTCGGGGCGTCCACCGTGGTGCGGCAGCGGATCTTGCTGGTACGGACATCCGCGATCACGGTGAGATCGCCAGCGGTCTCGGGGATTCGGAGCACGGCCTCGAATACTCCATCGCCCGCCAACCGATCCACGACAGACGCGTTTCGTGCCGCAGGATCGTTGTTGTATCGACGAGCAACGATGTGCTTGACGGTGACACCGAGTTCAGCGGTCATCCGCAGGGCGAGGTGCCGCGACAGGGCCACCCACGACTCGGCCACCGTCAGCGCCTTCTGATCGCCTGAGCGGAGGGTTCCTGCCGTCACCGCGTCACGGATGGTGACCCAGTGACGACCCATGTCGACGAACTCGGTCGCACCGGACCGAGGGTGATCGAGATACCGGAGGAACTCGCTCAAAATCCAGGCATGGAGTGCATTATCGATGTCTCCGTGTGAGAGGAGCATCCGTGCCTCGTGCGCCACTTCGGCCCACGACAGATGTCGGAGGGCGACCTTGGCCAGCTTGCGCCGGTCGACCTCGACGGGGAGTTCTCCGGCACTGGCAGGGACGTCATTCGACAGGCTGACGACCACGTCGTACTTCTTCCTGCGGGCCACGTCGAGGTAGCTTTCAAGCTGCTCTCGTTTGAGCTTGCCGTTGCCGGTTTTGACCTCGAGCAGCCCGGTCCATTGACGGGATCCGCGGGCGACCTTGAGGACGGCGTCGGGGATCACTTTCGTCTCCCCCCGTTCGTACTGAACCTCGACGTAGCCTTCGAAATTGCCAGCAGGCGCGCCCATCCGTGCACACAGTGCGCGCGCGAAGGGACGCACTGCCTGCATGGTGGCAATCAAGGCCGATGTCGCGCGGCGTTCCTGCTCCTCCCCGGCGCCGACTCCGATGACCGAGAACAGCCGCGCAGGCTGCCAGGTGTCGTGCTCGGCAAGCGTGAACTCGATCGGTTTCGACTTCTTCACCACCCGCTTCGCGGTCCGCACGCCGCGCCGGCTCGCTTTCGCCGATCGGTCCGTGGTGGGTGTGGGCGGATCCTGCGGGACCCGGCCGGAGGAACCGCTACCTGCCGACGCGGGTTCCGCGTCGGCAGAGTCGGTTTCGAGGGCGTCAGTGGGGTGAGGGTCCGCGTCGTCGTCGATGTCCACGCCGAAATCCGCGGCGAGTCCGGGCAGCCCCGATTCCCAGCCCTGGCCGACCGCCCGCACCTTCCACTCAGTGCCACGTCGATACACCTCGCCGAAGACGAATGCGGACTCGGTGGTGGCGTCGGCCGTGACGTACTCCGCGAGCGAGTGTCCCGTTCCGTCGACCAGTCGGAGGGTGAGTTTGCCGAGGTCACCGAAGCTTCCGGTGCCGACGCTACCGACGAGTGCCACGGTGCACACGTCATCGGCAATGGCGGGCAGATCGATCGCGATGCGGGCCTGAGCGCCGTCCTCGGTCGCACCCGTGCCGAGGAACCTGATCGACCCGTCGGCGGATTCCGGCTGGTTGTAGAAGACGAAATCGTCATCCGACCGAACCTTGCCATCTGTGTTGAGCAGCAACGCCGACGCATCCACGTCGATCTCCGACTCGGTCCAGCCGATGACCACGTCGACCTGCACCACGTCGGTCGGGAGGGGCAAGTTCTGCCCCTTGGACAGCATCGGAATCGTCATCGGACACCTTTGTTTGACTTGGAGACGTAGTCGCATGCACGGCCGACCACGGCTGCGGCGACCGGCGCGTCAGACGGCATCCTAGTTGGGTACGGACCCCGGTCATGACCTGTCCTTCAGGTGAACGACACAGGCGGACAGGCGAAAACGACTTCTTCGGCCGCTCCCGGACGGCCCGAACATGAAGACGAGGCCGACACCCGCGGGGCAATACGTCTGCCATGTGGTTGGGTCATGTTCGTGGTGTGGACCGACTGGGGTGTCCTGATGGCTGCCGCGCTCGCGGCGGGCTGGGTGGACGCCGTGGTCGGGGGCGGAGGGCTGATCCTGCTGCCGGTGATCCTGCTGACGATGCCGCAGATGTCGCCGCAGGAAGCGTTGGCCACCAACAAGTTGACCGCCGTCAACGGCACCGCCGCCGCCGTCGTCACCTTCGCGCGGAAGGTTCGCCTCGAATGGCGGCTGATGGTGCCTGCCGCACTGCTCGCCGCGGCGCTGTCCGCGGCGGGGGCGGCGACCGTGTCCCTGATCGACAAGGACCTGTTCATCCCGATCATCATGGGGTTGCTGATCGCGGTGGCGGTGTTCGTCACCGTACGCCCGACCGTGGGCACCACCCTCGCCCGGCACCGGCCGTCCCGGCCGAGGATCGTCACCACCGTCCTCGTCGCCGCGGGCGCTCTCGGCTTCTACGACGGACTGTTCGGCCCCGGGACCGGCACGTTCCTGATCATCACGTTCGCGGTGCTGCTCGGCACCGAATTCGTGCGCAGCGCCGCGATGGCGAAGGTGATCAACCTCGGCTCGAATGTCGGTGCGCTCGCCTACTTCGCGGCCACCGGCCACGTGTGGTGGGCGCTCGGCCTTGCGATGGCGGTGTGCAACGTGATCGGTGCGGTCCTCGGTGCCCGCACCGCGCTGGCGCGGGGCGCGGGGTTCATCCGGATCGTGCTGCTCGTCGTCGTGGTGGTGATGGTGGTCCGGCTCGGGTGGCAGCAGTTCGGGTGAGAGTTCGGATAGGTTGACCGGGTGGCCGCACACGACGTCGATCCGGACTTCCTCACCCTGCCGTTGTCGGCACTCACCGACGCGGCGCTGACGGCGGCGCGGGCCGCGGGCGCCACCCACGCCGACCTGCGGGTGCATCGGCTGCGCACCCAGTCGATCCGGCTGCGCGACGGCGCCGTTCAGTCCGTGTCCGACGCGGACGAACTCGGGCTGGCGGTCCGCGTGATCATCGACGGCACCTGGGGTTTCGCGTCGCACGCCGAGCTCACCGCGGACTCCGCGGCCCGGACGGCGAGGCGGGCGGTGGAGGTCGCGCTGGCGCTGCGATCCCTGAACCGGGACCCCGTCGACCTCGCAGACGAACCGGTGTACCGGGACGCCGTGTGGGTGTCGGAGTACGACGTCGACCCGTTCGCGGTGCCGACCGCCGACAAGGTGGCCCTGCTGGCCGACTACTCGGGGCGACTGTCCGCCGCCGCGGGCGTCGACCACGTCACCGCCAGCGTGTTGCAGGTCAAGGAGCAGACCTACTACGCGGACCTGGCCGGCTCGCGGATCACGCAGCAGCGGGTGCGGCTGCACCCGGAACTGGAGGCGACCGCGGTCGACGCGGCGGCGGGTAGCTTCGAGACGATGCGCACCCTCGCTCCCCCGGTCGGCCGCGGGTGGGAGGCCCTCACCGGCACCGGCTGGGACTGGGACGACGAGCTCGCCCGGATCCCGGAGTGGCTGGCGGAGAAGGTGACGGCGCCGACCGTGACGGCGGGGCCGACGGACCTGGTGATCGACCCCAGCAACCTGTGGCTGACCATCCACGAATCCATCGGGCACGCCACCGAATACGACCGGGCAATCGGCTACGAGGCCGCCTACGCGGGCACTTCCTTCGCGACCCCCGACCTGCTCGGCACGCTGCGGTACGGAACCCCGGTGATGCAGGTGACCGCGGACCGCACCGAGGCGCACGGGCTGGCCACCGTCGGCTACGACGACGACGGTGTGGCCGGGCAGCGTTGGGACCTGGTCCGGGACGGTGTCCTCGTCGGCTACCAGCTGGACCGGGTGTTCGCGCCGCGGCTCGGGTTGTCCCGGTCCAACGGCTGCTCCTACGCCGACTCCCCGCATCACGTGCCGATCCAGCGGATGGCGAACGTGTCGCTGCGACCCGACCCCGACCGGGACACCAGCACCGCGGATCTGATCGCCCGCGTCGAGGACGGCATCTACGTCGTCGGCGACAAGAGCTGGTCGATCGACATGCAGCGCTACAACTTCCAGTTCACCGGCCAGCGGTTCTACCGGATCCGTGACGGCAGGCTGGACGGGCAGCTGCGCGACGTCGCCTACCAGGCGACGACCACCGACTTCTGGGGGTCGATGGAGGCGGTCGGCGGGCCGTCGACGTGGCGGCTCGGCGGCGCCTTCAACTGCGGCAAGGCGCAGCCCGGACAGGTGGCCGCCGTCAGCCACGGCTGCCCGGCCGCGCTGTTCCGCGGCGTCAACGTGCTCAACACCCGAACCGAGGGGGGCCAGTGATCGCCGCACAGGAGCTGATCGAGCAGGCGTTGGCCCTGGTCACCGTCGACGAGGCGATCGTCCTCGTCACCGACGCCGCCGAAACCTCGCTGCGGTGGGCGGGCAGTTCGATGACCACCAACGGGGACGCACGCTTCCGCAGCTGGACCGTCGTCGCGATCGTCCGCGACGGCGGCACGGCCCGCGTCGGGTCCGTCACCTCGTCCAGCGTCGACGCCGACGCCGTCGCAGCGGTCGTGCGGTCCGCGGAGGAGGCCGCCCGCACGGCCCGGCCGGCCGAGGACGCGATGGACCTGATCGGCCCGTCCGGCACCCCCGACCCCGGCTGGGCCGACGGACCTGCCGTCACCGGGGTCGAGGTGTTCGGTGGGCTCGCGGACGCGTTGGCCGCGGGATTCGACCGCGGGACAGCCGGATCCGATGCGGCCGACCGCCTGTACGGCTTCGCGCACCACCAGCTGCACTCCACCTGGCTGGGCACCACCACCGGGCTGCGGCGCCGGTTCACGCAGCCGACCGGGTCGGTGGAGATCAACGGCAAACGCGGCGACGCCAGCGCCTGGGTCGGGGCGGGCACCGTCGACTTCACCGACATCGACGTGCCGAACCTGTTGGCGCAGTTGAGCACCCGCCTCGACTGGGCGGGCAGCACCGTGGACCTGCCCGCCGGACGCTACGAGACGCTGCTTCCGCCGTCCGCGGTCGCGGACCTGATGATCTACCTGATGTGGACGATGGAGGGGCGCGGCGCGCAGGAGGGACACACCGCCCTGTCCCGGGCCGGCGGCACCCGGGTCGGGGAACGCCTGACCGGGCTGCCGCTGACCCTGTTCTCGGACCCGCACTCCCCCGGACTCGAGTACACACCGTTCGTCACGGCGGCCGGATCGAGTGAGTCGGTGTCGGTGTTCGACAACGGCATGGATGCCGGGCGGGTCGACTGGATCCGGGACGGGACGATCACCGCGCTCGCCTATCCGCGGCACGCGGCCCGCGAGTTCGGTGCGCCGGTCGCGGTGCCCGGCGAGAACCTGCTGCTGACCGGCGGCTCCGACGCGACGATCGACGCGATGATCGCCGGCACCGAGCGCGGCCTGCTCCTGACCACCCTCTGGTACATCCGCGAGGTGGACCCGGCGACCCTGCTGCTGACCGGCCTGACCCGCGACGGGGTGTACCTCGTCGAGGACGGGCGGGTGACCGGCGCGGTGAACAACTTCCGGTTCAACGAGAGCCCCCTCGACCTGCTGCGGCGGGTCACCGAGGCGGGCGCAACCGAGGCGACGCTGCCGCGGGAGTGGAAGGACTGGTTCACCCGCACCGCGATGCCGCCGCTGCGGATCCCGGACTTCCACATGTCCTCGGTGAGTGCCGCGCAGTGAGTATCGAGATCCGGCTCGCCGACGACGCCCGCTGCCCGTGCCTGAGCGGCGAGACCTACGGGAACTGCTGCCGTCGCTACCACCGCGGCGGGGTCGACGCGCCGACCGCGGAAACGCTGATGCGGTCCCGGTATTCCGCGTTCGCGGTCGGGGACGCCGACTATCTGCTGCGCACCTGGCATCCGAGCACCCGTCCCGCATCGCTCGACCTCGACGGCGAGCAGCGGTGGCTGCGCCTCGACATCCTCGGCAGGTCCGGGGGTGGCCCCCTCGACTCCGCGGGCACCGTCGAGTTTGAGGCGCACTACCGGTACGGGCGGGCGCGGGAGTCCCTCCACGAGCACAGCCGGTTCGTCCGCGAGCATGGGAAGTGGTGGTACGTCGACGCGTTGGCGTGACGGCGGGCACGCTGTCGTTCGACACGGCAACCACCTCCCCGCCGTCACCGCGTTTGTCGCGGATACTGGCGCCATGAGTTGGTCCGCTGGAGTTCGCGCCGCCATCACCGCTGCGATCGTCGCGACCGCCACCGCGGTGCCGCCGGTGCTCCCGGCCGCGGCCGCCGCCCCGGCGCAACCCGCGGTGCGATACGTCGCGCTCGGCGATTCCCGCGCCGCCGGGCCGTCGCTGGATCGGGTCGCGGACACCAACGGGTGCCAACGCTCGGACCTCGGCTATCCGAACCTCGTCGCGCGGGGGCTGAACACAAGCTCGTTCCGCAACCTGTCCTGCACCGGCGCCCGCACCGAGCACGTGACGACGACGCCGCAGCCGACGTCGGGTGGTGCGGTGCCCCCACAGATCGCGGGGCTGCCGCCGGACACCACCCTGGTGACCCTCAGCATCGGCGGGAACGACATCCGCTGGCCCACCCTGGTTTCCCGGTGCTACGCGGCGGCCCCCGGCGGTGACGCGGGCTGCCGCACCGATCCCGCCCTGGCGCGCGATGCGATGGCGGCGCTGGCGGACCTCGGCCCGAGGGTGTGGTCGACGCTCGCCGCGATCCGGGCGAAGGCGCCAGCCGCCCGCATCATCCTGGTCGGGCACGGCGGGATCGTCGGGGACCGCGGATGCTGGCCGAGCCTCCCGATCAGCGACCCCGACGCCGTCTGGGTCAATGGATTCTTCGCGATGCTGGGCGGGGTGCTGGCGACGGCGGCAGCGACGGCCAGCGCCGAGTACGTCGACGTCGCCGTGTCCTCGCGCGGGCACGACGGGTGTGCCGCACCCGACCAGCGGTGGTTCGAGGGACGCCAGGCCGGCCCGTCCGCGAGCCCGCTGCACCCGAACGCCGCGGGAATGCGGCACATGGCGGATCGGGTGCTTGCCGTGGTGCGCGGCTGAGCATTGCGCCCGCCTGCCGCGTCGCGGGGACCGGAGTACCGTTCGAATCGGTCGCGGCAGGTGGTGATGGACTGGTTCGGCGTCGGGTATCTCGGCCGGTGGCTCTTCACGGAGGGGCTCGCGGTCATCTACCTCGTCGCGTTCGTCTCCGCGGCGCGCCAGTTCCGGGCGCTGCTCGGCAGCCGGGGCATGCTGCCGATCCCCGACCACCTGGCTCGATCGTCGTTCCGCCGGATGCCGAGCATCTTCCACTGGTACTACTCGGACCGCTGGTACGCGGCGGTCGCGTGGGCGGGGGCCGCGCTGGCCGCGGTCACCGTTGCCGGGGTGACCGCGGGACTGCCGCTGCCGCTGTGCATGGCGGTGTGGCTGCTGATGTGGGTGGCGTACCTGTCGATCGTCAACGTCGGCCAGCTCTGGTACGGCTTCGGGTGGGAGTCGCTGCTGCTCGAGGCGGGGTTCCTGGCGATCTTCGTCGGCAACGCCGACATCGCGGCGCCGATCACGATGATGCTGCTGGTGCGGTGGCTGCTGCTGCGCCTCGAGGTCGGTGCCGGGCTGATCAAGATCCGCGGCGACCCGTGCTGGCGGCGCCTGACCTGCCTGTACTACCACCACGAGACGCAGCCGATGCCGGGACCGCTCAGCTGGTACTTCCATCACCTGCCGCGACCGTTGCACCGGGTGGAGGCGGCGGGCACTCACCTCACCCAGCTGGTGGTGCCGTTCCTGCTGTTCGCGCCGCAGCCGATCGCCGCCGGAGCGGCGGGCGTGCTGATCGTGACCCAGTTGTGGTTGGTGGCGAGCGGCAACTTCGCGTGGCTGAACTGGCTGGCGGTGGTCCTCGCCTGCTCGGTGCTGCCGGACGAGGTGCTCGGTCCGATCCTGCCGATCGACGTCCCCGAGCCTGCCCCGACGCCGACGTGGTTCACCGCGAGCACCCTCGTCGTGGCCGCGGGGGTGGCGGTGCTCAGCTGGTGGCCGGTCCGCAACATGGCGGGGCGCCATCAGCTGATGAACGCCTCGTTCAGCCCGTGGCATCTGGTCAACACCTACGGCGCGTTCGGCACGGTGACCCGGGTGCGTACCGAGATCGTCGTCGAGGGCACCGCGGACGACGCCGTCACCGACACCACGGTATGGCGCGAGTACGAGTTCCGGGGCAAGCCCGGCGACCCGCGCCGCAGGCCCCGGCAGTACGCGCCGTATCACCTGCGGCTGGACTGGCTGATGTGGTTCGCCGCGATCTCGCCGAGCTACGGGGACCGCTGGTTCGGCGGGTTCGTCCGGCGCCTGCTCGAGAACGACCCGGACACGCTGACGCTGCTGCACCGCAACCCGTTTCCCGACCACCCGCCGCGTCTCGTGCGGGCCCGGCTGTTCGAGTACCGGTTCACCGACCGCGGCACCCGGCGCGCCACCGGGCGCTGGTGGGAGCGGGAGCTGATCGGCGTGTGCCTGCAGCCGGTGAGCCTGGCGCGTTTCGGGCGTTCCTGACCGCGTCGGTAACCTGGCGGTGTGTCAGATTCCTCGGGTGTGCGTCTCGACAGCTGGGTGTGGTCGGTGCGGCTGTTCAAGACCCGCTCCGCGGCCGCGGCGGCCTGCCGGTCCGGGCACGTCCGGGTCAACGGGTCGTCCGCCAAGCCCGCCCAGCTGGTTCGGGTCGACGACGAGATCCGGATGCGGGTCGGGGGCCGGGAACGGATCGTGGTCGTTGCCCGGCTGATCCGGAAGCGGGTCGGGGCACCCGAGGCCGCGCTCTGCCTGATCGACCGGTCTCCCCCACCGCCGCCGCGTGAGGTGCTGCTCGCGGTGCCGCAGCGGGACCGCGGAACCGGCCGCCCGACGAAACGTGAACGGCGCGAACTAGATCGGTTGCGCGGGTTCAACGAGGACTAGGCGCACCGTCGAGCGCAATCATTCGCCCATTTCGTCACTCCTGGACCCGTGTCCATGTCATGCTTCCCGCCGCCGCTGGCGCCCGCCGCGGCATGGACGGCAGTGAGCGAGGTGCGGTTGATGTTCGATCAGGTCGGCAGTCGACGGGAGCGGAGGCGCGGACCGAGGCCGGTGCGCGCGGCCGCGGTGGTGGCTGCCGCGTG
Source organism: Rhodococcus sp. NPDC058505 (assembly GCF_042720095.1). NCBI lineage: Bacteria > Bacillati > Actinomycetota > Actinomycetes > Mycobacteriales > Nocardiaceae > Rhodococcus > Rhodococcus sp. NPDC058505. Next base: position 175,910 of record NZ_JBHXNB010000001.1, read on the forward strand.
CACCGCGACCGGGATCCTCGGCGCGGGCGGGGTGCACGCCCAGCCCACCGCGAGCACCGGGTGCGGCGTCGCGAACGGGCACACGACGTGCGCGTACGACAGCCTGCACGGGATCGAGGAGTACTTCCTCGACATTCCGGCGGACGTGGTGTCGGTGCATGTGATCGCCGAGGGCGGCAGCGGTCGGGGCGCGCAGGGCGGTCGCGGCGCGATCGTCGAGGGCGACGTGTCCGTCACCCCCGGCTCGAAGCTTTACGTGGTGATCGGTGACGGCGGCGGCACCGGGGCGAACAGCGGCGGCGGCTACTCCGCGGTGAGCACCGTCCCCCTCGACGAGGGCCCGGCCGCGCTCGCCGCCCGCCTCGTCGTCGCCGGCGGTGGCGGCGGATCCGGCACCGGCGCGGGCGGCGATGCGGGCGCCACAGCTCCCGGTGGCGGATCCGCGGGCACCGACGCCGCGGGCGGGGCGGCCGGCCCCGGCGGCACCGCGGGCGCGCTCGGCGCGGGCGGCACGGGCGGCACGGGCGGTGGCGGTGGCGGTGGCCTGTACGGCGGTGGCGGCGGCACCGCGGGCGGCGGCGGTGGATCGTCGCTGGTTCCCGACGGCGGGTCGATCAAGCTGTCCGCGCCCGGGTATCGCGCCAAGCTGTCGATCTCGTACACCTCGGAGTCCGCCCTCGGGAGCAGTTCCGGAAGCGCCGACTCCGGCAGTGCGGGCAGCTCGGATTCCGGCAGTGCGGGCAGCTCCGGCACCGGCAGCGCGGGCAGCTCCGACCTGTTCGGCAGCAGCTGACCCCGGACCGCACCGATCGACCGCGGCCGCCATCCCCCTGGGTGGCGGCCGCGAGGCGGTTACGTGCACGGGTCAGGCGGCGGTGACCGCCAATCCGACCGTGCCGGTTCTGCCCCGGCGCAGCAGGCTGCCCTTCATCGTCAGCCACCCGAGGATCCCGTACCGTTTCGCGATGGCGTCGCGCGCATGGTCGCTGCCCGAGAGGTCGAGGATTTCGGCGCTCGCCTCGACGGCCGCGCCCTTCGGGTTGCCGCGGGCGTCGCACGCGGCGACCGTGACCCGGGGGTTGCGCCGGATCCGCTTGACCTTCCACGACTCGGTGACCGTCCACATCAGCAGCCGGTCCCCGTCCGCCGCCGCCCACAGCGGGGTCGGCACCGGCGTACCATCGTTGCGGAACGTGGTGAGCAGGACGTACTTCGCCGCGGCGACGTCGCCGAATGAGGCACTCATGACAGCATCCTAGGGGCTGTGGTCCCGGTCACCGGGACGCCGTCCGTGTGAGATTCCGTAAAACCCTACTTTGGCCAGGTGCAGGCGTGGGGGTTTCGGCTTGCGGGAATTTCCTTTGACTGACGGCAGACGGGTATCACGTGACAACAACAGACCAGATCCGGGCCGAGGAGGCGCCGGGCAGCGGCCGCCGCAGCGGCTGGTATGACCGGCAGCGGCCGGCCTGGGTGATCATCGCGGTGCTCGTCGCGGTGGAAATCATCAGCGCGTTCGAGACCTCGATGGTGTATGCCGCGATCCCCACGTTCATCACCGAGTTCAACAGTGACGCCGCGACCGTCGGCTGGGCGGTGACGGCGTTCCTGCTGGTGGCGGCCGCGTCGGCGGCGGTCTGCGGGCGCCTCGGCGACATGTACGGTCGCGAACGCGTGCTGGTCGTGCTGCTCGCCGCCGCCGCGGTCGGGTCGGTCGTCAGCGCCGTCGGCGACAGCATCGGCTGGATCATCGCCGGGCGCGCCATCCAGGGTGTGGCCGGTGCGATCCTGCCGCTGTGCATCGGCCTGGCCCGCGAACACCTGCCCGCGGCGCGGGTCCCGGTCGCGGTCGCGATCATCTCCGGTTCCGCGGTCGCCGCCGGTTCCGCCGCGCTGCTGATCGCGGGCATCATGCTCGACCACGCGACCTGGCACATGATCTTCGTCGTCGCCGCGGTGTACGCGGTCGGCGCGATCGCCCTCGTCGTGTTCGTGCTGCCGTGGCGCAGGCCGACCGGGACGCGGGAGACCGTCGACTACGTCGGCGCCGTCGCGTTCGTGCCCGCGATCGCCGCGGTCCTGCTCGGTGTCAACAAGTCCACCACCTGGGGGTGGACCGATCCCGCCACGCTCGGCCTGGTGCTCGGCGGCGTCGCGGCGCTGGTGCTGTGGGTGCTGTGGGAACTGCGCACCACCTCGCCGATCGTCAACATCCGGCAGTTCTCGAACCGCAAGTTCTCGCTGACGATGCTCGCGACGTTCGCGATCTCGATCGGCCCGATCGGCGTGACCACGATGATCATCCCGATCGTCCTGCAGTCCCCGACCGACGCGCCGATCGGTCTCGGCCTGACCCCGACCAACGCCGGATGGCTGTCCTTCGCCGGGTCGATGTTCGGATTCGTCTGCACCCCGCTCAGCGGCCGGATCGCCGCCGCCGTCGGCGCCCGCGCCTCGATGCTCCTCGGCAGCGTCCTGTTCCTGATCGGCAACCTGATGCTGTTCGTCTTCCACGATTCCGTCGTCGGCATGATGATCATGGTCATCACCGTGTCGGTGGCGACGGCCTTCGCCTACACCGCGCTGCCGAACCTGCTCGTCGAGGCGGTCCCCGAGCACTCCACCAGCGAGGCCACCGGAACCAACGCCGTCATCCGCACCGGCGGCAGCGGCATCGGTGTGTCGATCGCGACGATGATCCTCACCAGCACCGCACTCTCGAGCGGCCTGAACACGACCAGCGGCCTGAACGCGATCGTCGCGATGCTGACGGTGACGTCCATCGCCGCGATCGGCTTCACCCTGCTGATCCGCCGCGGCAAGGCGACCATCGCCTGACGCCGTGGTGTGACCCGAAAAGGGGCCGAACCGGAATTCCGGTTCGGCCCCTTTCGGCTGTGTCCGCCGGGTCAGCGGTCCTCGAGGTCGCCCTCCGACTCGAGGTACACCTGCCGCAACCCGGCGAGGACCTCCGGATCGGGCTCCTCCCACATCGTCCGCTCCACCGCCTCGAGCAGACGCTCGGCGATCCCGTGCAGCGCCCACGGGTTCGACTTCTCCATGAACTCGCGGTTCTGCTGGTCCAGCACGTACGTCTGCGCCAGCTTCTCGTACATCCAGTCCGCGACGACATTGGTGGTGGCGTCGTACCCGAACAGGTAGTCCACCGTCGCGGCCATCTCGAACGCGCCCTTGTAGCCGTGCCTGCGCATCGCCTCGAGCCACCGCGGGTTCACCACCCGTGCCCGGAACACCCGGGCGGTCTCCTCGGACAGGGTGCGGGTGCGGACCGCGTCCGGCCGGGTGCTGTCCCCGATGTACGCCTCCGGATCCTTCCCGGTCAGCGCGCGGACGGTGGCGACCATGCCGCCGTGGTACTGGAAGTAGTCGTCGGAGTCGGCGATGTCGTGCTCGCGGGTGTCGGTGTTCTTCGCGGCCACCGCGATCCGCCGGTACGCGGTGCGCATGTCGTCGCCCGCCGGGGCACCGTCGAGGCCGCGACCGTACGCGTAGCCGCCCCACGTGGTGTACACCTGCGCCAGGTCGGCGTCGTCGCGCCAGTTCTTCGAGTCGATCAGCTGCAGCAGGCCCGCGCCGTAGGTGCCCGGCTTGGACCCGAAGATGCGGGTGGTGGCGCGCCGCTCGTCGCCGTGCTCGGCGAGGTCGGCCTGCGCGTGCGCGCGGACGAAGTTCCGATCGGCAGGCTCGTCGAGGGCGGCGACCATCCGGACCGCGTCGTCCAGCAGGGCGAGGACGTGCGGGAACGCGTCCCGGAAGAAGCCGGAGATGCGGACCGTGACGTCGACTCGCGGGCGACCCAGCTCGTCGAGCGCAATCACCTCCAGCGAGGTGACGCGCCGCGACGCCTCGTCCCACACCGGCCGCACACCGAGCAGCGCGAGCACCTCGGCGATGTCGTCGCCGGAGGTGCGCATCGCGGAGGTGCCCCACACGCTCAGGCCCACCGACGTCGGGTACGCGCCGTGGTCGGCGACATACCGGGCCAGCAGCGACTCCGCCATCGCCTGCCCGGTCTCCCACGCCAGCCGCGACGGCACCGCCTTCGGGTCGACGGAGTAGAAGTTGCGGCCGGTGGGCAGCACGTTCACCAGCCCCCGCAGCGGCGACCCGGACGGCCCGGGTTCGATGAACCGGCCGTCGAGGGCGCGCAGCACCTGCTCGATCTCGCGTCCGGTCCCGCGCAGCCGCGGCACCACCTCGGTGGCCGCGAACTCGAGCACCGTGACCACGTCGTCGCCGTGCTCGGCACCGATCTCCTTGGCCCGCGCGGGATCCCATCCGGTCGCCTGCAGGGCGGCGACCAGGCCGTGCGCGGTCTCCTCGATCTCGTCGACCCGGCCGCGGTTCTCGTCGCCCGCCTCGCTGAGGCCGAGCGCCTCCCGCAGGCCGGGGACGGTGCGCTCGCCGCCCCACATCTGCTTTGCCCGCAGCACCGCCAGCACCAGCTCGACCTCGGCGTCCCCGTCCGGGGCCTGCCCGAGGATGTGCAGCCCGTCCCGGATCTGCACGTCCTTGATCTCGCACAGCCACCCGTCGACGTGCAGCAGCATGTCGTCGAAGACGTCCTCCTCGGGGCGTTCGGCGAGCCCGAGGTCGTGGTCCATCTTCGCCGCCCGCATCAGCGTCCAGATCTGCTGCCGGATCGCGGGCAGCTTCGCCGGGTCGAGCGCGGAGATGTTGGAGTGCTCGTCGAGGAGTTGCTCGAGCCGGGAGATGTCGCCGTACGACTCGGCGCGCGCCATCGGCGGGATCAGGTGGTCGACGAGGGTGGCGTGCGCGCGGCGTTTCGCCTGGGTGCCCTCGCCGGGGTCGTTGACCAGGAACGGGTAGATCAGCGGCAGGTCGCCGAGGGCGGCGTCGGTGCCGCAGGAGGCGGACATGCCGAGCGTCTTGCCGGGCAGCCACTCCAGGTTGCCGTGCTTGCCGAGGTGCACGATCGCGTCCGCCCCGAACCCGCCCGCCGCGGTCTCCGCGGCGAGCCAGCGGTACGCGGCGAGGTAGTGGTGGCTGGGCGGCAGGTCCGGGTCGTGGTAGATCGCGACCGGGTTTTCGCCGAACCCGCGCGGCGGCTGCACCATCAGCACCACGTTCCCGACCCGCAGCGCGGCGATCACGATCTCACCCGCCGGGTCGGCCGACCGGTCCACGTACAGTTCACCGGGCGCGGCACCCCAGTGCTCCTCGACGCCCTCCCGCAGGTCCGCGGGCAGGGTGGCGAACCACTCCCGGTAGCGGGCCGCGGAGATCCGGATCGGGTTGCCCTCCAACTGCTCCGCGGACAGCCAGTCGGGGTCCTGTCCGCCCGCGGCGATCAGCGCGTGGATCAGCGCGTCGCCGTCGCCGGACTCCAGTCCGGGCAGCGCGTCCTCGCCGTCGCGCGGCCCGAGGTCGTAGCCGGCCTCCCGCATCGCGGTCAGCAGCGCGATCGCGCTCGCCGGGGTGTCCAGGCCGACCGCGTTGCCGATCCGGGCGTGCTTGGTCGGGTACGCGGACAGCATCAGCGCGATCTTCTTGTCGGCGTTGCGGAGGTGCCGCAGCCGCGCGTGCCGCACCGCGATCCCGGCGACCCGGGCGGCGCGCTCCGGGTCGGGGACGTAGGCGGTCAGGCCGTCCTCGTCGATCTCCTTGAACGAGAACGGCACCGTGATGATCCGGCCGTCGAACTCCGGCACCGCGACCTGCGTCGCCACGTCCATCGGGGACAGTCCGTCGTCGTTCGCCTCCCACCCGTCGCGGCTGCCGGTCAGGCACAGGCCCTGCAGGATCGGGATGTCGAGCGCGGCGAGCGCGGTGACATCCCACGACTCGTCATCCTCGCCGGCGGACGCTCCCGCCGGCTTGGTGCCGCCAGCGGCGAGGACGGTGACCACCATCGCGTCCACCGTCGACAGCAGTTCGAGCAGCTCCGGTTCCGCGGTGCGCAGCGACGCGCAGAAGATCGGCAGCGGGGTCGCGCCCGCGTCCTCGATCGCCCGGCACAGCGCCTCGACGTACGCGGTGTTCCCGGCCAGATGCTGCGCCCGGTAGTACAGCACCGCCACCGTCGGCGTCCCCGCCTGGTTCCCTAATGTCACATTGGGGTCCGTCAAGTGACCCGATGTGACATTAGGGACCGTGCGGTCGAGGACACCCCAGGTGGGTGTGTGCGCGGCAGGCTCGAAGCCGTGGCCGGTGAGCAGCACGGTGTCGGACAGGAAATGGTGCAGCTGGCGCAGGTTCTCGGCGCCGCCCTCCGCGAGGTAGGTGTGCGCCTCCGCGGCGATGCCCGCCGGGACCGTCGAGCACTCCATCAGCTCGGCGTCCGGGGCGAGCTCGCCGCCGAGCACGACGGTCGGCAGCCCGGACGCGAGGACCGCGTCGATGCCGTCCTCCCAGGCCCGGCGGCCGCCGAGAATCCGGACCACCGCGAGGTCGACGCCGTCGAGCAGGCCGGGGAGGTCGTCCACGAGCAGCCGGGCGGGATTCGCCCAGCGGTAGTCGGCGCCGCTGGCACGGGCGCTGAGCAGGTCGGTGTCGGATGTCGACAGCAGCAGGATCACGCAGGCCTCCTCGGGGTTTCGCGCCCCGTTCGGATTCGGTTCGGTTCGGTTCTGCGGCAGTGGAGGGTCTGACTTCCCGGCCGGGTGACCGGGTCACAGTGGCGCGACCGCACCGGAGTTCCACCGGCTTCCTCGTGCACTGCCGCATTCGCCGGTGATGGTACCGGCCCACGCCGCTCGCCCCGCAGGCTCCGCCCCGTACCCTGGACGGCGATGTCCGGTTCCGATGATCCCCGCTCCCGCCCCGACGCCTGCCCGGGAGCGCTCCAGGTGCACCGGGCCGCGGACGGCGCCCTGTCCCGGGTCCGGTTGCCCGGCGGCACGATCACAGGCCCGCAGCTCCAGGTCCTCGCCGACGCGGCCCGCGACCTCGGCGCCGGTGAACTCGAACTCACCTCCCGCGGCAACATCCAACTGCGGGCCGTCACCGACCCCGACGCGTTCGCGGTCCGGCTCGCCGCGGCGGGGCTGCTGCCGTCGGTCAGCCACGAGCGGGTCCGCAACATCCTGGCCACCCCGCTGTCCGGGCGGATCGGTGGGTTCGTCGACGTCCGCGGCTGGGTGGCGGACCTCGACGCCCGGCTGTGCGCCGACCCCGACCTCGCGGACCTGCCGGGCCGGGTGCTGTTCACGCTCGACGACGGGCGCGGCGACGTCACCGCGCTGGGCGGCGACCTCGGCCTGCACGCCGTCACCCCGGCCGAGGTGGCGCTGATCCTCGCGGGCCGCGACCACGGGATTCGCCTGCCGGTCGGGGACGGGGTCGCGACCTTGACCGCCGCGGCGCGGGTGTTGCGGGAGATTCGCGGAACCCGGTGGCGGCTGCACGAGGTCGACGACGGGCCGCGCCGCGTGCTCGATCTCCTTGGCCTGGCGCCTGCGGCGGCGGCGCTCGACCTGGCAGCCGACTCCCCCGGTCCGATCGGGTGGCTCGACCAGCCCGACGGCCGGGTCACGCTCGCGGCGGGCCTGCGGTACGGGGTGCTGCCTGCGCGGTTGGCGGACTTCCTGGTCGCGGTCGAGCATCCGATCTCGGTCACCCCGTGGCGGTCGGTGCTGCTGCACGACCTCGACGAGGGTGTCGCCGAGCAGGTGGTTCGGGTGCTCGCGCCGATGGGGCTGATCTTCGATGCCGAGTCGCCGTGGCTGCAGGTCACCGCCTGTGCGGGACGCCCCGGCTGCGCGAAGTCGCTGGCCGACGTCCGCGGCGACGCGACCGCGGCGGTGCGGTCCGGTGACCTGCCCGCCCCGGGCCGCCAGCACTGGTCCGGGTGCGACCGCCGGTGCGGCCGCCCCCGCGGTGAGGTGACCGACATCGTCGCCACCGGTGACGGCTACCGGGTGGATCCCCCGACACCCTGACCCCATATCGTGGAACACATGACCGAGTACATCCGCGACGGCGCCGAGATCTACCGCCAGTCGTTTGCCACGATCCGGGCCGAAGCCGACCTGACGGGGTTTCCCGCGGATGTCTCGCAGGCGGTCGTGCGGATGATCCACGCCTGCGGTCAGGTCGATCTGACCACCGATGTCGCGTTCACCCCCGGTGTGGTGTCCACGGCCCGCCGGGCGCTGCGCACCGGCGCGACGATCTTCTGTGACGCCACCATGGTCGCGTCGGGGGTGACCCGGAAGCGGTTGCCCGCCAAGAACGACGTCGTGTGCCTGCTCGGCGACCCGCGGGTTCCGGTGATCGCTGAGCGACTCGGCAACACCCGGTCGGCGGCGGCGCTGGAACTGTGGGGACCGAGGCTCGAGGGCGCGGTCGTCGCGATCGGCAACGCACCCACCGCGCTGTTCCACCTCCTCGACATGATCGACCAGGGCGCACCGAAGCCGGCGGCGATCATCGGCTGCCCGGTCGGGTTCATCGGCGCCGCCGAATCCAAGGAGGACCTGATCGCCCGCGCCGGCGACATCGACTACCTGGTGGTGCGGGGCCGGCGCGGGGGCAGCGCGATCACCGCCGCCGCCCTCAACGCGATCGCCAGCGAGGTCGAGTGATGGCGGGCACCCTCTACGGCATCGGGCTCGGGCCCGGCGACCCGGAACTGGTGACGGTCAAGGCCGCCCGGATCATCGGCGAGGCCGACGTGATCGCGTTCCACTCCGCCAGGCACGGCCGCAGCATCTCCCGCGCCGTCGCCGCCCCGTACCTGCGGGACGGGCAGATCGAGGAGCACCTCGTCTACCCGGTGACCACCGAGACCGTCGACCATCCCGGCGGCTATCAGGGCGCCATCGACGACTTCTACGCCGAGGCCGCCGCGACCCTCGCCGCGCACCTTGCGGCGGGTCGCACCGTGGCGCTGCTCGCCGCCGGGGACCCGCTGTTCTACAGCTCCTACATGCACATGCACAAGCGGCTGTGCGACCGGTTCGACGCCGAGGTGATCCCCGGCGTCACCTCGATCAGTGCCGCGTCCGCGGCGCTGGGGGTGCCGCTCGTCGAACGCGACGAGGTGCTCACCGTACTGCCCGGCACCCTGCCCGCGGAGGAACTCACCCGCCGACTCCGGGAGACGGACTCCGCGGCGATCCTCAAGCTGGGGCGCACCTTCCCGACCGTGCGACGGGCCCTCGCCGATGCCGGTCGGCTCGCGGAGGCGTCCTACGTCGAACGCGCCAGCACCGCCGGGCAACGGGTGCAGCCGCTCGCCGACGTCGACGAGACGGCGGTCCCGTACTTCTCGATCGCGATCGTGCCCAGCCCGTCGAACAACCCGGCCGCGCAGATCCGTCCGGGCTCCGGTGAGGTCGTGGTCGTCGGGCTCGGGCCCGGTGATGACGCGTGGACCACCCCGGAGGTGCGGGACGCGCTCGCCGGCGCCACCGACATCGTCGGCTACACCACCTACGTGAACCGGGTGCCGGTGCGGCCCGGGCAGCACCGGCACGCCAGCGACAACAAGGTCGAATCGGAGCGGGCCGCAATGGCCCTCGATCTCGCGAAGCGCGGCGCCCGCGTCGCCGTCGTGTCGTCCGGTGACCCCGGCGTTTTCGCGATGGCAGCGGCGGTCGTCGAGATGGCGGGCGACGAGCAGTGGCGGGACGTGCCGGTGCGGGTGCTGCCCGGGTTGACCGCCGCGCACGCCGTCGCCAGCCGGGTCGGCGCCCCCCTCGGCCACGACTACGCGATGATCTCGCTGTCGGACCGGCTCAAGCCGTGGGACATCGTCGCCCAGCGGATCTCCGCGGTCGCGGCCGCCGACATGGCAATGGCGATCTACAACCCGGCGTCCCGCTCGCGGACCTGGCAGGTCGCGGCGATGAAGGACCTGCTGCTCGAGCACCGCTCCCCCGACACCCCGGTGATCGTCGGCCGCGACGTCGCGGGCCCCGAGGAGAGCGTCCGGATCGTGCCGCTCGGCGACCTCGAACCGTCCGAGATCGACATGCGGACCCTGCTGATCGTCGGCTCGTCGCAGACGGCGGTCGTCGAGTCGGGCGGTGAGCGGAAGGTGTTCACGCCGCGCCGCTACCCGGGCTGAGCGGGCCCGACGCCGCCACGCTGGCGGCCGCGGGAAGAATTTTTCCGGGCGGTGTCGAATCCGGTGGGCGCCGTTCGACTCACAGGTAGACGGCGGGGACAGGCCCCGCCGGACACCCAAGGAGTCATCATGCCCCGCTACCTGTCCCTCATCCGCGTCGACGAGCGCACCGGCCCGGCCGACGGTCCGAGCCCCGAACTGATGGAACGGATGGGGGCGCTGCTCGAGGAGATCACCAAGGCCGGGGTCATGCTCGAGACCCAGGGCCTGACACCGAGCTCGGAGGGCACCCGCGTCACCTGGTCCGGTGGTCAGCTCAGCTACACCGACGGCCCATTCACCGAAAGCAAGGAGGTGGTCGGCGGCTACGCGATCATGCAGTGCAAGGACAAGGCCGAGGCACTCGAATGGTCGCGGCGATTCCTGCAGGTTCATGAGGAGTATTGGACGATCACGCTGGAGCTGCGGCAGATCGCCGAGGAGTGAGCTTGCGAACTCCGCATTTGCACCGAGGAGTGAGCTTGCGAACTCCGCGTTTGCACCGAGGAGTGGGCTCTTGACCGGTCCCCACGGGTCTGCTGTCATCGGACCCGTGGGGACGCCGCCGGTGCACGAGGTCGTCGAGACGGTGTTCCGGATCGAGTCGGCCCGGATCATCGCGGCCGCCGCCCGGATCGTGTGCGATGTCGGGCTGGCCGAGCAGGTCGCGCAGGACGCCCTCGTCGCCGCGTTGGAGCAGTGGCCGGTGCGCGGGATTCCGGATCAGCCGGGTCCGTGGCTGATCTCCACCGCCCGGCATCGCGCCGTCGACCTGGTGCGCAGGGAGCAGAACTATGCCCGCAAGCTCGCCGAGGTCGGGCGGACGCTGGACGAGCAGTGCGCGCCGGAGCTGCCCGACCCGGACGCGATCGATGACGACCTGCTGCGGCTGATCTTTGTTGCCTGCCATCCGGTGCTGTCGACGACGGCCCGGATCGCGCTCACCCTGAAGCTGCTCGGCGGTCTGACCACCGGTGAGATTGCCCGCGCGACGCTCAGCGCCGAGGCGGCGGTCGCACAGCGGATCGTGCGGGCCAAGCGTGTTCTTGCGGCGCGTCGGGTGCCGTTCGAGGTGCCGACGGGTGCCGAGCGCGCCGCCCGGCTGTCGTCGGTGCTGGAGGTCATCTACCTGATCTTCAACGAGGGCTACTCGGCGACCGCCGGTGACGACCTGCTGCGGCCTGCGCTGTGCGAGGAGTCGCTTCGGCTGGCCCGGGTGCTGGCGGCGTTGCTGCCCGCCGAACCCGAGACGCACGGGCTGCTGGCGTTGCTGAGCCTGCAGGCGTCCCGCAGCGGCGCGCGGGTCGACGCCGCCGGGGCGCCGGTGCTGCTCGCGGACCAGGACCGGGGCCGCTGGAATCGGCTGCTGATCCGGCTCGGCATGGAGTCGTTGCTGCTGGCGGGGACGGGACCGTATTCGCTGCAGGCGGCGATCGCCGCCTGCCATGCCAGGGCCGCCCGCTTCGAGGACACCGACTGGGCGACGATCGCGGTGCTGTACGAGCGGCTGTACGCGGTGTCCCCGTCCCCGGTGGTGCTGCTGAACCGGGCGGTCGCGGTGGCGCAGGCGGACGGGCCGCGGGCGGCGCTGGTGCTCGTGGACGCGCTCGCCGACGACCCGGCGCTGCGCGGCTATCACCTGCTGGCCAGTGTCCGCGGCGACCTGCTCGCCCGGCTCGGACGCGACGATGCCGCCCGCGCCGAGTTCGTCCGGGCCGCCGACCTGACCCGGAATCGGGCCGAGCGTGCCCTGCTGCTGCGGCGCGCCGATGCGGTGGGCGACGCCGACGGTCGGGGCCGGTCGGGCGGGGCGGGTGTGCGCTGAGTCAGGAGGGCGCGGCGCTGCCGTCCCAGTGGGCACGGGCGGCGGCGAACAGGTTGACGCACACCGCGACGAGGTCGTCGGGGTCGTCGCGGCTGCCGTCCATCAGCCAGTCGGCGAGGAGGTGGTTGACGCCGCCGACCAGGGCCGTTGCGGTCAGCTGCTGGGTGCGTCCGGGCGGTTGGGTGCCGCCGGCCGCCCAGATGGTCAGCACGGTGTCCACGAAGTCGCGCAGCACGCGGTGGCGGCGCCGCTCCATGTCCGGTGAGACGCCGACGACCTCGATGAGCACCACCCGCGCACGGCGCGGGTCGACGGTCAGGTGTCGGATGAAGGCCTCGAGTCCGGCCGCGGTGAGTGCGTCGAGATCCGGTCCCTCCTTGCCGAGTGCGGCGAGGGTCGCCGCGTGCATCGCCGCGGACAGGTCGTCGTACAGCGCGGCGAGGCAGACCTCCTTGGTGGGGAACGACTCGTAGAAGGAGCGCTCGGTGACGGCGGCGCCGCGGCAGATCTGCTTGATCGACGTCGGCGCATAGCCTGCGGTGCCGAACTGCTCCAACGCGGAGTCGAGGATCGCGGACCGGCGTGCCCGTTGCCGTTCGTCGGGGGCGAGACCGGAGTACCGGCGGCCGGGTGGTTTCGGGTCCGGGTGCGTCACGTCGGATCCTGTCATGGGTCTTCCCTTCCTGCCGACGAGGTGCAATGCTAGCCGCCAGACCATTGTGACAATCTGGATTGTCGGATGCCCGGGCGGGCATGCGGGCGATCCGAGAGGTGGGGCGGCACGTCATGACGACAACACTGGCCGGGCGCATCGTTGCGGTCACCGGCGGCGCGCAGGGCATCGGGCGGGAGATCGCGCGCCGACTGGCGGCGGACGGCGCGCGGGTGGCGATCGGCGACCGTGACCTCACCGCAGCCCGTGAGACCGCCGCGGCGCTGCAGGGGCAGGTCCGCGCCTTCGCCCTCGACGTGACCGACACCGAATCGTTCCAGGGGTTTCTGGCCGAGGTCACCGAGGCGTGGGGGCCGCTGGACGTGCTGGTGAACAACGCCGGGGTGATGTGGGTGGGAGCCTTCGACACCGAACCCGAGGCCGCGACCGACCGGATGCTCGCGGTGAACCTGCACGGGGTGATCCGCGGTGTTCGCCTGGTGGCGCCGGGGATGCGCGCCCGGGGCAGCGGCCACATCGTCACCGTCGCCTCGGCCGCGTCCCGGCTCGCACCTCCCGGCGAATCCACCTACGCCGCAACCAAGCACGGCGTCCTTGGCTACCTCACCGGCGTTCGCGAGGAGTTGCGGGGCAGCGGGGTGCAGGTCTCGGTGATCATGCCCGGCGTCGTCGACACCGAACTCGCCGTCGGCACCGACAGCGGCGCAACCGCCCGACTGCATCCCGGCGACGTCGCCGCCGCCGTGGCGCGGGTGCTGCGGCGGCCGCGCTTCGAGGTCACCCTCCCGGCCACGATCGGGTTGCTGGTCCGGGTCACCGGGCTGCTGCCGCAGGCGCTGCGCGACCGGGTGCTGCGCCGCACCGTCCCCAACCAACTGAGGGCCGCGCGCCGCCCGGGCATCCGCGAGAGCTACGAACGTCGCGCCCTGACCACCAGCAACGACCCGGAAGGCACCCGATGAGCAGCTCCGACTCCGCCGCGCTCCGTCCGATTCCCGAGTTCGACGGCGTCCACCAGATCTGGCCGCGCGGCAAGCGACTCGAGGCGATCCGCGACGCGGCGTCGACCTACCGGGAACGCTTCCTGAACCAGGGGCAGGTGCGTGCGGTCAAGAGTGTCGACATCGCCGCGGCACCGTACCCGGCGCGCTTCGCGTTCCAGGGGTACTCCGTCAACGTCAACCCGTTCATCTCGATCATCAACCGGATGTTCGTGATCCAGTTCGACGGCTTCGACGGCACGCTCAAGACCCTGGTGTGGGAGCCGACCGTGGCGGCGGGGTCGGCCGAGGCGCCGTTTTACGACAAGCTGCAGCGCTTCGCCCGCAGGCTCGGCCTGGAGTCGGCATTCGTCGACTACTACAACGACCCCGACCAGGTTCTGCCCCGGCTCGGGCTGACCAACGCCGACGTGGACTACATCAGCTTCGACCACCTCCACGTCCAGGACCTGCGCATGATCCTCGGCAGCAGCGAGCCGATCGACGGCGAGTCGGCGCCACGACAACCGCTGTTCCCCAACGCAAAACTGCTCGTCCACCGCAAGGAACTGGGCACCTTCGACGCCATGCACCCGATGCAGTGGGCCTGGTACGTCGAGGACGGCATGCGCGGCGTGCCCGAGGACCGCCTCGAGGTCTTCGACGGCGACGTCGAGCTCGGTGTCGGCGTCAGCCTGCTGTGGACGCCCGGCCACACCGACGGCAACCACTCGCTGGTCGTCAACACCCCCGACGGGGTGTGGGTGTCGTCGGAGAACGGGATGGCCGCCGACAGCTGGCAACCCGAACTCTCCCGGATCCCCGGCGTGCGCCGCACCGCCGCGTTCTACGGCCGTGAGGTTGTCCTCAACGCCAACACCCTCGAGGACTCCCTCGACCAGTACGACTCGATGGTCAAGGAGAAGACGCTGGCCTCCCCCTCCCCGCGCAATCCCCAATGGCGGCAGGTCATCCCGTCCTCGGAGTGCGCGAACCGGAAGCGGCAGTGGCCCGTCGTGCCCACCTACAGTCACGGTGGGCTCGACTACGGCACCATCACCGTCCCCGCCCGACCTACGACCGTGCCGGGCACCGCCCCGGAACCCGGGTGATCGCGGTGCCGCGCTCGTTCGCGGCGTCGGCGACGATCTGGGCGTCCCGGGTCTTCGTGCGGCCGACGCTGTGGCTGCTGCCGTTGCGTTCGTCGGTCGGGGTGCTCGGCTATCGGTTCACGCAGGTCGTCGCGTGCCGGATGTGGCGTGCCCCGATGCTCCCGCACACGCCGGTCGATGCCGCCGGGCCCGGAGGCAGGACCGCCGGAGAATGGGTGGGCGGGCAGCCGGCGCCCGGCAACCGGCTGATCTACTACATCCACGGCAGCGGCTACATCAGCTGCAGCCCGGCGACGCACCGCGGCCTGGTGTCGGAACTGTCCCGCAGGCTGCGTCGCCCCGCCTACGCGGTCCGCTACCGGCGCGCGCCGAAACACCGCTTCCCCGCCGCCCACAACGACGTGCTCAACGGCTACCTGTGGTTGCTCGACCAAGGGCACCGGCCCGGGAACATCGTCGTGATGGGCGATTCGGCGGGCGGCCACCTCGCCCTCGGGCTCTGTGTCCAACTGCGCCACCTCGGCGTCGACCAGCCTGCCGCGGTGATCGGATTCTCCAGCCTCGTCGACCCGACCTGGCAGCTGGCCCGGGCCAACGGCAGGCACGTGTGGGACCAGTTCGTCTCGGCGCGCACCGGTCGGCGGATCACCCACACCTACCTGGTCGACGCGGACCTCGGTGATCCGCGCCTGGACGTGCTGAGCGCGGTCGGACCGGATCTGCCGCCGATGCTGCTCCAGGCGGGCGGCAGCGAGATTCTCGGGTCGGACTCCGCGCACTATGCAGCGGCCCTGCGGGCATCGGGCGGGCGATGTGAACTCGAGGTGTGGTCCGGGATGTTCCACGTATTCCAAATGGGATATCCGCGGCTGCCCGAGGCACGCAACGCCCTCGACCGGGTCGAGCGGTTCGTCGAGGGTATCGACGCCTGCGACGGTGTGCCGGCCTGACGATCACGCATCACGCCCGGCGAACTCGCATCAGCAGGCCCGCGGGCCCGCCGAGCGAAGGTGGGTGACGCCGCCGACGACGTGCCCGCGGCCGCCAGCACCACTGCAGCGGGTGGATTGGATGGGGCGGGTCGCTGACACCGCCACGTCGCTCGACTCGAGGTCCATCCAGACGAACCGGTTCCTCATCGGTCTTCCATTCTGCTGCGCTACCCGACCACCCGGTGGGTCTAACGTGAGGCGATGACATCAGACGCCCTGCTCGACCACGCCGGAACGGATGCCCATCTCACCGTCCGGGAGGTCGCCATCGAAAGCGGCGTGACGTCGTCCGCCGTCCGCTTCTACGAGAAGCACGGCGTCATCCGTGCGGTGCGCACGGCGGGCAACCAGCGCCGGTTCGATGATTCCGCGGCCTGTCGCATCCTGGTCGCCAAGCTCGCGCAGCGCGTCGGGCTGACGGTCCGGGAGATCGCCGAACTCTTCGAACAACTGCCCGTGGACCGCCATCCCGACGCGCGCGACTGGGATCGGATCGGCGCCAAGCTGGTCAACGAAGCCGAGCACCGCGTCACCCGCCTCAAGTCGCAACTCGCCGGCCTGAAATCCGACACCACCCTGTGCGAGATGGGTGCGCACACTGACGGGTGACGCTCGCGCGGAATGGGCTTGACTTCAACATATGTTGAACCTGCATCGTCTTCTGCATGAACGAACAGCGACCTGATGCACGTGGTACGGCCTCACCTGCTGACGTGATTGCCACCGGAGTTGATCCCGGCTTGCCGCCGGACATGATCGCGGACCTCGCCCGTCACGCTTCGATCATCGGGCTGGGAATGAGTACTCGCGAGGCACACGAGGTGCTCGCGTGTGTCTTCGAGACCACTCGGTCGCTCGTCGACGACGGCTTCACGACGATCGCGATCCTGGATTCCCCGCGCGTCGTCGCAGAATATGACGGGTACGTCATCGGGCAGCCGGTCGACCTCGAGCACACTCTCGATCAGGCGTGGGGGCCGTGGCGGAATGCGCAGTTCCGCGACGAGCTGATCCGCCTTCGGGCCCTCAACGCGACCCGACCGGTTGAGCGCCAGATCAGGTTCATCGGCATCGGCGCGTCCACGGTCGTCGCCGCCGACTACGACACCGTCGTCGAACTGCTCCGTGGCGTCGACCGACGCATCGCCGACGATGTCGAGCGGCTCCTCGACGTCATCCGCGTCGCCCACGACGGCGGTGAGCACGTGCAACGCGCCCGGGGGCTGCACCCGGGAGTGCCCTTCGTAGACCACGCCCGTGCCGCCCGAGCCGCGGCGCTCGGTGCACCTGACGGGCCGGCGCGCCGTGAGGCGCTGGCGCTGCTCGACGAGATCGTCGACCACCACGCTCACGCGCCCGGCTCGCCGCAGCGTGTCGCCGCTGAGCCCGATGCCGCTGAGCCCGACGGCGAGGCTGGCACTGCGCAACCAACGTTGTCCGTCGGGGGCTACGACATGGCGAGTGGCGAACGTGCGGCAGCGGAACGCCTCATGCACTATCACGAGCGCACGGGAGCCCGCATCATCCTCTGGGAAGGGACCGCCCACATCGCCGCGCAACCGGCGGTCGCTCTCGGTCCCATGCTGGGCACGCACCTGCGTGCAGCACTCGGCAGCAAGTACGTCGCCGTGAACGTCAGCTTTGGGCGGGGCCGGATCGCCAGAGCCGACATCCCCGCACCGCAGGACGGATCTATCGACGCCCTACTCGATGTGGGCGGCACCGCCCGCGGCCTCATCCTGGGCACTGCGGCCCCGTTCGACGGTTCATGGGCAACCCGGATCATCTCCGGGTTGTATGACCCGACAGCCGACGGTGACCACTACATCCAGTTTCCTTCGCTACGCGAATCCTTCGACGCCGTCATCCACATCCCGACCGTCACCCCGACAGCACCCTTGCGCAGCGACTCCGTGTGAGCGCCGTGGTCCGCTTGCGGGGGAGGAAGAACCGCCGTTGCCGCGACCGTTCGACGTGAGGCCCATCCAGGCGAACCGGTCTTCCTCCCTGCTGCGCTGCCCGGTCAGGCGGTGCAGCAGCCACGAGCGTATTCCGGCGACGGCGCCGTCGGCCAGCGCGGTGGGGTGGCCGGTAAATCCGTGCGGGGCACCAGGATAGACCCGCAAGTCGACCTCGTTTCCCGCGGCGGCCAGCCGGGCCGCCATAGCGAGGTTGTCCTCCAACAGCACATCATCACCCCCGACCACCAGCAGCGTTGGGGGCAGACCCGACAGGTCGGCGTAGATCGGCGAGACGTCCGGTGCGGTGCGGTCCGCGACGGGGCCGAGGTAGGCGTCGAGGAAATACTCGTCCGCGATCCGGCCGCCCGCCGGGGTCCGCCCGCTCAGGTCATAGGTGCCGAACTCGAGCGCGGCACCGGCGTATCCGTCGACGACGCCGGCATCCCGCAGCCGGAGCAGGGTGGCCAGCGCGAGCGTCGCCCCGGCAGAGCTTCCGCCGATCGTGAGCCGGGACGTACCGAAACGATCCGCGGCATTGTCGAGCAACCACAGCGCGACCGCCGCGCAGTCGTCGGGTGCCGCCGGCCACGGATCCTCCGGCGCCAGCCGATAGTCCACGCCGACCACCGCCACCCCGAGGGCGTCCGCGAGCACGCGGTTGCGTACGTCCCGGTGCGCGGCGGAATCCAGGTAGAAGCCGCCGCCGTGAATGTCGAGGACCACGCCCCGCGGCGCCCCGATGGACGGGGTGAGGATCCGGACCGGGACCTGAACACCGGCGCCGTCGACGACCTCGGTGACGGCGGACGGGTCGGTGGGAGCAGGCGCGGACCTGCGGGCCCTCGCTTCGCGCAGCTCGTCCGGGCCGTTCGGCCCCCGACCGGACGGCCGCACCGCGTAAAACGCCCGCGCCTGGGCGAGGTGCTCAGCGGGGACGTCGACGCTCAGGGCATCCAGCGTGAACCGCACCCCGGGTCAGCTCGCGGAGTCCTGGTCGAGGGTGTACTTCACGAGGGCATTGGCGTGGCCATGCCCGAACCCGTGCTCGGCCTTGAGCCAGGCGACGAGGTCCATGTGCTTGGTCAGCTCGGAGGCGCGAATCACGGACTGCCACTCGCTGATCGGGCGGCCGTACTTCGCTTCGATCGACGGGAAGTAGGACGCCGGACCCTTCACCTGTTCGCTCATGGACGCCACCGTAGCCGCGGGGACCGACAGACACCGGCAACGCGCAGGCGCGCCCGGTGGCGGGTCGGTCAACGGCGCACCCGATAGCGCAGGTGGAGAACCCGGTTGCCCTGAATCGCCACGTCGGGATCCTTCAACAGGTGCTGTGCGTCAACCGACCCGAAGTAGCGCTTGCCGGACCCGAACACCACGGGAACGACGTCCATCCGCACCTCGTCGATCAGGCCAGCGGCAAGCACCTGGCCACCGACGTCGCCAGCGGCGACCTCGACCACACGGTCGCCGGCAAGCTCCTGCGCCGTCGCCACGGCCGCCTCGACACCGTCGACGAAATGAAACGGTGACTGGGGGTCCCACCCCTCGGGCGCGGGCCGGTGGGTCACGACGACCACGTGGTCGATTCCGCTCGGCGGCTTCCCGTCCCAGCCGCCGGTCATGTCGAAGACGTGGCGGCCGACGATTGTCACGCCGATCCGGTCCCAGTACGCCCGGGTGTAGTCGTGGGACGCCTGCGACACCGTCAGCGCGCCACCCTCGTCCAACGGGACGTCCCCGCTGGACAACCAATCGAACAGCGGTCCGGGCTGGTCCTTCTCGTTCGCGATGAAGCCGTCCACCGACACCGAGCTGTACATGACCACCGTGCCCACGGGGCTCTCCTCTGTTCTGGGGTGCCCCCCCAAGTTAGCGTGTCGTGGGCCGTCGCTCGTGGGGACAAGCAACGGGCCCGCGCGCCCACTCGGCCGCGACGGCGACATCCGAGGTCGATGCGATCCCGGCCGGGATCGGGGTCCGCGCGACCATCACCACCGGCAACCCGAGTTCGCGGGCGGCCTCGAGTTTCGCGGAGGTCAGTGCCCCGCCCGAGTTCTTCGTCACCACCACCTCGATGCGCCGTTGCCGCATCAGGGCGATTTCGTCGGAGACGGTGAACGGCCCACGCGCCAGCAGAGTCTCGGAGTCCGGCGGTACCGCCACCTCGGGCGGGTCGATCGCGCGGATCAGGAACCAGCCGCCGGACCCGGCGAACGCGTCCACGCCCTGCCTGCCGATGGTCAGGAACACCCGCGACCCCAATCCCGGTAGGGCGGCCGCGGCGGACGGCAGATCGGGCACCACCTGCCACCGGTCCCCCGGCCGCGGCGTCCACTCCGGCCGCCGCAACACCAGCAGCGGGACACCGAGACTTTGGGTGGCCGCGGCCGCATTGGCGGTGATCCGGGCCGCGAACGGGTGCGTCGCGTCGACGACGGCGTCGATGCCGTTGCCACGCACCCACTCCGTGAGCCCGTCGACGCCGCCGAAACCGCCGACCCGGACCTCACCCTCGGGCAACCGCGGATCGTTCACCCGCCCGGCCAACGAGGACACCACCTCGACGTCCGGCGCACCAACCAGTTCGGCGGCCACCGCTCGGCCCTCCGACGTGCCGCCGAGCACCAGAACCCGACGCACGTCAGGCCCCGATTTCGATGCTGCGCATCAGTGCGTCACGCGGCGCCGGGCAGGCGAGTACAGGTAGCTGCCCGGGAAGCCCTCCGCCGCGAGCACCCGGCCGACGACGATCACCGCCGTCTTCGTCACCCCCGCCTCGTGCACCTGCGCGGCAATCGAATCCACGGTCCCGCGCAGCACGATTTCGTCCGGGCGGGACGCGTACGCCACCACCGCGACCGGGCAGTCCCCGCCGTACGGGCCGCGCAACTCGTCGGCGACCTGCTCGATGCGATGCGCGGCCAGGTGGATCACCAGTGTCGCGCCGCTCGCCCCGAACGTCGCCAGGTCCTCGCCGTCGGGCATCGCCGTCGACAGTGTCGACACCCGGGTCAGCACGATCGACTGCGACACCCCCGGCACCGTCAGTTCCCGGCCCAGCGTCGCGGCCGCCGCAGCGAAGGCGGGGACACCGGGCACGATCTCGTAGTCGACGTCCGCGGCGTCGAGGCGGCGGACCTGCTCGGCGACCGCACTGTAGATCGACGGGTCCCCCGAGTGCAGCCGCGCGACATCCTTGCCGGCCCGGTGCGCGGCGACCAGCAGGTCGGTGATCTCGTCGATGTCCAGGCGGGCGGTGTCGACGATCTCGGCGCCGTCCGGGCACCGCTCGAGCAGTTCCGCGGGCACCAGGCTGCCCGCGTACAGGCATACCGGGCTCTGTTCGAGGATCCGGGCGCCGCGGAGGGTGATCAGGTCGGCGGCGCCGGGGCCGGCGCCGATGAAACGGACGGTCACGCGTCCTCCTTTTTGGTGACGACCCACTGGGCGACGGGCAGGTGCGGCCGCCACGCGGTGAATCCGCCGAGGGATTCGCCGCGGTAGATCTGGAACTTGCGCAGCCGACCGCCGTGCGCGGCATGCTGGGACAGCAGCAGCGCCTCGGATTCGGCGGTGACGGCGTTGACGACCATCCGGCCACCGACCGGAAGGGCAGCCCAGCACGCCTCGAGCAGGCCCGGTGCTGTGACTCCGCCACCGACGAAGATCGCGTCCGGGGTCGGCGCGCCGGCCAGCGCATCGGGTGCGGCGCCGCGCACGTCGAGGACCGGCACCCCGAGCCCGGTCGCGTTGGCGGCCATCCGGTCCCGGCGGACGGCGTCGCGTTCGAAGCCGATCGCCCGGCAGGACGGGTCGGTGCGCAGCCATTCGATGGCGATCGAGCCGGAGCCGCCGCCAACATCCCACAGCAGCTCCCCCGGCTCCGGCGCCAGCGCGGCCAGGGTCAGTGCCCGCACCTCCTGTTTGGTCAGCTGCCCGTCCGAAGTGAACGAGTCGTCCGGCAGCCCGGGCATCCGGGTGCGGCGCGCCGCGTCCGGGTCGCGGCGGCAGGTCAGCGCCAGCAGGTTCAGCGGGTCGCCGGGCGCCCGGTCCCAGTCGGCGGCAACACCGGAGGAGACGGATTCCCGCGGTCCACCCAGCTGTTCCAGCACGGTGAGATCGGTGCCGCCGAAACCGTTCTCCCGCAGCAGTGCCGCCACCGCGGCCGGGGTGTGTCGATCCCGGGAGAGCACCAGCAGGTGCCTGCCGTGCGCCAGGTGCGGGAGCAGGGTCTCGGCGGGCGCGGTCACCAGCGACACCACCGGCGTCTCGTGCAACGCCCAGCCGAGCCGCGCGCACGCCAGCGACGCCGACGACGGCGCGGGCAGCACCCGCACCCGGTCGGCGCCGAGCAGCCGGATCAGGGTGACGCCGATGCCGTGGAACATCGGATCCCCGCTGGCGAGGACGCAGATCCGGCTGCCCTCGTGGTCGGTGAACAGGCCGGGCAGCGCCGGCACCAGCGGCGTCGGCCACACCGCCCGCCGCGCGGCCGACGCGGGCAGCAGGTCCAGTTGCCGCGCCGAGCCCATCAGCACCTCGGCGGCCTCGACGGCGCGGCGGGCGTTCGCGGACAGCCCGTCCCAGCCGTCGGCGCCGATCCCGACGACGGTGACCTGATGGCCCATCAGCGCGGCATCCGGCGCCAGATCCACTGCGGCAGCAGCCGCATCACGACGAACACCGGTCCGAGCCTGCCGGGGACCGCGACCCGCTCGCGGCCCTTCGCCAGCGCCGCGACGACCGCGTCCGCCACCTGTCCGGGGGTGCTCGACATCGGGGCCGGGGACATGCCCTCGGTCATGCGCCCGATCACGAAGCCGGGCCGCACCAGCAGCAGGGAGACGCCGCTGCCGTGCAGGGCGTCCCCGAGACCGCTCGCGAACCCGTCCAGCCCGGCCTTCGCCGAGCCGTACACGTAGTTCGCGCGCCGCACCCGCACCCCGGCGACCGACGAGAACACCACGATCCGGCCCGACCCCTGCGCCCGCAACAGCTGCGCCAGGTGCGTCAACACCGACACCTGCGCGACGAAGTCGGTGTGGATGACGTTCACCGCGTGCTGGGCGTCCGCCTCGGCGCGCTGCTGGTCGCCGAGCACACCGAACGCGAGGACCACGGTGTCGATCGGGCCGAGCTCGGCGATCTCCGAGAGCACCCGCGCGTGGTCGGAGACCCGGTCGGCGTCGAACTCGACGGTGTGCACCTCGGACGCACCCGCCTCCCGCAGCGCCGCGGACTCGTCCGTGAGGTCCACGCTGCGCCGGGCCGCGAGGACCACCGAGCGACCCGACGCGAGACGGGTCGCGACCTCGAGACCTATCTCGCTGCGCCCACCGAGAACGACCACCGAACCGACACTCATGTGTCCAGTGTGCCGGGCCGAGCGGGCATGTCCTAACGTCGGGTCATGGCCCGCACCCCCTTCGACCCCGCCGACCTCACCGAGGATGCGCTTGCGTTTCTCACCGATCGGCATCTCGCCTCGCTGACCACCCTGCGCCGGGACGGAACCCCGCACGTCGTCGCGGTCGGATTCACCTGGGACCCGGATCGGCGGTTGGCGCGGATCATCACCAACGGCGGATCCCAGAAGGCCCTCAACGCCGAACGCGGGGGTTATGCCGCCGTCACCCAGATCGACGGCCCGCGCTGGCTGACACTTGAGGGCGCGGCGCGGGTCAGCGCCGACCCGGGCGACGTTGCCGAGGCCGTCGCCCGGTACGCCAACCGATACCGGGCGCCACGGGAGAACCCGACCCGGGTCGTGATCGAGATCAGCGTCCGACGCGCGCTGGGCGTCGCGGGGCTGCTCGGCCGCTGACACCCTCGACGCGGCCCCACGGACCGGCATAGTGTTGTACGGAGCACAGGTGCACGGATCGCGGGGAATCCCAACTCGAGGGGCAGCCATGACACGCACAGCACTCCGACTCTCCGTCCTGGCGGGAACGGCGGTGGCCGCACTGCTCGCGGCCGGTCCGGCGCAGGCCGGGCCGCCGCACCCATTCGGCCCGCCCGCGCTGACGATCGGCTGCCCGAACCAGGGCAGCCTGATGTCGTTGACCGGCGCCACCGGACAGTCCGGGCCCGAGCCGGGGATCGCACCCGGCGAGATCCGCTTCCAGACCTTCCCCGCCGCGCCGCCGATCCCCGCCGCGGGCCAGGTCACCGTCGCCTGGGTCAACTTCGACACCGGACAGACCGGTATCGCGAACCTTGAGGGCGTCTACCCCTATTACTCGAAGACGGTATACACCGGGCACGGCAACGTGATGGCGACGGTGTTCGGGTCGATCAACCTCGGCAGCATGCCGCTGTGCCAGTCGAATCCCACCTTCGGCAACTTCATCGTCTGAACCCCGTCAGCTCGTCGCCTCCTCGAACGCCGCCGCGTCCTCGGCGCCGAACCGATCCTCGAGCACCTCGGGGCTGTAGTCGAGGTCGATCTCCTCGACCGGGCGGCCGCGCGCCGACTCGATCGCACCGAGCCGGCGCTGCGCCCGATCCGCGGCGTACGCGACGAACTCCTGGTCGTCGAGACCGAACGGTTGCACCTCGAACTGATCGTTCACCCAGTTGATCATCCCGAGGGCCATCGGCATCAGTTCCGCCATCCGCTGCTGCACCACGCCCCAGTTGGCGTCGTCCGCGGCGACATGCCGCCTGCAGGTGAACGTGCCCCACGCCATGTGCCTGCGCTCATCGTTGCCGATCAGCCGGATCAGCTCCACCATCCCGGGCAGGATGTTCCACTCGGTGCACACCTTCTGCCACGCGTAGTACCCGGTCAGCGCGAGGCTGCCCTCAATCACGTGGTTGTAGGTGACCGACGCCCGCACCTGATTCGCCGGGCTCGGATCGGACTCCAGGATCCGCAGCGATCCGGGCAGCTCCTCGTAGAACAGCTGCCGGTAGTAGGGGTTCTCCGCGACGTACGGGTGCAGGTCGCCGGTCAGTCCGACCGCGTCCATCCACAGCCGGAACACCTGGGTGTGCTTGGCCTCCTCGAAGCAGAACTGGGTCAGATACATCTCGTCGCCGAGCCTGCCCTCCGCGGACATCGCCTTCATGAACGGCTGGATGTCCTCGGTGACCGCCTCCTCGCCCGCGATGAACTGGGTGCACAGGTAGGTGGCGCTGCGTCGCTGCTCATCGGTCAGCCCCTCCCAGTCCTGCGCGTCCCGACCGAAGTCGATGGACAGCGGATCCCAGAAGTGCGCGTTGCCCTTCGCGAACAGGCGCAGCGGGAAGGCGTCCCAGTTGAGCCCTCCCGCCCTGAGCGACCCGAAACCCTGCCTGGTGAGCGGTGTAGCGGTCATGTCGGCGCATCCTCACGACGAAGTGAACGGGTGATCCCCATCACACTGTAGGTCCGTTCGGTGCCGCCGCGCCGACTACAGCGCGGTGAGTCCGTGCGGACGGGTGTTCATCGGCTCGCACCCGTCGGCGGTGACGACGACGATGTCCTCGATCCGCGCACCCCAGCTGCCCCGGAAATAGATGCCCGGCTCGATGCTGAACGCCATCCCCGCCACGAGTTCGATGCGGTTACCCGCGACAATGTACGGCTCCTCGTGCACGGACAGCCCGATCCCGTGGCCGGTGCGGTGCACGAACGCCTGCGCCAACCCCACGCCAGCGAGTACATCCCGCGCCGCGGCGTCCACCGACTCGGCGGTCACCCCCGGCCGCACCGCGTCCACCGCCGCCCGCTGGGCCCGCTCAAGCGCCGCGAACCGCTCCGCGACCTCCGCGGTGGGCTCGCCGATGCTGTAGGTGCGGGTGCTGTCCGAGTTATAGCCGGGCGCAACCGGACCCCCGATGTCGATCACCACCACGTCCCCGTCCGCGATCACCCGATCCGACACCTCGTGGTGCGGGTCCGCGCCGTGCGGGCCCGACCCGACGATCACAAACTCCGCCGCGGTGTGCCTTTCCTCGACGATCGCCGCCGCGATGTCGGCCGCCACCGCGGCCTCGGTCCGGCCCGCCCGCAGCCACTCCCCCATCCTGGCGTGCACCCGGTCGATCGCCGCCCCGGCCCGCCGCAGCGCGTCGATCTCGGCCGCGTCCTTGACCATGCGCAACTCGCGCAGCACCCCGGTCGCCAGCACCGGGGGCGCACCGAGCGCCGCGGACAGCGGGATCACGTGCAGCGCGGGCATCGCCTCGGCGACCGCGGTCCGCCCCGGCGTCGGCAGCAGCGACCCCACCAGCGCGTACGGGTCGACGCCGTCCACCCAATCCCGCACCGACAGACCGAGATCCGCGACCGCGGACTCGCCGAGACCGGCCAGCTCGAGCGTCGGGACCACCACCGCCGGGGTGCCCCCGTCCGCGGGAATCACCAGGCAGGTGAGCCGCTCGAACGACGCGGCCCCCGACCCGACCAGGTATTTCAGGTCCGGTCCCGGCGTGATGAGCAGTGCATCGAGGCCCGCTGCCGCGGTCAACGCGGCGGCACGACGCAGACGGTCGGCGTAGACGGCGGTCGGGAAGCGGGCTGCCGATGACTCGCTCGATGCACTCATGGGAGTCAACCCTAGTTCTCTTTGGCAGGATGGGCCGCATGACCGGACCCCTCCTTCTCCTCGACGGCGCGAGCCTGTGGTTCCGCGCGTATTACGCACTCCCCGAATCGTTCACGGCCGCCGACGGCCGCCCGGTCAACGCGGTGCGGGGGTTCACCGACATGGTCGCGTCCCTGATCACCCGGCACCGGCCGGGGCGGCTGGTGGTCTGCCTCGACCTCGACTGGCGCCCCGGCTTCCGCGTCGACCTGGTGCCGTCGTACAAGGCGCACCGGGTCGCCGAACCGCACGAGGCCGGACCGGACGTCGAGGAGGTGCCCGACACGTTGACCCCGCAGGTCGACATGATCATGGACGTTCTCGCCGCAGCGGGGATCGCCACCGCGGGCGCCGTCGGCTACGAGGCCGACGACGTGCTCGGCGCCCTCGCCGCCCGCGAACGCGACGACACGGTGGTGGTGGTCAGCGGCGACCGGGACCTGCTGCAAGTGGTCTCCGACGATCCGGTGCCGGTGCGGGTGCTGTACGTCGGGCGCGGGCTGGCGAAGGCCGAACTGTTCGGCCCGGCCGAGGTCGCCGAGAAGTACGGTGTTCCCGCCGACCGTCCCGGACCCGGCTACGCCGAACTGGCATTGCTGCGCGGCGACCCGTCCGACGGGCTTCCCGGCGTCCGGGGGGTCGGCGAGAAGACCGCGTCCGCCCTGCTGCAGCAGTACGGATCCGTCGCAGCCCTCCGCGCCGCAGTCGACGACCCGGACTCCGGTCTTGCGAAGGGGATTCGCGGCAAGCTCGCGGCGTCCGCCGACTATCTCGACGCCGCGCTGCCGGTGGTGCGGGTTGCCACCGACGCGCCGGTCGACCTGTCGGGTCCCGATGTTCTGCCCGCCGACCCCGTCGACCCCGACCGGCTCGCCGCGCTCGCCGAGGAGCTCGCGATCGGCGCGTCGATCGGGCGGCTGACGACGGCGATGGCCGCGTCCCGGGCCGAGTAGGGCGGCCGTGTCCTACCGCCGGTTCCGCAGGGTGAGGTAGGCGTCGAGCTGCGCCGCGCCCGCGAGCAGGTCCCGCCCGCGGGTCGTCAGCCGCTCCTGCCAGGAGTCGAGGAAGACGCTCAGCGCGTCCGCGCCACCGGCCTCCCGAAGCGACTGCACGAACCGGGCGATCCGCGGCAGCGGGTAGCCGCCGCGACGCAGCGCTCGCGCGATTTCCGCCTCCCGAACGCGGTCGGGTCCGTAGCGGCGGTATCCCGTCACCCGGTCCCGGTCGGGGTGGACGATGCCCGCACTCTCCCAGGCCCGCAGTGTCGCCGCATGGACGCCGATCCGGTGCGCGAGCTCCCCGACGGTCAGCGGCGGGCCCGGCACCGGCTCCGGCGCCGAGGACGACAGCGCCCCGAGCGTCGCCGCAACCTCGAATCGGGTCTCGCGTTCGGTGAGCAGCGCCGCGTGGGTCGCGTCGACGAGGCGGAAGACCGACTCCGGATCGTCGCGGTGGGTGGCGCGCATGATCTCGACCGCGCGGCGATGCCCGTGACCGCGACGCAGAGCGAGGAAGGCGCGCAGGGCCTGCGCGTGCAGCGGCGTGTAGCGCCGGTGGCCTGCCGCCGACCGATCGGCTGGCGGCAGCGCCCCGGCGTCCTCGTAGTTGCGGATCGCCTGCGCCGACACCCCGTGTTCCCTGGCCAGATCGACGGGTCGCACAGCGCACCCCCTGTTTGAGGTTTTTGGGCCATCAGGCCAGGTGATTGTGGCCAAACTTCACACGAATCTTCAACGATACCGTCGAGTGCACCACTACGAGAATGGGGTGCACTCATGTTCGATGCCACCGCGCTGCGCGGGATCGGCAGGCCGCTCGACGATCCGGCAACCCTGGGACGAACCGTCGACGACCTGCTCCGCGGCCGGTCCGCTCCGCCCACCCTGCTCGCCCTTGGCGAGCCGACTCACGGGATCGACGCCTTCCCGGCGCTGCGCAACGACCTGCTGCGGCACCTCGTCGGGCGGGGATTCCGGTCGATCGTGCTGGAGACCGACATCTTCGCCGCCGGCGTCGTCGACGCCTTCGTGGCCGGTGCGGACGTCGATATCGACACCGTCCTCGCCACCGGATTCAGTCACGGCTTCGGCACGCTCCCGGGCAACCGAGAGCTCCTCGACTGGCTCCGCGGCCACAACGCCGGTCGCGCGCCCCACGACCGGGTCCGGTTCCACGGCTTCGACGCGCCGCTCGAGTTCGCCAGCGCGCCGAGCCCCCGGCACTCGCTGTCCGTCGCCGTCGACCACCTGCCCGCGGCGCTGCGACCGGAGGCCGTCCGCGACCTCGACGGATTGCTCGGCGACGAGGCGGACTGGACCAACGAGGCCGCGATGTACGACCCGACCGTATCCGTCGGCGGCACCGCCCGAGCCCGAACACTGCGCGGCGTTGCCGACGCCGTCGCCGACGCGCTGCACCACGCGGCGCCCGACCCGGACTCCGCCGGTCACGATCTCGCGGTCGCGCATGCCCGCACCGCGCGGGGACTGCTGCGCTATCACGCCGCGATGGCAACGCCGTCCCCCGACCGGATCGCGACCCTGCTCGGGATCCGTTCGGAGCTGATGGCGGCGAACCTGCTCGCGATCGTCGCGCGGGAGCAGGGGCGCGGCCCTGGCCTGGTGTTCGCGCACAACGCCCACCTCCGGCGGGCGCCGTCCGAGACCCTGGCCGGGGCCGGGGCGGGTGAACTCGTCGGACGCGCGCTCGGCGACCGGTACCTGTTCGTGGCCGCCGACGCCGCGCCGGACAACGCACCGGGCACCCTGCAGGGCATGCTCGCCGCGGCGACCACCCGCCGCTCCCTGTTCGCCGCGCCTGCGCTCCGGGCCGCCCTGCCGCCCACGGTGGAGGCCGGGGATCCGATCGTCCGCGGCCACCTCCCGCTGACTCGGGGCGACCTCGATCGCGCCGACGCGGTCGTGTTCGTCGCCGACAGCGACGGCGCGCAGCATCGCTACTGGTAGCACGCCCTACCCGGCGGTCGGGCGGCTCACCTCGTAGGTGCCGTCGTCGTCGGTGAACGTCACCGTGACCTTCTGCGGCTCACCGTCGACCTCGAGCGTGCAGGTGAACGTCGCCCCGGCGGCGACCTTCTGATCGGCCGGGCACACCACGTCCGCCACGTCGGTGAGACCGTACGACCCGGTCAGCACCTGCGCGACGCCCTTCTGCGCGGCGGTCCGATCGAGGGTGGCGCCGCCGACCATCTGGACCGCAAGGACCGCCACCGCGACGACGACCGCCGCCCCGATGCCGACACCGATCCACATCGGCAGCTTCGACTTCGGGGCGGCCGCCGCCTGCTGCGGGTACGGCGCCTGCGGGTATCCCGGTTGCTGCGGGTACCCGCCGGGCGGCGGATACTGGCCGGGCTGCGGGTGCTGCATGAACTGGCCGGACGGCGGCGCCTGCGGGTACTGCGGCGGCGCCGGATACTGCTGACCCGGGTACGGCGGCGCGGGGTACTGTCCGCTGGGCTGCTGTCCCGTCGGGTACCCGGACGGGTACGGGGCGGGATACTGGCCGTACTGGGCCTGCGGATACTGCACCGGGTACTGCGGGGGGACGTACTGCTGCTCGGCGCTCCACGCCTGCTGGCTCCACTGCGGCTGCGGCTGCTGCGGCAGCGCGGTCGTCGCCGACGGGGTAGCGGGTTCCGGTCCGGTGGCCGGCGGTGTCGGTGGCTGTGGTGTCGCCTCGGGCGCCGGGTCACCGTTCTGGCGGTCGTCGCCGACCCCGCCGTCGGTCCCTCCGTTGTCCGGACCACTCATCTGCCGCCTCCACTCGTCGCTGCTCACACGTCACGAACCCCCGTCTCCACCCTCGTTGCACGAACCCCCGGGTGGCGGCAGAGCGCGACCAAATCCAACCACACGGCCCCGGCCGCCCCGGCGGCGCCGGTCAGGCCGCGTCGATCGCGACCACCCCGCGCCGGATCGCGCCGACCGCCTTCGCCGCCGCCGACCGCACCTCCGGATCCGGCGCCGTCTGGTGCACCTGGTCGAGCAGATCGATCACCTGCCTGCACCAG
This sequence comes from Rhodococcus sp. NPDC058505, assembly GCF_042720095.1. Classification (NCBI taxonomy): domain Bacteria; kingdom Bacillati; phylum Actinomycetota; class Actinomycetes; order Mycobacteriales; family Nocardiaceae; genus Rhodococcus; species Rhodococcus sp. NPDC058505. Next base: position 206,155 of record NZ_JBHXNB010000001.1, read on the forward strand.
CGCACGAAATCACCCGCGGACAGCGCCTGGCCGCGGTCGCCCGCCGCGAGCAGCGCATCGACGAGGGGTTCACCGCGCGCCCACAGGTGGATCGCGGCGACGAACCCGAAGTCCGGTTCCCGGGTCAACGGAAGCTTGTGCCGGACCTCGTCGGTCCGCAGCGCCGACCACAACTGCACCGTCTCGCCGAGCGCATGCCGAATCGGCGCGGTCGGGCCACGATCGGTCGTCGACGCGTCCTGCCGGGACTCGAACACCAACGCCGACACGACCGCGGCCAGTTCGGCGGGCGCCAGACCCTTCCAGGTGCCGCGCCGCAGGCACTCCGCGACCAGCAGGTCACTCTCGGAGTACAGCCGCATCAGCCGGTGCCCCTGCTCGGTGACCGCCCCCGCATCGGTGTACCCCCGCTCGGCCAGCAACCGGAGGATCCGGTCGAAGGTGCGGGCCAGCGAATTCGTCGTCGCGGCCACCTTCTGCCGCTTCCCGTCGAGGTCCCTGGCCAGCGTGTTGTACCGCTCCCCGATCCGGCTCAACCGGTCCCGGTCCGGTGCGGTGTGGCAGGGATGGGCCCGCAGCGCCCGACGCAGCGCGGCCAACTCCCCGTCGTGCGCCGCGGCCGACCTGCGCTTCGGGTGCCTGCCGGGGGCGACGATCCCGGTGCTGCGCAGCGCCGACGCCAGATCGCGCCGGGTACGGGCGGTGTTGTGCTGGACGTGCCGCGGCAACCGCATCGTGCCCAGCGCCTTCGCGGGCGCCGGGAAGTCCGCCGCCGAGATGCGGCCAGCCCACTTGTCCTCGGTCAGCACCAGCGGCCGCGGATCGGTCGGGTCCGCGTCGGGTTCGAGCACCACGGCAAGACCCGATCGGCGGCCGGCCGGGATGGCGATCACGTCGCCGCGCCGCAGCGTCGTCAGCGCAGCAACCGCGTCCCGGCGGCGATCGGTGCGGCCCTGCCGTTCCAGCTGCCGTTCCCTGGTCCGAACCCGCTCCCGCAGCTGCGCGTACTCGAAGAACTCGCCGTCCTCGCCGCCGAGTTGATCCCGCAGCCCCGCGAGCGCCTGCTCGTCCCGCTCGATCGACCGGACCAGGCCGACGACCGACCGGTCGGCCTGGAACTGTGCGAACGACCGCTCCAGCAGCGACCGCGACTCGGCCGCGCCCATCCGGTCGATCAGGTTGATCGACATGTTGTAGGACGGTCGGAACGAACTGCGCAGCGGGAAGGTGCGGGTCGACGCGAGCCCCGCCACCTCGGTCGCCTCGACGCCGGGCTGCCAGAGCACGACCGCGTGCCCCTCGATGTCGATGCCGCGCCGACCCGCCCGGCCGGTCAGCTGGGTGTACTCGCCCGGCGTCAGCTCGGCGTGGGTCTCCCCGTTGTACTTCACGAGGCGTTCGAGGACCACGGTCCTGGCGGGCATGTTGATGCCCAGCGCCAGCGTCTCGGTGGCGAACACCGCCCGCACCAGCCCCTTGACGAACAGTTCCTCGACGGTGTGTCGGAACGCGGGCAGCATCCCGGCGTGGTGACCAGCGATGCCCCGTTCGAGACCCTCCCGCCATTCCCAGTACCCCAACACCGCCAGGTCGTGTTTGGGCAGGTCACCGGTGTGCCTGTCGATGATCGCGGCGATCTCCTCGGCCTGATCCTCGGTGGTCAGCCGCAACCGGGACCGCAGGCACTGCGTCACCGCGGCGTCGCACCCGGCGCGGCTGAAGATGAACGTGATCGCCGGCAGCAGCCCCTCCTCGTCGAGGCGGGCGATCACCTCCGGCCGGGGCAGCGGCCGAGTCGCGGAACTCGGTGCCGGGCCGCGACCCCGACCGCGGGGCTGCCAGGTGTCGTGGCGGTCAAGGGCCTGACGCTGCTTGAGATGCCGCACCAGGTCCCGGTCGATGACCAGTCGGGCCGCCGGGTCGGCGGACTGCGAGGTGGTGTCGAAGAGGTCGAACAGGCGACGGCCGACCATCATGTGCTGAAACAGCGGGATCGGCCGCACCTCGTCGACGACGACCTCGGTGTCGCCGCGGACGGTGCCCATCCACGCGCCGAACTCCTCCGCATTGCTCACCGTCGCGGACAGGCTGACCAGCCGCACCTCCTCCGGAAGGTGCAGGATCACCTCCTCCCACACCGCGCCGCGGAACCGGTCGGCGAGGTAGTGCACCTCGTCCATCACCACGTGGGAGAGCCCGCGCAGCGTCGGCGAGTTCGCGTACAGCATGTTCCGCAGCACCTCGGTCGTCATCACGACCACCGGTGCGTCGGAATTGATGCTGACGTCGCCGGTGAGCAGCCCGACCGACGCCTTCCCGTAGCGGTCGACCAGGTCGGCGTACTTCTGATTGCTCAACGCCTTGATCGGGGTGGTGTAGAAGCACTTGCGACCCGACACCAGGGCCAGGTGCACGGCGAACTCGCCGATCACCGTCTTGCCCGCACCCGTCGGCGCGCAGACCAGCACCCCGTGCCCGGATTCGAGCGCGCGGCAGGCCTCCAGCTGGAAGCCGTCCAGCGGAAAGTTCAGCAGGCTCGCGAAGACGTCCAGTTCCACACCGTCAGGTTGCACACCGTCAGGCTAACGACAGACACCGACCGCGCCGCGGCGGGCGTGGTCGGTGTCCGATGGTTGTCGCGGTCGGTGACGGTCAGAGGGTGTCCGAGTAGTCGACCCGCGCGGGCGACGCGATGTCGGCGGCGTCGTCGAGGGGGGACGCCTCGTCGTCGTCGAGTGCTCCCCAGCCTGCCGAGGCCTTGCGCTGCTTGCGCCTGTCGTTGAGGCGGGCGACCTGGATCGCGACCTCGAGCAGCACGGTCAACGCGAGCGCAAGGACCAGCATCGAGAACGGGTCCTGCCCCGGCGTCGCGATCGCCGCGAACACGAACATCGCCATGATCAGCCCGCGCCGCCACGACGACAGCTTCTCGTAGGTGAGGATGCCGACCGCGTTGAGCGCGACGATCAGCAGGGGGATCTCGAAGCTGACACCGAAGATGATCAGCAGGTTGATCAGAAACCCGAAGTACTCCGCGCCGCCGAGCGCGGTCACCTGCACGTCCCCGCCGATCGTCAGCAGGAAGTGCAGGGCCTTCGCCACGATCAGGTACGCCAGCACCGCGCCGCCGACGAACAGCGCCGCCGCCGAGGCGACGAACCCGATCGCGTAGCGACGTTCCTGGTTGTGCAGACCCGGAGTGATGAACGCCCACAGCTGGTACAGCCAGACGGGGCAGGCCAGCACGATGCCTGCGGTGAACGCGACCTTGAACCGAAGCATGAACTGCTCGAACGGGGCGATCGCGAGGAGGCGGCACTCGCCGTCGTCGGTCAGGTCCGCGCGGGCCTCCGACGGCAGCGAACAGTACGGGCCGCGGAGGATGTCACCGAGGCTGTCCATGCCGAAGATCTGGTGCGAATACCAGAAGAAGCCGAAGGCGGTCGTCACGAGGATCGCGAGGATCGACCACAGCAGCCGCGTGCGCAGCTCATACAGGTGGTCGATCAACGACATCGTGCCGTCGGGGTTGACCCGGCGCCTGCTGCGCCGCGGGTCGAAGGGGATACGCACTGATGGGGGCCCTTGGTTCTGCTCAGCAGTGAACCGGGGCGGGTCCGCCCCGGTCGCACGGTCGGACTAGGACGCCTTGGGCTCCGTGCGTACTGCGTCGGTCGCCGTGGCCTGCGCGTCGGGGGCCGAGGCGGGCAGCTGCGAGGGAGCGGCCGGGGCGGCGGCAGTGGAGGCGCCGTCGTTCTGCATCTCCTTGACCTCGCTCTTGAAGATGCGCAGGGAGCGACCGAGGCCGCGGGCCGCGTCGGGCAGCTTCTTCGAACCGAACAGGATCACGACGACCAGCGCCACAATGGCCCAGTGCCAGGGGCTCATTGCACCCATTTTTACCTCCAGGAATCAGTTGGCACGATGCTACCGGACGCTCGGCGGTCCTGAGGGGTGGAATGCCCGGACTCACGTGCCCGTCGAGTGTCGGTACAGGTCGAGGGCCGCGCTCGCCCTGGCCCGAATGGACTCCGACAATTCCGGCGGACCGATCACCCGGACCCCCGGACCGAACCCCGCCATCAGCCGGGCCATCCACGCCGACGACGCGTACCGCATCGACGCCTCGACCACGCCGTCCGCGCCGACCACCACGTCCGTCATCGGGTAGTAGTCCAGCACCCAGGCGTGGTCCGGTGCGATCGCGAGCCGCGCCTGCGGGAGCGTCGCGTCGTCGTGGAACAGTTCCAGCGACGCCGACACGTCGTACCCGTCCCCCGGCGGCCGCGCCTGCTCGTCAAGCTCGGTGGCCGCGTCGATCCGGTCGTATCGGAACAGCCGCACCCCCCCTGCCTGCCTGCACCACGCCTGCAGATAGCTGTGGTTGTCGACAGCGACCACCCGGATCGGGTCGACCACCCGCTCGGTCACCGCGTCCCTGGACGCCGAGAAGTAGGTGATCCTCAGCGCGTTTCCCCGGCGCACCGCGGACCGGACAGCAGCGACGACAGGGCTCTCCGGCCCGGGGTCGGCCACCGACTGCGTCAGCACGCCCCCGGCCGCGACACCAGCAGCCGATTCGATCTTCGCGATCGCCCCCTGCACCGAGGAGGGGTCCGCGGTCCCCGGCAACTCCCCTACCGCCCGCAACGCGATCAGCAGCGCCGTCGCTTCCGTCGAGGTCAGCCGCAGCGGCCGATCGATCCCGGCCGCGAAGGTGACCGCGACCGTCTCCTCCTCGAAGGACAGGTCGATCAGGTCACCCGGCCCGTACCCGGGCAGCCCACACACCCACAACTGGTTCAGGTCGGTCGTCAACTGCGCCACCGACACCCCCAGCTCGGCGGCGGCCGCACTCTTCGTGATCCCCGGATTGGCAACAAAGTACGGAACCATGTTCAGCAGTCGCGAGAGCCGCTGTGTCAGCCGCTGGCTCATCGGGCCCCTCCCGCGGCGACCGTGAGGCGGGCGATCACGTCGGACCGCAACGACTCCGGTTCCAGCACCAACGCATCCTCCCCGTAGCCGGCGATCAGTCGCGAGATCCAGTCCCGGGACCGCACCGGGACGTCGAGCACCACCCCGTCCCGCCCGGCGACCGTCATCGGGCGCAGCGGGCGGCCGAGGCGGCGCAGTTCGTGGGCACGCCCGTCCCGCACCCACACCGTCGCGGCGCCGGACACCCACGCGGTGCCCACCGCACGCCCGACCAGTGCACGCAGGTCCGCCCCGTCCGGTTTGCGCACCGCACCCCGCGGCCCGACCGGGACGACCTCGTCCCCGATCCGCGACAGCCGGAAGGTGCGCGTGGCGTCCCGGTCGACATCATGTCCGACCACGTACCAGCGGCCGTCATGGGTGACAACACCCCACGGCTCGAGATGCCTGGTCGTGACCGGCGCGGTTCGCGCGGAGCGATGCTCGAAACGGATCGCGCGACCGGCCTCGATCGCGGCGAGCACCGCCTCCAGGGCAGGTTCCGACCCGCGGGCCCGCGCGGGCAGCGCCGTGAACAAGGCCGCCGCGGATTCCCGATCGACGGCCACTCCCGCCGCCCGCAGCTTCAACACCGCCCCCTGCGCGGCCGACCCCAACTCCGGGGACTCGAGCAGCTGCACCGCGATCGCGACGGCGGCGGACTCCTCGCTGGTCAGGTCGATCTCCGGCAGCGCGTACGCCTCGGGGCTGATCCGGTAGCCCTCAACCGTGCCGAACCGGGACGCCTGCCCCACCTCCAACGGAACCCCCAGGTCCCGCAGCTCGTTCTTGTCCCGCTCGAACATCCGCGAGAACGCCTCGTCGCTCGCCGATTCGTCGTAGCCCGCAACGCTCTGACGGATCTTGTCCGCCGTCAGGAACTGTCGGGTCGAGAGCAGGCAGATGACGAGGTTCATCAGCCGCTCGACTTTGCTGGTCGCCACGGATCAGCAGCCTAGGACATGCCCCGACGGCACCACTACATTGATGCGATCAGACGCTCGACGCGCTCGTCGACAGACCGGAACGGGTCCTTGCACAGCACGGTTCGCTGGGCCTGGTCGTTCAGCTTCAGGTGCACCCAGTCCACGGTGAAGTCCCGGCCCGCGTCCTGGGCGGCGGCGATGAAGTCGCCGCGCAGCTTCGCCCGGGTGGTCTGCGGTGGGGTGTTCACGGCGGCGTCGATCTGATCGTCCTCGGTCACCCGCTTCGCCAGACCCTTGCGCTGCAGCAGATCGAACACCCCGCGGCCGCGCTTGATGTCGTGGTAGGCGAGGTCGAGCTGCGCGATCCGCGGATCGGCGAGCTCCAGATTGTGCTTGTCCTGGTACCGCTGGAACAGCTTCCGCTTGATCACCCAGTCGATCTCGGTGTCCACCTTCGCGAAGTCCTGGGACTCGACCGCGTCGAGGATCCGCCCCCAGAGCTCAACGACCTGCTCGACCTGGGGGTCGGGCTCACGGTTGCGGAGATGCTCGACCGCCCGCGCGTGGTATTCGCGCTGGATGTCGAGGGCACTGGCCTGCCGCCCCCCGGCGAGCCGGACGGGCCGCCGTCCGGTCATGTCGTGACTGACCTCGCGAATGGCGCGGATCGGGTTGTCGAGGGCGAAGTCACGGAACGAGACGCCCGCCTCGATCATCTCCAGCACCAGCGCCGCGGAACCGACCTTGAGCATCGTGGTGGTCTCGGCCATGTTCGAATCGCCGACAATCACATGCAGGCGACGGTACTTCTCGGCGTCCGCGTGCGGCTCGTCCCTGGTGTTGATGATCGGCCGGGACCGGGTGGTCGCGGACGAGACGCCCTCCCAGATGTGTTCGGCGCGTTGCGACAGGCAGAATGTCGCCGACTTGGGGGTCTGCAGGACCTTCCCAGCTCCGCAGATCAGTTGGCGGGTCACCAGGAACGGCAGCAGGACATCCGAGATGCGGGAGAACTCCCCGGCCCGAACCACGAGGAAGTTCTCGTGGCAGCCGTAGGAGTTGCCCGCCGAATCGGTGTTGTTCTTGAACAGGTAGATGTCCCCGCCGATGCCCTCCTCGGCGAGCCGCTGCTCGGCGTCGACGAGCAGATCCTCGAGGACCCGTTCCCCGGCCCGGTCGTGGGTGACGAGCTGAGCGAGCCCGTCGCACTCGGCGGTCGCGTACTCCGGGTGCGATCCCACGTCGAGGTACAGGCGTGCGCCGTTCCTGAGGAACACATTGGAGCTCCGCCCCCACGACACGACCCGGCGGAACAGGTACCGGGCCACCTCGTCCGGGCTCAACCTGCGATGCCCGTGGAAGGTGCACGTCACCCCGAATTCGGTCTCAATTCCCATGATTCGCCGCTGCACACCTCGACAGTACAACGCCGGAGGTCTCCGATACGGTGTTCCTCGTCGGCCTTCCCGCCGTAGCGTGGGAACGTGGCCGAAGTGAGACCTTCCGCGGAAAGTACCGACCGGATCGTCATGCGGTGGATCGCCGACCGACCACCGTCCCCGGTGGACCCCGGGATGCGCGCGCTGAGCACCCTGGCGAACCACGGGGTGCTGTGGTCGGGGGTCGCCGCTGGCCTCGCGGTGTGCGGGCGACGGCCACGCCGGGCCGCGGTGCGGGGCCTGCTGTCCCTCGCAGGCGCGAGCGCGCTGTCGAACGCGGTGCTCAAGCCGCTCTGCCCCCGCAGGCGTCCGCCCGCGGACCTGCCGGAGTTCCCGCGGGGCCGCGGGCTGACCGCCCCGAGCTCCTCCTCGTTCCCGTCCGGGCACGCCGCATCCGCTGCCGCGTTCGCCACCGGTGTCGGACTCGAATACCCGCTGGTGGGGGTCGTGGTCGCGCCGCTGGCCGCGGCGGTCGGATACTCCCGCGTGCACACCGGCGTGCACTGGCCGTCCGATGTCGTTGCCGGCCTGGCCGTCGGCGCCGCGGTCGCGGTCGCCACCCGAGCATGGTGGGCGGTCCGGGACCAGGAGCCGGCGACCCTTGGCCCCGACCGGGCGACGCACGCACTGCCCCGCGGCGCCGGGATGATCGTCTTCGTCAACACCGGATCCGGCGCCGGACCGGATCCCACCCGCACCGAGATCGAGCGGCGGCTGCCCGCCGCGACGGTCGTCGAACTCGACCCCGGCGCCGACTTCGGCGCGCGGATCGACCGGACCATCAGCACCCTCGACGCCAGGGCGCTCGGCGTGTGCGGCGGCGACGGCACCGTCGTGACCGTGGCCGAGGCCGCCGTCCGGCATGCCCTGCCGCTCGCGGTGTTTCCCGGCGGCACCCTGAACCACTTCGCGCGGGACGCCGGGGTCGGCGATGTCGAATCGACCGCAACAGCGATCGAGCGCGGCGCCGCCGAACTGGTCGACCTCGGCGCGGTCCGCGTCGACGGAGGACCGGAGCGTCCGTTCGTTAACACCGCCAGCCTCGGTGGATACCCCGATGTGGTGCGCCTGCGCGAGCGGTGGGAGCCTCGGCTCGGCAAGTGGCCCGCAGCGGGACTCGCGATGATCCGCGTCCTCGCCTCCGCCAGCCCGTTGCCGACCAGGATCGACGGGATCGCACACTCGGTATGGATGCTGTTCGTCGGGAACGGCCGCTACACGCCCCCGGACCAGGTACCGATGTCGCGCCCCGACATCCACCGCGGAACCCTGGACGTGCGCTACCTGCTCGCCGATCACCGATGGTCACGCCTGCGGTTGATTGGCGCGGCACTGACCGGGACGCTGGGTGGCTCCCGCGCCTACGCTCACCGGGACACCCCAACCCTGGCCGTCGAGATCGCCGGGGATCCGGTCGCGTTGGCGACCGACGGCGAGGTGGTCGCCGACGGTCGCCTTTTCGAGTTCCGCAGCAGGCCGCACAGCGTCGTGCTCTACCGCGGGACCGGGCCGTAGCCGGGCCTCCTGCGTGCCGCCCGGGTCGGGCCTATTCCGTGCCGCCCGGGTCGGGCTGTTCCACCGGTTCGGTGCCGGGCGCGGCCGGGTCGACCGGCAGCAGCGCCTCGAGGGCACTGCCGGTGATCCGGCGGAACGCGCGCCGCGGCCGCGACTGATCGAGGACCGCGACCTCAAGGCCGGACACCCCGATCACGCGACGCTCACCCTCACCGTTGGCTGCCGCGGTGCCGTCCCGGAGCGCATCGACAGCGAGGGTGACCGCGGTCGCGAGGTCGGTTCCCGGCCGGTACGACTCCCGCAGGGCCGTGACGATCGGTTCCGTCGCGCCGCCCATCACGACGAACTGCTGCTCGTCGACGATCGACCCGTCGTAGGTGATGCGGTACAACTGCGCGTGATGGTCCTGGTCCGCCCGCCCGACCTCCGCGACGCACAGTTCCACCTCGTACGGCTTCGGCTGCTCGGTGAAGATGGTGCCGAGCACCTGCGCGTACGCGTTCGCGAGAGAGCGGCCGGTGACGTCACGGCGGTCGTACGAATACCCGCGCATGTCCGCGTGCATGATGCCCGAGCGGCGCAGGTTCTCGAACTCGTTGTACTTGCCGACCGCCGCGAATCCCAGCCGGTCGTAGAGCTCGCTGACCTTGTGCAGCGACGAGGACGGATTCTCCGCCACGAACAGCACGCCGTCCGCATAGGTCAACACGATCACGCTGCGACCCCGCGCGATCCCCTTGCGGGCCAGCTCCGAGCGGTCCCGCATGATCTGCTCGGCGGAGGCGTAATACGGCATGGTCACGGCGTGCCACCTGCTTCCTTGGTGCGGTCGGCGACGACCGTGCGGGCGAGATCGGCCAGCCGATCCGCGGACACAACGGCGGCCCCGCCATCGGTGATCACGACCGCGGTCGGGTAGATGCCGCGGGTCAGGTCCGGGCCACCGGTGGCCGAATCGTCGTCGGCGGCGTCGTACAGGGCCTCGACCGCGGCACGCAGGGCCCCGGCCTCGTCGGCCGCCGGGTCGAAGGTCTTCTTCAGCGCCGACTTCGCGAACAGCGATCCCGATCCGACCGCGTGGTATCCGGCGCGTTCCTCGTAGCGACCGCCGACGACGTCGTAGGAGACGATCCGCCCCGCCTTCGCCGGGGTGGACGCGTCCAGGTCGTATCCGACAAGGAGCGGGACGACGGCCAGCCCCTGCATCGCGGCGCCGAGGTTGCCCCGCACCATCGACGAGAGCCGATTCGCCTTGCCGTCGAACGTCAGTGGGACGCCCTCGATCTTCTCGTAGTGCTCCAATTCGACGGCGAACAGCCGCACCAGTTCGATCGCGACGCCCGCCGTACCCGCGATCCCGGCCGCCGAGTAGTCGTCGGTCACGTACACCTTCTCGACGTCCCGGCTGGCGATGACGTTGCCCATTGTCGCGCGCCGGTCGCCCGCGATCAGGACGCCGCCGGCGAAGGTCAATGCCACGATCGTCGTCCCGTGCGGCGCGATGTCCGATCGGGTGGTCATCGACTCACCACTTCCACCGCGAGAGCCGAGGTCGAACCGGTTCTCCGGCAACAGTTCCGGCGCATGAACACGCAGGTGCTCGGCGAACGAGGACAACTGCGCGTCGAAGCGCAGCCCCCCGCCTCCGAGCACCATGCGCGCCGCCGGGGAATCCGGCGTCACTGGCCGCCCTTTTGCACGTACGCGCGAACGAAGTCCTCGGCGTTCTCCTCGAGCACGTCGTCGATCTCGTCGAGCAGGTCGTCCGTGTCCTCTGCGAGCTTCTCGCGACGTTCCTGACCCGCACCGCCATCACCGACGGCCGCGTCGTCGTCGTCGCCCCCGCCACCGCGTGTGGTCTGCTCCTGCGCCATAGCCGCCGACCTCCTCATTCCTCGCACTGCACCGTGTCCGTGCACGCACCGTCGGTGACCGTTCGTGCTCGGACCTTCACCCTACCGATCGGCGACGACACCGGGACGATTCGTCGTCGTGTCGCGCGCGATTGTCACGTCGTCAACTGATCGACCAGGTCAGCCGCCGAACTCGCCGCCTCAAGCAGCGCTCCCACGTGCGCCTTGCTGCCCCGCAGCGGCTCGAGGGTGGGAATCCGGACCAGGGAGTCGCGACCCAGGTCGAAGATCACCGAGTCCCAGCTCGCCGCGGCGATGTCCGCCCCGAAGCGGCGCAGGCACTCACCCCGGAAGTAGGCGCGGGTGTCGGTCGGTGGGGTGTGCACCGCGTCAAGGACCTGCTGCTCGCCAACCAGCCGTTCGATCGAACCGCGCGCCACCAGCCGGTTGTACAGGCCCTTGTCCAGCCGGACGTCCGAGTACTGCAGATCGAGCATGTGCAGTTTCGGTGCCGACCAGGCCAGGCCCTCCCGATTACGGAACCCCTCGAGGATTCGCAGCTTCGCCGGCCAGTCCAACAGGTGCGCGCATTCCATCGGATCCCGCTCAAGCAGATCGAGCACCGTCGCCCACTTCGTGAGCACGTCTGCGGCGCGCGCGTCGTCCGGGCTGTCCCGCTCGACCAGCTTCGCCGCACGCTGGTGGTACTCCCGTTGCAGCGCAAGGCCGGTCATCTCGCGTCCGTCGGCGAGCGCAACCGTCTGCCGCAGCGTCGGATCGTGACTGATCTGATGCACCGCGGTCACCGGGCGCGCCAACTGCAGGTCCGACAGGTCCACCCCGGCCTCGATCAGATCGAGAACGAGCGCCGTGGTCCCGACCTTCAGGTAGGTGGACCACTCGGCGAGGTTCGCGTCGCCGATGATCACGTGCAGCCTGCGGTACTTCTCGGCGTCCGCGTGCGGCTCGTCGCGGGTGTTGATGATGCCCCGCTTGAGGGTCGTCTCGAGTCCGACCTCGACCTCGATGTAGTCCGCCCGCTGGGAGAGCTGGAAGCCCGCTTCGTCACCCGACTGCCCGAGCCCGACCCGGCCGGAACCGCAGATCACCTGGCGGGACGCGAAGAACGGCGTCAGGCCAGCGATGATCGCCGAGAACGGCGTGTCCCGCGAGCACAGGTAGTTCTCGTGCGTTCCGTAGGACGCACCCTTGCCGTCGACGTTGTTCTTGTACAACTGGAGTCGAGGGGCGCCGGGCACGCTGGACGCGTGCCGTGCCGCGGCCTCCATCACCCGCTCCCCCGCCTTGTCCCAGATCACGGCGTCGAGCGGATCGGTGACCTCCGGGGCTGAGTACTCGGGGTGGGCGTGGTCGACGTACAGCCGGGCGCCGTTGGTGAGGATCATGTTGGCGGCGCCTACCTCGTCCGCGTCGATGACCGGTGCGGGCCCGTTGAACCGTCCCAGGTCGAAGCCGCGCGCGTCGCGCAGCGGCGATTCAACCTCGTAGTCCCAGCGGGTCCGCTTCGCGCGGGGAACGCCCGCGGCGGCCGCGTAGGCCAACACCGCCTGGGTGGAGGTCAGGATGGGGTTCGCCGTCGGCTCCGACGGGGACGAAATGCCGTACTCGACCTCGATACCGATGATCCGCTGCATGGCGTCGAGCGTAGAGCGTCCGGCGTGCGCGCATACCCCGGACGCCACCCGCCCGGTTCAGGGCGGGGTCTTTGGGTCGGGAGTTTCCGGGGGTCCGGCGCCGGATTAAGTGCCGATAAGTTGCCTTATGACATTATTGCAGGTGACGTCCGCAGTTCACCATCCTGCTGACACCGGTCACTCCGCGCACACGGGAGCGCCGGGGAGGGGTGCCGCCCCGGCTCGGCAGCCCACCTCCGAGACCGCGGCCATCCGTGCGAGGGGGTCCCGGATCTCGAGTGCGGGCACCAACCCCCGATCCAGGACCGCCGTCCGTGCCTCGGGGGAACCCGCGTGTGCGTCGAGCACGCCGCGGGCCCGGGCGAAGGCGAGCAACTCGTCGTAGACCATCGCGAGGGCGGCCTCGGTCGTCCTGTCCCCCGGGGTGAGCGAGTCGAAGTCCTCACCCGTCTCGTACTCGTGGCGCAGCGCGTGCGGCCCCTGGTCGCAGGACGGCGTGTTCAACTCGACCCGGAACGCTGGCTGTTCCGGTGTCGGCGGCACGGTGGTTCCCGCGTCGACGCAGGCGTGGTGCGAGATCCGGTCGGCGAGCGCGTGCAGGTAGATCCCGATTCGTGCGTTCGCTGCCTGGTCACCGATCCACGAGTCGAACCGGTCGGACCTGACGTCACCGGAGACGACCTGCTCCCCCGTCGCGTTGGTGAACGGCACGGCGACGGGAGCGACGACGCTGTACTCGCCGTCGATCGGTACCGGCGACGGGTCCGCGTAGCAGGCGGGGCCGGTACCGAGATCGCCAGCGGCCGACGCGGTGGTGAACCCGCCCGTGCACAGCGGGGCGTCGCCGCCGGGACCGGCCATTGCCCAGCGGCGCAGGTGCGCGAGCATCACCTCGTGGCGCGGGTCGGTGACGTCCGGTCGTAGGCCCTCCTGCGGCGTCGACGGACCCAGGGTCGGCGGGAAGTGGAACAGGAACCCGCCGGTCGCGAAGTGCGTTCGCACCAGGCCACCGATGTCCCTGGTGGTCAGGGTGTCGGCGCCCGGCACGGGCCTGCCGTCGACGTCCCGCGGTGTGAAGGTGCCCAGATCGGTCGCCTCGTCGTAGGCCGCGATCCAGTACGCGTCTCGTTCGGGGAATCCGGCGGTGCGGGCCAGCAGATAGGTGGTGTCGGCGTGCACGAGACTGCGGCCGCCGAGGGGCTGACGCAGGGTGTAGCCGTACGCGAGGAAGGCCTGCAATCCGCACGCCGGAGCGGTCGGGATGTCCGTCGGGCACGGTGGCGGCAGCGGGCCGCAGTTGTGTGCGGGCACGCCCTCCTGCGAGTAGCAGACGTCCTCGGCGAAGGCATGTGCCGTTGGCGCGGGCGCAGCGGCGAACGCTGCCACGATGCAGGCGCACGCACACCGGCGGCCGAATGTGCTCATGGGACCGGCCCCTTCGACGTCGACGACAGGGTGCACTGCAGGTAGTCGCCCGCCCGGATCCGCCGCAGCACCGACCGCGCTGGCCACGGCGCCCACCGCGCCCCCGGGTCCGTTCCCCGGCGCGGATCGGTCAGGGTCAGCAGGCGGCCGCGGGAGGCGATGTCGACCCGACCCGCCGCGACGACATTGCGAACCCAGTCACTGTCGGGACCGTAGGTCAACGCGAATCGGTAGCCGCCGTCGACCCGGAAACAGTTGACCGGCGTCCGGTAGAGGCGGCCCGAGCGGCGGCCACGGTGCAGCACGATCGCGAATCCCGGCAGCCATCCGGCGACCGGGAGCACCAGGCGATTGGTCACCATCGCGTTGAAGCGGGCGAGCCGCCTCGGGAGAGGCACCCGGTCAGCCTAACCCGCCTGAGACGATGACCCGATGGAATCGGACCACGGACCCCGCCCGCCCATCCCCGCGCCGGACGAGGTGGTCGCCGTCTACGACAAGGCCGGACTGGTGATCGGTTCGGCGCCGCGGTCCCGGGTGTACGCCGAGGGCCTCTGGCACGCGAGCGCCGGGGTGCTGTTGCGCTCGACCGACGGGCGCCAGCTCTACGTCCACCGCCGCTCCCCCGACAAGTCCGTCTTCGCGGGCATGCACGACTGCCTCGCCGGTGGCGTCGTCGATCCAGGCGAAACCCCCGCCGCAACCGCAGCCAGGGAACTCGAGGAGGAGCTCGGGGTCCGCGGCATCGACCTCACCCCGCTGGCGCGGCTCGCCTGGGACGGGACGTGGGCGGGCAGGCCGCTCCGCTGCCACCTGTTCGCGTTCGAAGGCCGGTGGGACGGTCCGGTCGTACACCAGCCGAGCGAGGTCGTCGACGGCTGGTGGTGGACCGGCGACGCACTGCGCACCCACCTGGCCGACCCGGAGTGGCCGTTCGTTCCGGACACCAGGGCGCTGCTCGCCGACATCGTGCTGTGAGGGCGCCGCGGCTTCGCGGGTCGGGCCAGACCCGGTGCCGTGCCATTGTCATACCTATAATATTGCAATGTTATGGCAGCGTATGAGAGCACAGCCGGGAGTTCACGGGACCGCGAGGCCGTGCGGGACGCCGTCCTGTCCGCGGCGATCGCGGTCGTCGTCGAGGAGGGGCCCTCCGCGTTGACCGTGCGCCGACTCGCGTCCGACGCGCACACCTCGACGATGTCGGTCTACACGCATTTCGGAAGCGTCGGCGGGGTCGTGGGCGCCGTCGTCGAGTACGGGTTCGGGTTGCTCGGCCGGACGATGGCGGCCGCTCCCCGATCCGGCGACCCCCTCGCCGACCTGTTCGGTATCGCGCTCACCTATCTGGCATTCGCGCGAGACCACCCGCGGCTGTACACGACGATGTTCCAGCACACCTCCTCCGACCGGGGCCCGGGCCGACGAACGGACGTCGTCGGGACGGGGGCACCCATCGAGGCGCACGGGGGCGGCGCGGCCTTCGCGACGTTCCTCGCCGCACTGTCCGGGACGGGTCCCGGTCGGCAGGCAGGCCCCGAGGAGCACGACGCGCAGCGGCTGGCCCTCGCCGCGGAGCTCTTCAGCGCGCTGCACGGCAACGCGATGCTGCGGATCGCCGGCCATCTGGACACCGCGGACGACACGGTCGCCCATTCACTTCTCGTCGCCCTCGCCGTCGGGAACGGCATGAATCGAGAGTCAGCGATCCGCGCGCTCGAACGGGCTCGGGCCGTCAACGGGAGGGCCTGACACGCAGGCGCGGTGGGTACGACGCCTCCGCCGCCCCCACCGCGCTCGGCGCTGACCGCCCTCCGCTACAGGTACTGACCGGTGTTCGACTCGGTATCGATCGCCCGGCTCGCGCTGGCGTTCTTGCCGGTGACCAGCGTGCGGATGTAGACGATCCGCTCCCCCTTCTTGCCCGAGATGCGTGCCCAGTCGTCCGGATTGGTGGTGTTGGGCAGGTCCTCGTTCTCGGAGAACTCGTCGACGATCGAGTCGAACAGGTGCTGCACGCGCAGGCCGGGTGCGCCGGTCTCGAGCACCGCCTTGATCGCGTACTTCTTCGACCGATCCACGATGTTCTGGATCATCGCGCCCGAGTTGAAGTCCTTGAAGTACAGGACCTCCTTGTCGCCGTTCGCGTACGTCACCTCCAGGAACCGGTTCTCGTCGCTCTCCGCATACATCCGGTCCACGACCCGCTCGATCATCGCTTTCACGCACAGCGCCCGATCACCGCGGAATTCGGCGAGGTCGTCGGCGTGCACCGGAAGCGTCTCGGTGAGGTACTTCGAGAAGATGTCCTGCGCGGACTCGGCGTCCGGGCGTTCGATCTTGATCTTCACGTCGAGCCTGCCCGGTCGCAGGATCGCGGGGTCGATCATGTCCTCGCGGTTCGACGCACCGATCACGATGACGTTCTCGAGGCCCTCCACGCCGTCGATCTCGCTGAGCAGCTGCGGAACCACCGTGGTCTCAACGTCTGACGACACCCCGGACCCGCGGGTCCGGAAGATCGAATCCATCTCGTCGAAGAACACGATCACCGGGGTGCCCTCGGACGCCTTCTCCCGCGCGCGCTGGAAGATCATCCGAATGTGCCGCTCCGTCTCGCCGACGAACTTGTTCAGCAGCTCGGGGCCCTTGATGTTCAGGAAGTACGACTTCGCGTCCTTGGCATCCTGACCGCGCGCCTCGGCGATCTTCTTCGCGAGGGAGTTCGCGACCGCCTTCGCGATCAGGGTCTTGCCGCAGCCGGGCGGACCGTACAGCAGCACACCCTTCGGCGGACGCAGTGCGTACTCGTGGAAGAGATCCTTGTGCAGGAACGGCAACTCGACGGCATCCCGGATCTGTTCGATCTGCCTACCCAAACCGCCGATGTCCCCGTAGTCGACATCCGGGACCTCCTCGAGCACGAGGTCCTCCACCTCGGCCTTCGGGATCCGCTCGAAGGCGTACCCGGCCTTGGTGTCGACCAGCAGCGAATCACCGGGCCGCAGCTTGCGGGTCGGTGAGTCGATGTCCTCGTCGTCCGGGTGCAACGTCTCATCCGAGGCAGCGACCGCCAGCGGATGCGCGAGCCAGACGACGCGTTCCTCGTCGGCATGCCCGACCACCAGTGCGCGTTCCCCGTCATCGAGGATCTCGCGGAGGCTGCAGATCTCTCCGATCCGCTCGAAGGTGCCCGCCTCGACGACCGTCAACGCCTCGTTCAGCCGCACCGTCTGCCCCGGCTTGAGCTCGTCGGTGTCGACGTTCGGCGAGCAGGTGAGCCGCATCTTCCGTCCCGACGTGAACACGTCGACCGTCTGGTCGTTGTGCGCGCAGATCAGCACGCCGTAGCCGCTCGGGGGTTGACCGAGGCGGTCGACCTCTTCCCGCAACGCGATCAGTTGCTGGCGCGCCTCCTTGAGCGTGTCCATCAGCTTCGAGTTGCGAATCGACAGGGAATCCACGCGTGACTCGAGTTCACGCACCTGCTCCGGAGACTGGGCAAGTTGTCGGCGAAGTGCAGCGGCCTCAAGCTTGAGGGCCTCGAGTTCCGCCCTGGCAGCCACCGAGTCCGGATTCTCTGTTGCGCTCATGTGCGACTCCTCCCAGTTCGATCCCTCAACGCTACCGCCGTGCCCACGAAAGTGTGTTGCGACACTTGGGACATCGCACAATCTGGGACGGTGCAGGTCACCACCGACACCCCACCAGCCATGTTAGCCTCACCTACATTGCTCCCGGTCCCGGCAGGAGCGCCCCTCACAGGAAAGAGTTCCCCGTGATCACCCGTACGACACTCATTGCCACCGGAGCCGTCCTCGTTGCACTCGGGCTCACGGCATGCGGTTCCGACGACGCCGCCGACACCCCGGCAACGAGCACCGCGAGCAGCACCGTCGCCGACGCGACCACCAGCGCGAACACCGCAGCCGCAGCGGCCGCTCCCGGCGCCGAGACGCTGAACGCGACGCTGGCGACCTTCTTCGACCCCGCGGTTCCCGCTGCCGACAAGGTCGTGCTGATCGAGGACGGCGAGAAGCAGGCCGCGGTCCTCGAACAGTTCAACGGCGTGCTGCAGGGCTACCCCCTGACTGCCGACGTCACCAAGGTGGTCGCGGTCGACGACGACACCGTCACCGCGACGACCACCATCGCGGGTCCGCACGGCGGCGCCCCCGTCGAGGTCACCTTCGACGAGCACGACGGCGCCTGGATCATCTCCGACGACGCGGTCTGCACGATCCTCGGCATGGGCCAGCTGACCTGCGTGAAGTAGTCGCCTTCGGCAACTGTGCGTGAGTTTTACCCCGACCAGGGTAAAACTCACGCACGGGCGCGCAGCGCAGCGCAGCTAGCCCTTGCTGGGGCGGCGCTGCGGCTTCGGGGTCACCGTGCCCTCGGCGAGTCGCCGGGCGCTGACGAGGAAGGCTGTGTGCCCCTGCATCCGGTGTTCGGGGCGCACCGCGAGGCCGACGACGTGCCAGCCGCGCACGATCGACTCCCAGGACCGCGGCTCGGTCCAGCACTCCTGTTCCCGCATCGCCTCGACCACCTTCGACAGCTGTGTCGTGGTCGCGACGTAGACAATCAGCACCCCGCCGGGGACCAGCGCCTTCGACACCGCGGGCAGCACGTCCCATGGCGCGAGCATGTCCAGCACCACCCGGTCAACCTGCCCGTGCACGTCGGCGTCATAGTCGGCGAGATCGCCGATGGCCAGCTCCCAGTTGTCGGGGCGGCCACCGAAGAAGGTTTCGACGTTCCGGACCGCGTGTTCGGCATGATCCTCGCGGACCTCCCACGAGGTGACCTTGCCCTCGGGCCCGACGGCGCGGAGCAGCGAGCAGGTGAGCGCACCGGAACCCGCGCCCGCCTCGAGCACTCGGGCACCGGGGAACACGTCCCCCTCGTGCACGATCTGCGCGGCATCCTTCGGGTAGATGACCTGGGCTCCTCGCGGCATCGACAGCACATAGTCGACGAGCAGCGGGCGCAACGCCAGGTACGGGGTGCCGTTGGTGGAGGTGACGACGCTGCCCTCGGGCGTGCCGATCAGGTCGTCGTGCAGGATGCCGCCGCGATGTGTGTGGAACTCCTTGCCCGCCTCGAGCACGACAGTGTACTTGCGCGCCTTCGCATCGGTGAGTTGGACCCGGTCCCCGACCCGGAACGGTCCGGTCGGTCGACCCTGCAACGCTGACATCTCGCTTGCTCCTCTGCGGTTGTTCCCGGCGACCCGTGCACCGGCCCCGACGGCGTGTCGGACCCCGCGCATACCCTGCCAGGTGTGAGCAGCCCCCCGATGACGCACCCCACCGAACCAGCGCCCGCGCCCGCACGCTCACGGCCCGCGCTGTCCCCGTCACGCGCAGGCGACTTCAAACAGTGCCCCCTGCTGTACCGCTTCCGGGCCATCGATCGGCTTCCCGAGAAGCTGACGACCGCGCAGGTCAGGGGCACGCTCGTGCACGCGGCCCTGGAGTCGCTCTACGGATTGCCTGCTGCCGGGCGCGGTCGGGAGACGGCGGTGACGCTCGTCGAGCCTGCCTGGGACCGGATGCTCGAGCAGTCCCCGGAACTCGCCGAGGTGGTCCCTGCCGACGACCGCGACCGGTTCCTTGGCGACGCCCGGCGCATCGTCGAGGACTACTACCGACTCGAGGATCCGACGGCGTTCGACCCCGAGGCCTGTGAGCTGCGGATCGAGACCGCTCTCGCGGACGGGGTCCCGCTCCGCGGCTTCGTCGATCGGGTCGATGTCGCACCGACCGGCGAGGTCCGGGTGGTGGACTACAAGACCGGTCGGGCCCCGCGGGAGGGGTTCGAGCGGACCGCCCTGTTCCAGATGAAGTTCTACGCGCTGATGCTGCTGCAGACCCGCGGCGTCGTCCCGACCCAGTTGCGCCTGCTGTACCTCACGGAGGGCGAGGTCCTCACCTACACACCGGATCACGACGAGCTGCGTCGGTTCGAGCGCACGTTGAGCGCGATCTGGCGGGCCATCCTCGACGCCGGGCGCACCGGCGATTTCGAGCCGAGTCCCGGACGCATGTGCGGGTTCTGCGACCATAGGGACCGCTGCCCCGCGTTCGGTGGTTCACCGCCGCCCTATCCGGGTTGGCCCGATCCGGGCGACGGCGGGGTGGTCGACACGGCAGAGTGAGGAGTCCCCCTGTGAATGACACCGCCCCCGGTGCGTATTTCGTTCCGCTGGAACCGCTTCCGGACGGCACGGCACGGTTCCGGCCGACCGGGCACACGCTGAGCACCTGGTCCGGCGACATGCAGCACGGCTCGCCGCCGTCGGCCCTGCTCGTGCACGCGCTGCGCCGCCACCAGGCGCGACCGGACACGCGGCTGACCCGCGTGGTCGTGGAGATCCTCGGGCCGGTGCCGTTGACCGAAATCCGGGTGCGGGCGTGGACCGAACGCCCCGGCCGCCGAATCGAACTCGTGGTCGCCGAGCTGTCCGCGGAGGGGCCGGACGGCAGCTGGCGCGCCGTTGCCCGCGGCACCGGGTGGCGGCTGCAGACGGCCGACACCGCGGCGATCGCGCATGCCGCCGACCCGGCGATCCCGCCGCGGACGGCGGACCCGTCACCGCTGCCCGACAACAGCTTCTGGCACACCGGGTTCATCGACTCGGTCGACTGGAACTGGCTGACCCCGCTCGGTGCGTCGGGCCTCTCCCACGCCTGGGGCAGGCCGATCCCCGTCCTGGTGGAGGGGCTCCCGCTCGACCCGATCGAGCGACTGTTCCTGATCGCCGACACCGCGAACGGCGTCGGCAGCAAGCTGGACCCGGCGGCGTGGACGTTCCTCAACACCGATGTGACGGTGCACCTGTTCCGGATCCCGGACGGGGACTGGATCGGGGTGTCCGCCGAAACCTCCTACGGCCCGGACGGGGTCGCGATGTCCTCGGGTGTCCTGCACGACGATGCGGGTCCGGTGGCCCGGGTGACGCAGACGGTGCAGGTACGCGCCCGCTGAACCCGCCGACGGCCCGCACCGGTAGCGGTGCGGGTCGTCGAGGGCGCCGTCAGAATCCGCGGCAGGTGCGGATGTCGGTGGCGAGGATCGCCTTGGCTCCGATGTCGGCGAGCCGGTCCATCATGTCGTTGCTGCCCTTGCGCGGCACCATCGACCGGATTGCCACCCACTGCTCGTCGGCGAGCGGGGCGACGGTCGGCGATTCCAGGCCGGGGGTGATGGCGACGGCCTCGGCGAGCCGGTCCCGCGGGCAGTCGTAGTCGAGCATCACGTACTGCTGGGCGCGGACCACGCCCTTGACGCGGGCGATCAGCTGGTTGCGAGCCTTGTCGTCCTGGTCGGAGCCCGCCCGCTCGATCAGCACCCCCTCGGAGTCGCACAGCGATTCGCCGAACGCCGCCAGGTTGTGCTGACGCAGGGTGCGGCCGGAGCCGACGACGTCGGCGATCGCGTCGGCGACACCGAGCTGGATGGAGATCTCGACGGCACCGTCGAGCCGGATCACGGTGGCCTCGATGCCGCGGCGGGCCAGGTCGGCGCGCACCAGGTTCGGGTAGGAGGTGGCGATGCGCAGGCCCGCCAGATCCTGCGGCGTCCAGTCCTTTCCGGCAGGCGCGGCGTATCGGAAGCTGGAGCGGCCGAATCCGAGCGACAGCCGCTCGGCGACCGGCGCACCCGAGTCGAGCGCGAGGTCGCGGCCGGTGATTCCGAGGTCCAGTTCACCGGATCCGACGTAGATCGCGATGTCCTTCGGGCGGAGGAAGAAGAACTCCACCTGGTTGGACGGGTCGAGCACGGTCAGGTCGCGGGAGTCGGTGCGCCGCCGGTAGCCAGCCTCGCTGAGGATCTCGGCGGCCGATTCGGACAGGGAGCCCTTGTTGGGCACTGCAACGCGCAGCATGATGGTCCTTCCTTCGAAGGCGAGAGGTGTGATGCGGGGAGTCGCGGCGGTGCCGCGCACGAACAACAGCGGCGGTGCCGCTCACAGATGGCAGCGGCGGTGCCGCTCACAGATGTCGGTAGACGTCCTCGAGCTTCAGTCCGCGGCCGACCATCAGGACCTGCACCCAGTACAGCAGCTGCGAGATCTCCTCCGAGAGTTCCTCGTCGCTCTGGTACTCGGCGGCGATCCACACCTCGCCGGCCTCCTCGATCACCTTCTTGCCCTGGGCATGGACGCCGGCGTCCAGTGCGGCCACGGTGCCGGAACCCTCGGGGCGAGTGGCGGCACGGTCGGACAGCTCGGCGAACAGCGAATCGAAGGTCTTCACGGGTCGCCATTGTTTCACAGCGTCACCGGGTCGCCGCTGCCGCACTCAGCGTTCGGGCCGGGTCAGCGTCGGTGCGCTGTCGATCAGCGTCCGCGTGTACGGCTCGAGTGGTCGCTCGTAGACGTCGGAGGTGGGCCCGCACTCGACGATCCGGCCGCGGTGCATCACCGCGACGACGTCGCAGACGTGCCGGATCACCGCGAGATCGTGGGAGACGAGCAGCAGGGTCAGGTCGTGCTCGGTGACCAGCCTCGCCAGCAGGTCGAGGACCTGCGCGCGCACCGACACGTCGAGGGCGCTGACCGGCTCGTCGGCGATCAGGATCCGGGGCCGGGTGATCAGGGCCCGGGCGATGGAGATCCGCTGGCGCTGACCGCCGGAGAACTGGTGCGGGTAGCGCTGCGCGGCGTCGGGGTCGAGTCCGACGTCCGCGAGCATCGTCGCGACCAGTGCGGCGACGTCCGCGGCGGGCCTGCCGCGTCCGCTCATCGGCTCCGCGACGATGTCGCCGACCCGCATCCGGGGGTCCAGGGAACCCATCGGGTCCTGGAACACGATGGACACGTCGCGGCGCAGGCCGCTCAGGTCGCGTTCGGCCGCGCCGACGAGTTCGGTGCCTGCCACCCGGATCGACCCCGATGTCGCGGTATCCAGCGCGCACAACAACCGAACCAGCGTCGACTTGCCGCTGCCGGACTCGCCGACGATGCCGAACCGTTGACCAGCGGCGACGTCGAACGAGACGTCGACGAGGGCGGGCACCGGCGCGGGCCGACGCACCACCGACGCCCGGGTGCCGCGGTAGGTGCGGCTCACCGCGCGGGCCGCGATCAACGGGACGGACTGCTCGTTGAACACCGGGGCCGACGACGCGTGGACGGTTGCCGCGGACTCGCCGTGCTGCAGCGTCGACGCGTCGAGCAGGGACCGCGTGTACGGGTGGGCCGGGTCCGCGAACACCCCGGCAACCGGACCCGACTCGACGACGACGCCGTCCCGCATCACCAGCACCCGCTCGCACAGGTGCGCGACGACCGCCAGGTCGTGGGTGATCATCAGCAACGCGGTGCGGTGCTCGCGGACCGTGCTGTCGATCAGGTCAAGGATCTGCGCCGCCGTGGTCACGTCGAGTGCGGTGGACGGTTCGTCGCAGATCAGCAGCCGCGGCGTGTTCGCCATCGCGATCGCGATCAGCACCCGCTGCCGCTGCCCGCCGGACAGCTCGTGCGGATACGACCGCGCGATCCGTTCCGGATCCGGCAGGTTCACCGACACGAGCAGTTCGTGGACCGCGGCGCGGCGGTCCGCGCGGCGCAGACCGTCCCGGTGCAGCGCCAACACCTCGCCGACCTGGTTGCCGATCCGCATCAGGGGATTAAGCGCACTCATCGGTTCCTGGAACACCATCGCCACGTCGTCGCCGCGCAGTCGCGTCCACCCGCGTTCGGGCCGGTCGAGGAGATTGCCATCCACCCCACCCAGGCGCACCGACCCCGTCGCGGTCAGCTGGTCCGGCAGCAGACCCATCAGGCTCAGCGCGGTCAGCGACTTGCCCGACCCCGACTCCCCGATCAGCCCGACCCGCTCCCCCGCGTCGAGCCGGAACCCCACCCCGGACAGCAGGTCCCGATCGTCGATGCGGACCCCCAGCCCGGACACCTCCAGCAGCGGTGCACCGGCTCCGCCGTCCCCGTTCATCGCACCACCTTCGGATCGAACCGGTCCCGCAGACCGTCACCGAGCAGATTGAACCCGAGCACAGTCAGCGCGATCGCCAGTCCCGGCCACAGCATCACCATCGGCTGTTGGTACAGGTACGGCTGCGTCTCCTGCAGCATCCGCCCCCACGACGGGGTCGGCGGCGGGGTGCCGAAACCGAGATACGACAGTGCCGCCTCGGCGAGAACCGCCAGCGCGAACGTCACTGACGCCTGCACGATCAGGTCACTGGAGATGTTCGGCAGCACGTGCCGCCGCGCGATCGCGCCGCGGCCGAGACCGCTCGCGCGGGCCGCGAGAACGTAGTCCTGCGCCATCACCTGCCTGGTCCCGGCGCGGGTGATCCGCGCGAACGCCGGCGCCGACCCGATGCCAAGGGCCACCATCGCCGTCACCGTCGACCCGCCCGCGATAGCCGCGAACACGATCGCGAGCAGCAACGCGGGAAACGCGAGCAGGACGTCAACCCCGCGCATCAGCACCTCGTCCGCCGCGCCGGGACGCATCCCCGCGGCAACCCCGATCGGGATGCCGATCACCGCGGCCACAGCCACCGCGACAACGCCGACGAGCAACGTCGTGCGGGCACCGACCAGCAGGATGCTGGCGATGTCGCGGCCGAAATCGTCGGTGCCCAGCCAGTGCGCCGCGCTCGGCGCCGCCAGGCGCGCGGACGGATCCACCACGGTCGGGTCGAACGGCGTCCACACCAGCGACACCAGCGCGGCGAGCAGCACCAGGCCGACGAGCAGGCCGCCGACGACAAGCGTTCCGGGCGGCCGTCTCATGCATTGCTCCGCAATCGTGGATCCACCAGGGTGTGGACGACGTCGACGACCAGGTTCACCACCAGCACCAACAGCACCAACACCAGCACGATCGACTGCACCGCACCCATGTCCCGCTGCCCCACCTTGTCCAGCAACAGGCTGCCAAGCCCCGGCACCACGAACACCCGCTCGATCACCACCGCCCCGATCAGCAGCGTGCTCAACTGCACACCCGCGACGGTGATCACTGGGACCGCCGCGTTCCGCACCCCGTGCCGGAGCAGCGCCCTGGTGCGGGTGAGGCCCTTCGCCCGTGCCGTCCGGAGGTAGTCCTCCCCCAGTTCGTCGAGGACCGCGGACCGCACGTACCGCGTCAACACCGACCCCTGCACCAGCCCCAACGCCAGCGCGGGCAACGCCAGGTACGACAGGAATCCGCCGACCCCCTCGATCGGGGCCTGCCAGCCGCTGGACGGCAGCCAGCCGAGCTCGACCGCGAACACCGTCGACAGCAGCACCCCGGCGAGGAAGGCGGGAATCGCGATGCCCACCTGGCTGATGCCGCCGATCGCGACCCCGTCCGGCTTCCCGGCCCGCACCGCCGACACGACCCCGAGGGGCAGCGCGATCGCCAATGCGACGACCATGCCCGCTCCGACCAGCCACAGCGTGACCTGCAGACGGTCCAGGATCTCGGGCCCGACCGGCTGCCTGGTCAGATAGGAGTCGCCCATGTCGCCGCGCAGCATCGCCCACATCCACATCGCATACCGCTGCGGGAGGGACATGTCCAGACCCATCGCCGCCCGCTCCCTGGCGACCGCTTCCTCGGATGCCTGCACCCCCAACGCGATCCGCGCGGGATCGCCGGGGAGGACGGCGAGCAACGCGAAGACGAGTACCGATGCTGCGGCGGCGGTCACCGCAAAGATGCCCAGCCTGCGGGCGATCGTCACCAGCATGCGCTACCCCCGCCGCACCCGGGTCAGGTCCATCGCGAGACCCGTCGCGTTCCGCGGCAGACCGGTCAGGTCCGAATCCGCCACCACCAGCAGCGGAAACAGGAACAGCCAGTCCGCGGCCGCGTCGTCGGTGATCGTCCGGGCCACCTCCCGCATCCGGGTGACGTACCCCGCGTCGTCGGCGGCGTCCGCCTCCGCGAGCAGCGCGGTCACCGCGGGGTTGTCGTAACCCCAGTAGTACTTCGGGTTACCGAACGTGGCGATGTCGTGCGGTTCGACGTGCTGCATCACCGACATCTGGTAGTCGTGCCGGGTGAACACCCGATCCAGCCACACCGCGGGAAACTCGACCGGATCGATCCGGACCCGGAATCCGACCTGCTGCAGTTGCGACGCGACGACCTGGGCGGCAGCGCTCGCGTACGGCAGATTCGGAACGTCGAAGCGCACCACCGGGTTCGGGGTTCCCGCCTCGGCGAGCAGGGCCCGAGCCCGGTCCGGGTCGAACGGGTACGCCCCGGTCAGGTCCTCGAACCACGGATCGGTCGGCGGCACCATCGACCCGATCAGCTCCCCGTAGCCGGCGTACGCGGTGGCACGCACCGCGTTCCGGTCAACGGCGTGCAGGACGGCGCGGCGGACCCGGATGTCGTCGAACGGGGCGACGGCACCGTTCATCGACAGCACCACCTCCCCGTTCGTGGTTCCCTCGGTGACGGTGAACCGGGGATCGCCAGTGAACTGCCCGAGCAGTTGCGGCGCCCCGAGGCTGAAGATGGCGTCGACGCCGCCGCTGCGCAGCGCGTTTGCCTGCGCGGTCGCATCCGCGAAGTAGCGCAGCCGGACCGTCGTCATCGCAGGCGGCCTGCCCCAGTAGCGGGGGTTGGCCCGCAACTGCAGCTCGGACCCCGGGTTCCAGCGGGCCACCGTGTACGGGCCGGTGCCGATCGCGGTGGATGCCAACTGGGTGACGCCGGTCGGGCTGAACATCGCCCCGATCGGTCCGGTCATCGCGAACAGCCACTCGTTGCTCGGCCTAGTCAGCACCACCCGGGCAAGATCCGGGCGCGGCGTCTCGACCCGATCCACCACGGCCATCGCGGCCGGCGAGTTCGCGGTCCAGTCCGTCTGCACCCGCTCGATGCTGAACTTCACGTCGTCGGAGGTGAACGCGGCGCCGTTGCTGAACGTGACGTCGCGGTGCAGCGTGAACTCGTAGACGGTCCGGTCCGGGCTCACCGTCCACGATGACGCGAGCAGCGGAACGATCGCGCCTGCGTCGTCGACCCGGACGAGACCCTCGTACACGTTGCCCAGCAAGGCCTGTGGGATCGCGGCGCCCGCGGTGCGGGTGAAGTCGAGGTTGTCGGGCTTGGCGGTCAACGCCACCGTCAGCGTGTCCGGACCGCCGCTGCCCGACAGCCCGGCCCCCGCCGCGCACCCGGCGACCACCAGCACGGTGACCGCGCCGAGCGCGGCGGCCCTGCCGAGGCGGGAGATCATGACCGCGATCCTGCCACGGCCGGGCCGTCGGTCAGGGTTCTGCGGCTGGTGAACACGCGGGGCGCGCCGGTGACCGGGTCGGTGAACCGGATGCTGCGGGCGAGCAACCGCAACGGGTCGGTGAAGTCGTCGGGCGCGCGGTCCCGCAGCGTCGGGTAGAAGTCGTCGCCGACGATCGGCGCCCCCAACGAGGACAGGTGCAGGCGCAGTTGGTGAGTGCGCCCAGTCGTCGGCGACAGCCGATACCTGGCATGGTCGCCGACCCGCTCGATTACCTCGATGTCGGTGTGCGCGTTGGGATCTCCGGGGACCTCCCGGGCAGTCGGCTCGCCGTGCCGCTTGTCGATGCGGCTGCGGACCGTCATCGGGAAGTCGTGTCCCGGCAGGAACGGGGCAAGCGCCTCGTACTCCTTGACCACCCGGCGCTGCTCGAACAGCTGCTGGTACGGCCTGCGCAGCCGCGGGTCGTAGGTGCAGACCAGGACCCCCGCCGTCATCCGGTCCAGCCGATGGACCGGCACCACGTCGGGCAGGTCCAGTGCGCGACGCAGCCGCACCACCACCGATTCCCGGATGTGCCGCCCCCGCGGGATGGTGGCGAGGAAATGCGGCTTGTCCACGACGAGCAGCCCGTCGCCGTGATGCAGGACGTCCACCGCGAACGGCACCGGCACCTCGGCGGGCGGCTCCCGATAGAAGTACGCCAGCAGTCCGGGGCTGGCCGCGGCCGCGGGCGGCAGCGGCCTGCCGGTCCGGTCAACGACCTCCCCTGCGGCGAACCGGGCGTCCCAGTCGTCGTCGGGGGCGAGCGCGCGCAGGTGGTCACCGACCGTCGGGTACGCACCGGTCAGCCGGACCCGGTCGGGGCCGAGGCCGTCCCGCAGCGGCAGGGGTGGCGGTGCCGCCGTCCGCCGACGTCCCATCGTCAGGAGTCCGGGGCGCAGACCGCGCAGAGCAGTGTCTGCGCGCGGCCCTCGGCGGTGGCATGGTCGACGTGCCGGGCGGTGGGTGCACCGCACCCCGTGCACCGGCCGAGAACCGCGGCATGGTCGGAGAAATCGACCGTCTTGCGGCCGTCGAACACGTACAGGGAGCCGTCCCACAGCCCGTCGTCGCCGAAGGCCTCGCCGTACCGCACGATGCCGCCATCGAGTTGGTACACCTCCTCGAATCCGCGCCTGCGCATCAGGGCGGACAGCACCTCGCAGCGGACCCCGCCGGTGCAGTAGGTGACGACCGGGCTGGACTTGAGATGGTCGTAGCGTCCGCTGTCGAGTTCCGACACGAAGTCGCGGGTGGTGGCGACGTCCGGAACGACGGCGCCGCGGAACCTGCCGATCTCGGCCTCGAACGCGTTGCGACCGTCGAAGAACACCACCTCGTCGCCGCGGCGGTCCACCAGGTCGTGCACCTGCTGCGGCGACAGGTGGGTGCCGCCGTCGACAACACCGTTCTCGTCGACGGTCAGCTCATCCGGGGCACCGAACGTGACGATCTCCGGACGCACCCGCACCGACAGGCGCGGGAAGTCGTCGCCCTGCCCGTCCGACCACTTGAAGTCGGTGTCGGCGAACGCCGCGTACTCGCGGGTGCCGCGGACGTACCGCTTGACCGCGGCGACGTCGCCCCCGACGACACCGTTGATGCCGTGCTCCGACACCAGGATTCGTCCGGTCAGCCCGTTGGCCGACGCCAGCGCGTGCTGCCACAACCGGATCGCGTCCGGGTCCGGCAGCGGCGTGAACCGGTAGAACAGCACGATTTTCGGGATCGCCACGTGCGCCCCTACACCGGTGCGAGGGCGTGCAGCGCGGTCAGGTCCGCGGCGGTGAGCCCGACCAGCGTCTCCCGGAAGACCCGCCGCGGACCGGCGGGCACCGCGACCAGCGAGGGCACCACCAGGACCGGGCAGCCCGCGGCCTCCGCGGCGGCGGCACCGGTCGGCGAGTCCTCCACCGCCAGGCACTGTCGTGGGTCGAGGCCGAGCAACTGCGCGGCCCGCAGGTACGGCGCCGGGTCCGGCTTGCCCGCGGCGACCTCGTCGCCGCACACCGAGTGGTCGAAGTGCTCACGGCCCAACGTGTCCAGGGCCGCCTCCCCCAGCTCACGTTCGGTGTTGGTTACCAGCACCGAACCGAGGCCGAGGGAGCGGACCAGGCCGAGCGCCTCCCGCGCCCCCGGGCGCCACGGCAACCCGGCGGCGAACATCCCCGCCATCCGCGTGTACAGCCACGCCTTGGCCTCCGCCATGGCCGCGGGGGTCTGCTCCAGACCCAGCGAGTCGAAGATCGTCGCCAGTGCGAACGGCGTCGACGAGCCGATCGTCGCGATCCGCGTCCGTTCCGTCATCACGCCGCCGAGATGCTCGGACAGTTCCCGGACGCCGATGTCCCACAGGTTCTCCGACTCGAGCAGCGTGCCGTCCATGTCCCACAGGACGGCCCGCGGGCCCGACTCGACGTCACCGAGCGGCTCAGACACGTCGGCGGTGCCGATCTCAGACACGTCGGCGGTGCCGATCTCAGACACGTCGGCGGTGCCGATCTCAGACACGTCGGCGGTGCCGATCTCAGACATTGAAGTACTTCGCCTCCGGGTGGGTGAGGACGAAGGCGTCGGTGGACTGCTCCGGGTGCAGCTGCAGCTCCTCGGACAGGGTCACCCCGATCCGCTCCGGCTCGAGCAGTTCGACCATCTTGCGGCGGTCCTCGAGTTCCGGGCACGCGCCGTAGCCGAACGAGTAGCGGGCGCCTCGGTAGCCGAGCTTGAAGTACTCCTCCACGTCGGTCGGGTCCTCGGTCGCGACCGCGGCACCGCCCGGCATCGTCAACTCCTCGCGGGCCCGGCGGTGCCAGTACTCGGCGAGGGCCTCGGTCAGCTGCACGCCGATGCCGTGCACCTCGAGGTAGTCGCGGTAGTTGTTGGCCGCGAACAGCTCGTTGGCGAAGTCGGCGATCGGCTGCCCCATCGTGACCAGCTGGAACGGCAGCACGTCCACCTGCCCGGACGCGCGGGCGTCCTCGCGGGAGCGGATGAAGTCGGCGATGCACAGGAAGCGGTCCCGCTGCTGGCGCGGGAACGTGAACCGGTAGCGCTCGTTCGCGTCGGCGTCCGGTGCGTCGAGGACGACGACGTCGTCCCCCTCGGAGACGGCAGGGAAGTACCCGTACACGACCGCCGAGTGCGCGAGGATCCCCTCGGCGGTGAGCCGATCCAGCCAGTGCCGCAGCCGCGGCTTGCCCTCGGCCTCGACCAGTTCCTCGTAGGTCGGCCCGTCGCCGGCCCGCTGCCCGCGCAGACCCCACTGCCCGAGGAAGAGTGCCCGCTCGTCGAGCAGTCCCGAGTACTCGGCCAAGGCGACGCCCTTGACGATCCGGGTACCCCAGAACGGCGGCGTCGGCACCGGCAGGTCGGCCGCCACATCGGAGCGCTCGGGAACCTCGATCGGCACCTCCGCGGCCTTGCGGGCCTCCGCAATCCGTTTGGACCGCTCGTGCCTGGCCTTGCGTTCGGCGGCCTTCTCCCTCGCCGCGATCGCTTCCGGGCTGTCCGGGTCGGGGCCCTCGCCGCGCTTGGTGGCCATGATGGTGTCCATCAGGTGCAGGCCCTCGAACGCGTCGCGTGCGTAGCTGACCTCGCCCTGGTACACGTCGGCGAGGTCGTTCTCCACGTACGCCCTGGTCAGGGCCGCGCCGCCAAGGAGCACCGGGAACTGGTCCGCGACTCCCTTCGCGTTGAGTTCCTCCAGGTTCTCCTTCATCACCACCGTTGACTTCACCAGCAGCCCGGACATGCCGATGACGTCGGCCTTCTTGTCGACGGCCGCGTCGAGGATCGTGGCGATCGGCTGCTTGATGCCGAGGTTGACGACCTCGTAGCCGTTGTTGGACAGGATGATGTCGACGAGGTTTTTGCCGATGTCGTGGACGTCGCCCTTGACGGTGGCGAGCACGATCCGGCCCTTACCTGCCTCGTCGGTGGCCTCCATGTGCGGTTCGAGGTGCGCGACCGCCGCCTTCATCACCTCGGCGGACTGCAGCACGAACGGCAGCTGCATCTGCCCGGACCCGAACAGTTCACCGACCGTCTTCATGCCGGACAACAGGGTGTCGTTGATGATCTCCAGCGGCGGCCGGACCGTCATCGCCTCGTCCAGGTCGGCCTCGAGGCCCGCCCGTTCCCCGTCGACGATGCGCCGGGCGAGCCGCTCGAACAGCGGCAGCGCCGCCAGCTCCGCGGCCCGCGACTCGCGTGCGGACGCAGCCGAGACGCCCTCGAACAGTTCCATCAGCTTCTGCAGCGGGTCGTAGCCGTCATGGCGGCGGTCGTAGACCAGATCGAGGGCCGTCTCCCGCTGCTCGTCGGGGATCCGCGCCATCGGCAGGATCTTCGAGGCGTGCACGATCGCGGTGTCCAGTCCGGCCTGCACGCACTCGTGCAGGAACACCGAGTTCAGCACCTGCCGCGCGGCCGGGTTCAGGCCGAACGAGATGTTCGAGATGCCGAGGGTGAAGTGGATGTCGGGGTGCCCCGCCTTGAGCTGCCGGATCGCCTCGATCGTCTCGATGCCGTCGCGGCGCACCTCCTCCTGCCCGGTGGAGATCGGGAAGGTGAGCGCGTCGATGATGATGTCTTCCTCGCGCAGGCCCCAGTTGCCGGTGATGTCCGCGATCAGCCGCTCCGCGATCCGCACCTTGTGCTCGGCGGTGCGGGCCTGACCCTCCTCGTCGATGGTGAGCGCGACGACGGCCGCGCCGTGCTCCTTGACCAGCCGCATGATCCGCTGGAACCGGGAATTCTCGCCGTCGCCGTCCTCGTAGTTCACCGAGTTGACGGCGCTGCGGCCGCCGAGGTGCTCGAGCCCCGCGCGGATGACCTCCGGTTCGGTGGAGTCGATCATGATCGGCAGCGTCGACGCCGTCGCGAAACGGCTTGCCAGCGCGGCCATGTCGAGCGCACCGTCGCGGCCGACGTAGTCGACGTTGAGGTCGAGCATGTGCGCACCGTCGCGGGTCTGGTCCTTCGCGGTGTCGATGCACTTCTGGTAGTCCTCGGCGATCATCGCCTCGCGGAACGCCTTGCTGCCGTTGGAGTTCGTGCGCTCGCCGATCACCAGGAAGCTCGCGTCCTGCTCGAACGGCACCGCCGCGTACAGCGACGACGTGCCCGGCTCCGGGGCCGGGGTGCGCGCACCGCGTTCGACGAGCCGCACGGCCTCCGCGACCGCCGAAATGTGTTCGGGCGTGGTGCCGCAGCAGCCGCCGACCATCGACAGGCCGAACTCGGCGACGAAGGTGCTCAGCGCCCGCGCCAACTCCTCGGCGGTGAGCGGGTACTCGGCGCCGTTCGCGCCGAGTACCGGCAGACCGGCGTTCGGCATGACCGACACCGGCAGCCGCGAATGCTTCGACAGGTGCCGGAGATGCTCGCTCATCTCATCCGGACCGGTCGCACAGTTGAGGCCGATCATGTCGATGCCGAGCGGTTCCAGCGCGGTCAGCGCGGCGCCGATCTCGGAGCCGAGCAGCATGGTTCCTGTGGTTTCGACGGTGACGTGGGTGATGATCGGGATCCGGCGGCCCGCGCGGTCCATCGCGTGCTGGCTGCCGATGATCGCGGCCTTCACCTGCAGCAGGTCCTGACAGGTCTCGACGAGGATCGCGTCGGCACCGCCGTCGATCATGCCGAGAGCCGACTCGGTGTACGCATCGCGCAGCACCGCGAACGGCGCGTGCCCGAGGGTGGGCAGCTTCGTTCCCGGACCCATCGACCCGAACACGAACCGGGCCATGCCGTCGCGGCCCGGCCCCATCTCGTCGGCGACGTCACGGGCGATGCGGGTGCCGCGCTCGGACAGGTCCCGGATCCGGTGCGCGATGTCGTAGTCGGCGAGGTTCGGCAGGTTACAGCCGAACGTGTTGGTCTCGACGGCGTCGGCACCGGCCTCGAAGTACGCGGCATGAATGTCGCGAAGCACGTCGGGACGGGTCTCGTTCAGGATCTCGTTGCAGCCCTCGAGGCCGAGAAAGTCGTCGAGGGTGAGGTTCGCGGCTTGCAGCATCGTCCCCATGGCACCGTCGCCGATGACAACGCGCTCGGTGAGCGCATCCAACAGGGCGGAATGGAATGGGGCAGACATGCCGTCCAGAGTAGTGGGCGCCCCGGACCGCCCTGGCCGTAGGCTGGGCAGGTGAGTCCAACCGAACGCTCCGGGGTTCCCGACGACATGCCGGACGACGACGTCCCCACCCTCCGCGACCCCATCCTGGTGGCCGCGTTCGAGGGCTGGAACGACGCGGGCGACGCCGCCAGCGGGGCGGTCGAACACCTCGAACTGATCTGGGACGCCCGACCTCTCGCGGAACTCGATTCCGAGGACTACTACGACTATCAGGTGAACCGGCCGCAGGTGCGGCAGGTGGACGGCGTCACCCGGGAGATCCAGTGGCCCGCGACCCGCATCTCGGTGTGCTCACCGCCCGGCAGCAAGCGCGACGTACTGCTGCTGCGCGGCATCGAACCGAACATGCGCTGGCGCAGCTTCTGCGACGACCTGCTTGAGATCATCGAGGACCTCGGCGTGACCACCGTGGTGATCCTCGGCGCCCTGCTCGCCGACACCCCGCACACCCGCCCGGTCCCGGTGACGGGCACCGCATACAGCACCGAGTCCGCGCAGGCATTCAACCTCGAGCAGACCCGCTACGAGGGCCCGACCGGGATCACCGGGGTCCTGCAGGACGAGTGCGTCAAGGCGGGTGTCCCCGCGATCTCGTTCTGGGCGGCCGTCCCGCACTACGTCTCGCAGCCTCCCAACCCGAAGGCGACGGTTGCGTTGCTCCGCCGCGTCGAGGACGTCCTCGACGTCGAGGTCCCGCTCGGGGAGCTGCCCGGGCAGGCCGAGGACTGGGAGGAATCCGTCACCGAGATGACCGAGGAGGACGAGGAAGTCGCCGAGTACGTCCGTTCCCTCGAGGAACGCGGCGACGCGGAGGTCGACATCTCCGACGCCATCTCCAAGATCGACGGTGACGCGATCGCCGCCGAGTTCGAGCGGTACCTGCGCCGACGCGGCCCCGGCGGCTTCGGTGGCATCTGAGCGGCGGCGGTCGTCACGGCACGTCCTCACCCGACGCCGGGTCACCCCCACCGCGACCCCCGCTCTCGGTACGACGGTGCCGATACCCCTCGAAGGTCGGATCCCACTCCGCCCGCCACTCCTCCAGCTCCCGCACGTCCCTGGCCACGATCATCCCGTGCAGGATGCCGAACAGCTCGTGCAGGTGATGTCGATGGTTGACCCGCGGGGTGCGCGCCGGATCCACCTGCGCCGGTGGCGTCCACTCGGTGCGGCCAGGGTGATCCGATCCCTCCCGCGCGACATTGGTTCGCCAGCCGCCCGGCCCGTCATGGACCAGCGCATGACATGCATCGCAGACCAGGTCGAGGTTGTCTATGTCGGTGCGGCCGTTTTTGTCCCACTCCTGCAGGTGATGCACCACGGTCATCGATGCAGGCGCATCACAGCCCGGCCGAGTGCAGCCCCTCGATGATGCGATCAACGCCAGCCGCTGATCCGCCGAGGCGAGGCGTTTTCCTCGCCCGAGATGCAGCGGCCGACCGTTGCGGCCGAGAACCAGCAACACCGGATGGGCGCGTTCCGCCAACCTGAGGGCGTCGCGGATCGGGACGATCCCGCCCGACGCCGTCGTCACCACCCCCGACGCCTCCTCGACCTGCTGCAATGTCATGGTGATGATCGCGGTCACCGGCAACCCCCGATGACGACCAAGGGCGCCGGATCCGAGGAGCTGTCGCAGGCCGACCTTGAGTGCGTCGTGGTTGCGTTGGGCTGTCGTGCGAGTGTCCCGGGACGCCGCCTTCGCCAACGCCGTCTGGTCGAGCCCATCGGCGGTCACGTCCCCGGACGGGGAATCGGGATCGTCCGGATTGTTCATGCCCTTACGGGCCATCTTCGCCAACAGCGGTTCGAGCAACGCCCGGGCCTCCGGATCCAACAACCCCGAGATCGGCGTCATGAGGTCTGCCCGCTGCTTCCCGACCCGCACCCCACGCTGCCGCGCCCGATCCGCATCGGAGAAGTTGCCGTCCGGATTCGGGTACGCCAACAGTTCCATCCCGGCAGCGAGGACATACTTCGGGTCCGCTTCCCGCGCCACCATCGCCAGGGTCGCCTCCGCGGCCTCTCGTTTCGTGGTGTCGACGGCAGCGGGGACCTGTCGCATGATCTCCCGCACCGCCTCCACATGCGACAGCCCGACCGCTCCCTCACGCAACGCCCGCGCGGTGTGCGGCAGCGTCGGCCGCTGGACGTCACCGCGCATCCCGTGCCAGGTGCCGGTGCAGCGCGCCGACCGCAACCGTGCCTGCGCCTCACCCGCGGAGACCCGCAGCGTCTTCACCAGGAACTCGACCGGCTTCAGGTCGAAGTCGCCGGGCAGCGCCCGCTCGACCGCCTCGACCAGCACCCGCTGCCCCACCGCCGTGAGCCCGCGTGCCGACCCCTCCACCCGCTGCAGCACCTCGACGACCTCGTCGTTCGACAGGCCCGCCAACCCCTCCCCGAACAGTGCTTCGACGGCAGCGTCGAGGGCCGACAGGTGCGCCCCGACCTGGTCCATCGCTGCCGTCGGACTCATCCCGTCACCCCTGTCTCATCCTCGGCCACCGTCATCCTCAGCGACCGTCATCCTCAGCCACCCCTGCTTCGAATGTCTGTTCTACGTTACGCCGCCCCGCCGACACGTTTCCGCGACCAGCCCCGAACCCTCAGGTCACCCCGGAACTGTGCGTGATGTTCACCCCTATCGGGGTGCACATCGTGCACCGGCGGCGAAGCCGCAGGTGACAGAACCCTGACAACACCGCATCCACGCGGGTGAGCACTTCCTGATTGCTGCGTAACGTCCCGGCAGCCACCTCGTCACCACCGCGCCGCACGCTCGTGTCATGGCGAGCACAGGTGAGGTGAAGCGGCGACTGCTGGTGGTCGGCAACGGCATGGCCGGCGCCCGCACGGTCGAGGAGATCCTCGCCCGCCGCGGCCGGGACATGTTCGACATCACGATGATCGGCGACGAGCCCTACGGCAACTACAACCGCATCATGCTCTCCCACGTGCTGGCAGGCGAGACCGCCGCGGACGGCGAGGAGATCGTCCTCAACTCGATGAGCTGGTACCGCGACAACGGGGTCGCGCTGTACGCCGGGGACCGCGCGGTCCGGCTGGACCGGTTCGCCAAGACCGTCACCTGCGAGTCCGAGCGGGTCGTCGACTACGACGTGCTGATCGTCGCGACCGGCTCGAACACCTTCTTCCCGAACATGGACGGCCTGCGCGAGGCGGACGGCAGGCTCGGCCGCGGCGTGTTCGGCTTCCGCACCATCGCCGACACCAACGGGATGCTGCAGCTCGCCCAGTCCAGGGACGGGGTGGCCGCGGTCGTGATCGGCGGCGGCCTGCTCGGCCTCGAGGCCGCGTACGGCCTGCGCACCCAGGGGTTGAGCGTCGACGTGGTGCACTCCCCCGGCCACCTGATGAACCAGCAGCTCGACGAGCGCGGCGGTCAGGTGCTGCGCGCGAAGATCGAGGACCTCGGCGTCGGCGTGCACACCGCGACGCGCACCACCGCGGTGCTGCGGGACGACGCCGGGAACGTGACCGGGGTCGGGTTCACCGACGGCAGCACCCTGCCCGCCGACATGGTCGTCGTCACCGCCGGGATCCGCCCCAACACCGAATTGGCCCGCGCGGGCGGACTCGTCGTCGAACGCGGCATCGTCGTCGACGACCAGATGCGCTGCGAGGACGAGGGTTCGGTGTACGCGGTCGGCGAGTGCGCCCAGCACCGCGGCGAGCTGTACGGCCTCGTCGCCCCCGTGTGGGAGCAGGCCGTCGTGCTCGCCGAACACCTGACCGGATCGAATCCGGCGGCCGCGTACCAGGGTTCGACGTCGACGACGAAGCTGAAGGTCGCCGGGCTGGACGTCGCGGCAATGGGCGCAAAGGGTCCCGAGCAGGGCGGCGACGAGTTCGTCGAGTTCTACGATTCGCGCACCGGCGTCTACAAGAACGTCGTCGTCCGGGACGGCAGGCTGGTCGGCGCGACGCTGATGGGCGAGACCGGCAAGGCCGCGCTGCTCACCCAGGTGTTCGACGGCAAGGTGGACCTGCCCGAGGACCGGCTGTCGCTGCTGTTCGACCTTGCGGGCGAGGCCGCCGCCGCCTCGGCCGCGGACCTGCCGGACGACACCCAGGTGTGCAACTGCAACGGCGTCACCAAGGGCGACCTCGTCGCCTGCGTGCACGGCGGCGCGCAGACGCTGGCCGAGGTGTGCGCGAAGACCCGAGCGGGCAAGGGCTGCGGCTCCTGCAAGTCCCTCGTCGCGGACATCGTCACCTGCGCCGCAGGCGGTGCGCTGGCCGCCGATCCGGCCGCCGACTGGTACGTGCCGTGCATCCCGATGACCAAGGCGGAGCTGATCGCCGCGATCCGCGAGCGCGACCTGCGCGCCGTCTCGCAGGTGTTCGCCGCGCTCGCCGAGGGCGGCACCGAGGTGGCGGCGGCGAAGATGCCGCTCGCGTCGCTGCTCCGCACGA
The DNA here is from genome assembly GCF_042720095.1 of Rhodococcus sp. NPDC058505. NCBI lineage: Bacteria > Bacillati > Actinomycetota > Actinomycetes > Mycobacteriales > Nocardiaceae > Rhodococcus > Rhodococcus sp. NPDC058505. Next base: position 243,784 of record NZ_JBHXNB010000001.1, read on the forward strand.
TCTGGGGTCCGGACTGGGTGGACGAGCGCGGCGCCCTGTTCATCAACGACCGCGTGCACGCGAACATCCAGCGGGACGGCACCTTCTCGGTGGTCCCGCAGATGAAGGGCGGCGTTACCACCCCGGATCAGCTGCGCCGCATCGCGGACGTCGCCGACAGGTACCACGTGCCGCTGGTGAAGGTGACCGGCGGCCAGCGCATCGACCTGCTCGGCATCAAGAAGGAAGACCTGCCGAAGGTGTGGGGCGAGCTGGACATGCCGTCCGGCTACGCATACGGCAAGAGCATGCGGACCGTGAAAACGTGTGTCGGCAGCGACTTCTGCCGCTACGGACTCGGCGACTCGACGAACCTCGGCATCGCGCTCGAGGAACGACTCCAGGGGCTGGAGACCCCCGCCAAGCTCAAGCTCGCCGTCGCCGGCTGTCCCCGGAACTGCTCGGAGGCGCTGTGCAAGGACTTCGGCGTCGTTGCCGTCGGGGACGGCCGCTGGGAGATCTACGTCGGCGGCGCCGCGGGTGCACACATCCGCAAGGGCGACCTGCTGGCCACCGTCGACTCCGGGCAGGCGGTGATCGACCTGGCGGGCCGGTTCGTCCAGCACTACCGCGAGGACGCGAAGTGGCTCGAACGCACCTACGACTGGGTGCCGCGGGTCGGCCTGGAGCGGTTGCAGGCGTTGCTGGTTCGAGACGAGGAGGGCATCGTGGCCGGACTGGACGAGAGGCTGGCGACCGCGGTCGCCGGGTACCGCGACCCGTGGCGCGAGCGCAGCGCACCGAAGTCGCCCGCGCAGTTCACGCCGGCGCTGCCGCTGCTGCCGCTGCCGCAGGTGCCGGTCCGATGACCGCGCTCACCAGCGGCATCGCGGTCGGGCAGGTGTCGGACCTGACGCCCGGCGAGGGCCGCACCTACGTCGTCGACGGGCGTCAGGTCGCGGTGTTCCGCCTAGCGGACGGCACCGTGCGCGCAACGGACGCGGTGTGCCCGCACCGGGCGGGCCCCCTCGCCGACGGGCAGATCGACGGCGAGCAGGTGGTGTGCCCGCTGCACCAGTACGGCTTCCGATTCGACACCGGCGCCTGCAGCAGCGATGACGTCCCCGCCGTCCGGGTGTACCCCGCGGAAATCCGAGACGGCGTCGTGGTCGTCGAACTCTGACCCGCCCGGTCCCCCACCCCTTCTCCGGGAGTTCCCTAATGTCACATCGGGTCACGTGACGACACCCAATGTGACATTAGGGAACCCGCTCGGCAGCTACTCGAGAGGTTTCCATGTCCCAGAACACCGGCAAGCTGGACGCAGACGCGCTGCTCCGGTTCGGTAGGCACTTCCAGCGCGGGGAGGCCTCCTCCGACCTGCGCACCCTGCACCAGGTCGGCGGCCGCACCTCCGACGACTTCTACCGCGACCGCATGTCCTACGACAAGGTGGTCCGCTCGACGCACGGCGTGAACTGCACCGGGTCCTGCTCGTGGAAGATCTACGTCAAGGACGGCGTCATTACCTGGGAGGCGCAGCAGACCGACTACCCGTCGATCGGCCCCGACAAGCCCGAGTACGAGCCGCGGGGCTGCCCGCGCGGGGCGTCGTTCTCCTGGTACACGTACTCGCCGTCGCGGGTCCGCTACCCGTACGTGCGCGGGGTGCTGCTGGAGATGTACCGCGAGGCGAAGGCCCGGCTGAAGGATCCGGTGCTGGCCTGGGCGGACATCGCCGACGATCCGGAGAAGTCGACGACGTACAAGGCGGCCCGCGGGAAGGGCGGGCTGGTGCGCGCCGAGTGGTGGGAGGCCGCGGAGATCGTCGCCGCCGCGCACGTGCACACCATCAAGCGGTACGGGCCGGACCGGGTAGCGGGGTTCTCGCCGATCCCGGCGATGTCGATGGTCAGCCACGCGATCGGCGCCCGGTTCATCTCGCTGCTCGGCGGGGCGATGCTCTCCTTCTACGACTGGTACGCCGACCTGCCGGAGGCCTCCCCGCAGGTGTTCGGCGACCAGACCGACGTCCCCGAATCGGCGGACTGGTTCGACGCCGGCTACCTGATCATGTGGGGCTCGAACGTCCCCGTCACCCGAACCCCGGACGCGCACTACATGACCGAGGCCCGGTACCGCGGGCAGAAGGTCGTCGTGGTCTCCCCCGACTACGCCGACAACACCAAGTTCGCCGACCAGTGGCTGCCCGCGCGACCGGGCACCGACGGGGCGCTGGCAATGGCGATGGGGCACGTCATCCTGCGGGAGTTCTTCGTCGACAAGCAGGTTCCCCGGTTCGTCGAGTATGTCAAGCAGTACACCGACCTGCCGTACCTGATCGCCCTCGACCCCCGCGGCGACGGCTACGTGCCCGGAAAGTTCCTCACCGCAGCCGATCTCGGCGACACCGGAGAGGGTGCGCTGCACCAGACGGTGCTGCTCGACTCGGCGACCGGGCGGCCGGTCGTGCCGAACGGGTCACTCGGCGACCGGTTCACCGAGTCCGGGAAGGGCAGGTGGAATCTCGACCTCCAGGGCGTGGACCCGCAGCTCAGCCTGTACGGGTCCCCGGACACCGTGGCGGTCGACCTACCCCGCTACGACACCGCGAGCCCCGGCGTGCTGCGGCGCGGTGTCCCGGTGTGCACGGTCGCCGGACGCCTCGTGACGACCGTGTTCGACCTGATGCTCGCCCAGTACGGCGTGCACCGGGACGACCTGCCCGGCACCTGGCCGACCGGCTACGACGACGCCGACGAGCCGTACACCCCGGCCTGGCAGGAGGGCATCACCGGCGTCCCCGCGGCCTCGGCGGCGCGGGTGGCCCGCGAGTTCGCCGACAACGCCGACCGCTCCGGCGGCCGGTCGATGATCCTGATGGGCGCGGGCACCAACCACTGGTTCCACTCCGACCAGATCTACCGATCCTTCCTGACGTTGACGCTGCTCACCGGCTGCCAGGGCGTCAACGGCGGCGGCTGGGCGCACTACGTCGGGCAGGAGAAGTGCCGCCCGGTGACCGGCTGGGCGACACTGGCATTCGGTTCCGACTGGGTGCGGCCCGCGCGGCAGATGCAGGGCACCATCTTCTGGTACCTGGCCACCGACCAGTGGCGGTACGACCCGTTCACCTCCGAGGCGATGGCGTCGCCGCTCGCCGACGGCGCGTTCGCGGGCCGCACCGCCGCCGACAACATCGCGCTCGCGTCGCGGCTCGGCTGGATGCCGACCTACCCCACCTTCAACCGGAACCCCCTCGACCTCGCGGACGAGGCGGAGCGGCTCGGCAAGGACGCCGCCGAGCACGTCGTCGACGGATTGAAGACGGGGCACCTGCAGTTCGCGGTCGAGGATCCGGATGCGCCGGAGAACTTCCCCCGCACCCTGATCGTGTGGCGCTCGAACCTGCTCGGCTCGTCCGCGAAGGGCAACGAGTACTTCCTGCAGCACCTGCTCGGCGCCGGCTCCAACCTGCGCGCCTCGGACTCGACCGGCGTGCACCCGGAGGAACTGGTGTGGCGGGACGAGGCCCCGAACGGGAAGCTGGACCTGCTCACCACCCTCGACTTCCGGATGACCAGCACCACGCTGTTCTCGGACGTGGTGCTGCCCGCGGCAACCTGGTACGAGAAGCACGACCTGTCGTCGACCGACATGCACCCGTTCGTCCACGCCTTCTCCCCCGCCATCTCACCGCCGTGGGAGACGAAAACGGACTTCGAGGCGTTCCACCGGATTGCCCGCGGCTTCAGCTGGCTCGCCGAGAAGCACCTGGGCACCCGCCGCGACATCGTCGCGATGCCGCTGCTGCACGACACCGCCGATGCGACCGCCCAGCCCGGCGGCACGGTCCTGGACTGGAAACGCGGTGAATGCGAACCGATCCCGGGCAAGACGATGCCGAAGCTGGTGGTGGTCGAACGCGACTACACCACGATCGCGGAGAAGATGGCCGCGCTCGGCCCGCTGGTGGAGGAACTCGGCCTGACCACCAAGGGCGTCACCACCTTCCCCACCGAGGAGGTCGAGTACCTGCGCGCCGTCAACGGGACCGCCGTGTCCGGGGTCGCTGCCGGGCGACCGTCACTGGCCAAGGACCGGCACGCCGCCGAGGCCATCCTGTCGCTGTCCGGCACCACCAACGGCAGGCTCGCCACCCAGGGCTTCGAGCACCTGCAGGAACGCACCGGAACGCAGCTGGTGGACCTGGCCGCGGAGAACGAGGGCACCCGGATCCGGTTCTCCGACACCCAGGCCCGCCCGGTGCCGGTCATCACGTCACCGGAGTGGTCGGGCAGCGAGACCGGCGGGCGCCGCTACTCGCCGTTCACGATCAACACCGAACGGCTCAAGCCGTGGCACACCCTGACCGGCAGGCAGCACTTCTACCTCGACCACGACTGGATGGCCGAACTCGGTGAGCAGCTGCCGATCTTCCGGCCGCCGCTGGACATGACCGCACTCTTCTCCGAGCCGGCGGTCGGCGAGACCCACGGCAATGGGGTCGGCGGCACGGTCACCGTCCGCTACCTGACCCCGCATTCGAAGTGGTCGATTCACTCCGCGTACCAGGACAACCTGCACATGCTGACCCTCTCCCGCGGCGGGCAGACGATCTGGATGTCGGACGTGGACGCCGCGAAGATCGGTGTCGCGGACAACGACTGGATCGAGGCAACCAACCGCAACGGCATCGTCGTCGCCCGCGCGATCGTCAGCCACCGGATGCCCGAGGGCACCGTGTTCATGTACCACGCGCAGGACCGGGCCGTGGACGTCCCGCGGACCGAACGCACCGGCAAGCGCGGCGGCATCCACAACGCGCTGACCCGCGTGATGATCAAGCCGTCCCACCTGATCGGCGGCTACGCGCAGCAGTCCTTCGCCCTGAACTACCACGGCCCCACCGGAAACCAGCGCGACGAGGTCACCACGATCCGCCGCCGCGACCAGGAAGTGACGTACTGACATGCCGAGCGGAGCCTGCGGAGTGAGCAAATCATGAGGGTCATGGCACAGATGGCGATGGTGATGAACCTCGACAAGTGCATCGGCTGCCACACCTGCAGCGTCACCTGCAAGCAGGCGTGGACCAACCGCGGCGGCGTCGAGTACGCGTGGTTCAACAACGTCGAAACCCGCCCCGGGCAGGGCTATCCGCGGCGGTACCAGGACCAGGAGCAGTGGAAGGGCGGCTGGACGCTGAACAAGCGCGGCAAGCTGACCCTCAAGTCCGGGTCGCGGTTCAAGCGGCTCCTTGGCATCTTCGCGAACCCGGACCTGCCGACCGTCGAGGACTACTACGAGCCGTGGACCTACGACTACGACAACCTGCTCGCGTCGCCGCCGTCGGACACCGTCCCGGTGGCCCGGCCGAAGTCGCTGCTCACCGGCGAGGACACCAAGGTCACCTGGGGCGCGAACTGGGACGACGACCTCGGCTCCGGGCCGGAGCAGGTGGGCCGGGATCCGCTGCTGGCCAGGGTGTCCGACAAGGTCAAGCTCGAGTTCGAGCAGACGTTCATGTTCTACCTGCCGCGGATCTGCGAGCACTGCCTGAACCCGGCGTGCGCGGCGTCGTGCCCGTCGGGTGCGATCTACAAGCGGTCCGAGGACGGCATCGTGCTCGTCGACCAGGACAAGTGCCGGGGCTGGCGGCAGTGCGTCACCGGCTGCCCCTACAAGAAGATCTACTTCAACCACAAGACCGGCAAGGCCGAGAAGTGCACGTTCTGCTACCCGCGGATCGAGGTCGGCATCCCGACCATCTGCTCGGAGACGTGCGTCGGCAGGCTCCGCTACATCGGCGTGATGCTGTACGACGCCGACGCGGTCCTCGAGGCGGCGTCGGTCACCGACGAGAAGGACCTCTATCCGTCGCAGCTGGGGGTGTTCCTCAACCCGCACGATCCGCGGGTGGTCGCCGAGGCCGAACGGGCAGGCATCTCCGCCGAGTTCATTGAGGCCGCCCAAAACTCGCCGGTCTACAAGCTGATCGTCGACTACCAGGTGGCGCTGCCGCTGCACCCGGAATACCGCACCATGCCGATGGTCTGGTACATCCCGCCGCTGTCGCCGATGGTCGAGGCGCTCTCGGACACCGGGCATGACGGCGAGGAGGCCGACAACCTGTTCGGCGCCATCGACTCGCTGCGCATCCCCGTCGAGTACCTGGCGGAACTGTTCACCGCCGGTGAGGTCGGGCCGGTGCGGGCGTCGCTGCAACGCCTCGCCGCGATGCGCGCGCACATGCGGCAGGTGAACCTCGGCGAGGCACTCAAGCCGGAGGTCGCGGCCGCGGTCCGGCTGACACCGGACGAGCTGACCGCGATGTACCGGCTGCTCGCGCTCGCGAAATACGAGGACCGGTACGTGATCCCGACCGGCGCAGGCTCGGACGCGCACCGACTCGACGCGCTCGCCACCGGCTGCAGCCTCGACGACGACGGCGGCCCGGGCATGGGCGGACCGAGCGCAGGCGGGCCTGGCATGACCGCGTTCGACGTGGTTGCCGACAAGTTCCACCTCGTCGGGGAGGACACCAACACGGCGGCGCCGGAGAACAAGGAACGCCGGATCAACCTGCTGAACTGGGACGGCCGCAGCACCGACGGACTCGTCCCCGCCGGAACTAGGCAGGAGTCCTGATGGCGGGCATCGGACTGCTCCGTGGGCGGCGCACGCGTGCGGCCGTCGGGGAACTCACCGAAACGCAGCAGCGTCTGGTCTGGCGGATCGCCGCGCTCGTCCTGGACTACCCGCACCCGTCGACGCTGGACCTGCTCGACGATCTCCGGTCCGCGGCGGAGCAGATCCCGGCGCCCGCCGGGCCGAGCCTGCTGTCCTGCATCGACCACCTGCGCGGGCAGGAACCGATCGCGCTCGCCGCCCGCTACGTCGAGACGTTCGACCTGCGCCGCCGGTCGAGCCTGCACCTGTCGTACTACGCCTACGGCGACACCCGCGGGCGCGGAATGGCGCTGCTGCGCTTCAAGACCGCGTATCGCAACGCGGGCCTCGAGCTCGGCGACCACGAGCTGCCCGACTTCCTGCCGGTGGTCCTCGAGTTCGCCGCCACCACCGACCCGGCCCGCGGCCGGCGGCTGCTGATCACCCATCGCGCGGTGCTCGAGGTGCTGCGGCTGTCCCTGCGGGACGGCGACTCCCCCTACGCGGCCGTGCTGGACGCGCTGTGCGCGACGCTGCCCGGCCTGGATACGGAGGACCGCGCCCAGGTGGTGAAGCTGGCGGCGGAGGGCCCGCCCGAGGACGCCGTCGGCCTCGACACCTATGCCCTGGATCCCTCGCTGCATCCGCCGGTCGGCGCCGAACCTCAGTTCCTCGACATCCCGCAGATCGGAGTTCCCCGGTGAGCACCCTGCTCTGGCTGACCCTCCCGTACATCGCGCTGACCTCGTTCGTGGTCGGGCATGTGTGGCGGTACCGCAAGGACCAGTTCGGCTGGACCACCCGCTCGTCGCAGATGTACGAGTCGCGGCTGCTGCGCCTCGGCAGCCCGCTGTTCCACTTCGGGATCCTGGCGGTGCTCGCCGGCCATGTCGGCGGTGTGCTGATCCCCGCGAGTTGGACACGCGCGGTCGGCATCTCCGACCACGCGTACCACCTGATGGCCGTCGGCCTCGGCGTCCCCGCCGGGCTCGCGACCGTCGCGGGGCTGTCGATCCTCGTCTACCGCAGGATCGCGGTGCCGAGCGTCCGGAAGGCGAGCAGCACCAGCGACAGGATCATGTATGTGCTGTTCGTCGCGGTGATCGCGACCGGCATGGTCAACACGCTCGGCGAAAACCTGATCCTCGGCAGCTACGACTACCGGTCAACGGTATCGCCGTGGTTCCGCAGCCTGTTCTCGCTGCAGCCGATGCCGGAGCTGATGGTCGGGGTGCCGTTGAGTTTCCAACTGCACGGGCTGACGGTGCTTGCCCTGCTCGCGATCTGGCCGTACACCCGCCTCGTGCACGTGTTCAGCGCGCCGCTCGGCTACCTGGGCCGGCCGTATGTGGTGTACCGCAGCAAGGACCCGAAGCGCCCGGGCGGCAACCGCTACGACCGGGCCTGGGAGACGGCGAACCGGACGCGCGCGTGAAGTTCGGTGCGACGGGGATGCGCAGGCGATAGAGTCCATCCCGAACTGCAGTGCGTCAGGACACACTCTCCTCAACGAGCGGACGGGCCACCTCATGAAGCTGCCTGCTGTTACTCCCCGACGACACCCCACTCCCCGCCGTCACCGCGGTCGCATCGCCTCCGGCGCGATGGCGCTGGCGGTGACCGGCCTGCTGCTCGGTTCCGGCACCGCGGCCGCCGAGGTCGACAATGTCAGCTCGATGATGTCCGGGGCGGGCCAGAACATCGAGGTGCTCCAGGGCGACACCCGGTTCACCTCGGTGCCGCCGCTCGACGGGTCCCCGCTGTCGCGGGAGTTCTTCCACAGCGGATACGCCGGGGTCAACATCACCGGGCCCGGCGCGGACGCCCTCGAGGGCAGCCTGCTCACCGTCGGCTACCAGATCGGCTACCCGATCGCGCTGGCGGGCGCCACCATCGGCCTCAACACCCCCGCCCTCGGTTTCGTCACCGGAAGCGACTTCAACATCGGCTTCGCCGACCTGCTTGGCGAGCCGATCATCGGGATCGACTTCGGCGGCGGCACCGACCTCGTCGGCGACATCATCCCGTCCCAGTCCCTCGACATCGACCTCGAGCCCGGCGGGATCACGGACGTGCCGATCCTGCTGGACAAGCCGTTCGACGGCGCCAGCGCACTGGTCCGGATGTCCGGGGTGCACGGGTCCGTCGCCGGCGCCATCGGCGCGGTGTCGATCCGGCCCTACGCCCGCGTGCAGTTGGCGAGCGGCGACATCGTGGTCACCTACGGGGTCCCGTTCCAGGTCTGACGCCAACGGCAGCACCACGACCGTGCCCGGGGCGATTGCCCCGGGCACGGTTGTCCGTCCTCACAGCGACTGCCGGTAGCCGTAGTACTCGTGGTCCTCGTTGTAGCCGCCGTGCCCGCCGCCCACATCGGAGAAGCGGGTGACGAACTCGATGCCGCGGATCCACTTGACGTGCTTGAACCCGTGTTGCACCTCGTTGCGCAGCCGCAGCGGGGCACCGTGCCCGTAGGTCAGCGGGGCATCGTTCATGTTGTAGGCGAGCATCGTCAGGTGGTGGCTCATCTGGTCGATCGCGTGCGCGTCGTAGTAGGTGCCGCCGTTCGCCCCCTCTGCCAGCGAGTAGAACACCACCCACCGCGCCTCGGGCAGCGGCGTGACCAGGTCGAGGATCGTCTGCATCGACACGCCGCCCCATTTCGCGACACCCGACCAGCCCTGGATGCAGAAGTGCTGGGTGATCTGCTCGTGGTACGGCAGCGCACGCAGATCCGCCAGCGACAGCTCAGCGGGATGATCGACGAGCCCGTGGATCCGGAGCCGGTAGTCCGCGAAATCGGTGTCGTACAGGTGCCGGTACTCGGCGCTGTCCGGGTAGGTGCCGTTGTGCCACAGGTACGGGGAGATGTCCTGTTCGGTCAGCGCGCCCGGCCGGGCGTCGGCGTGCTCAAACAGCCGCTGCGCGGGCCCGATCAGGGCGTACCCGACCCGCTGCACGATCCGCGGGTGCCGCAGCGTGACCGGGGTGGCCGCGACCCAGCCGAGCAGCACGATCACCAGGGCGACGGAGAACACCCCGAAGCCGACCCAGCTGTCGTCGTCGCGGGCGCCGAACATGTGGTTGAGGTTGCGCAGCACCCCGGTGGTCACCACGAAGGTGACATGGATCGTGATGAACAGCAGGAACCAGACCAGCACCAGGAAGTGCACCGAGCGCGCCACCTGAATGTTGACCACGTTGCTGATCCGGGTGAACCGGGTCGACAGCGCGGGCGACATGCACAGCCCGGACAGCACCGCGAGCGGTGCCGCGACGAACACGGTCAGGAAGTAGGTGAGCAGTTGCAGGCTGTTGTACGCGACCCATCCGTTGGTGTCGGGCCAGTTCAGCGACAGGTATTCGATGGTGACGGTGACGGCGTTGGGGAACACCTCCCAGCTCGTCGGCACCAGGTGCCGCCACTGGCCGGTGGTGAACAGCAGCACGTAGAAGACGAGCCCGTTGACCAGCCACAGTACGTCCACCCCGAGGTGCCACCAGCGGGCGAGGCCGATGGTGTGCCGGACCCCGGGCAGCCCGACCTGGGCGGGCAGCCCCACCGAGTCGTCCTTGGCCGTCCACAGCGGATCGTCGGGCACCGGCTTCTGCACCCGGAACCATTCCCGTCCCGGGGTGCTGCCGCGGGTCCAGTACAGCCGCGGATGGTCGACGAGGATCTGCAGCCCGGACCGGATGATGAACATCATCATGAAGAGATTGAAGAAGTGCAGCACCCCGACCCAGGCCGGGATCCCCGGATCGGCCGCCGACTCCGGCGGCACATGAGTGCCGGGGTGCCGGGTCATGAACGCCTGCACCGAGGCGTTGTCGTACAACCCCTTCGCGACCGCGACCGCGACGAGCAGGACGATGAATCCGAGTGGAAGTAACCACAGCAGGTTGAACCAGGTGCCGCGTCCGAGCCGCACCCGCGGGGCGAGCGCTCGGGTGTTCGACAGTCCACCGGCCCAGGTGTCGAGATTCAGCGCATCCTCGCCGGGCTGCAGGTCGGTTCGATAGGCGGCGACCGCGGTGTCGGGTCGCCCGGACCGAGTGGAAGTGGTTGACCTGTCTGGGTTATGTCCTTCGACATTCCCCATACCCGGATGCTACGCCTGACCCGCGGATCGGTCATTCGTCGTCGATCTCGTCCCGATCGCCTGCCGACACGTCAAAGACTCCGTCGATCGCGGCGAGCCGATCGGCGAGCCGAACCGGATCGCCGCGGCCCTCCACGTCCATGACGAGGCGTACGAAACCCGCGTCGCCCGAGTGGGTGGTATCGATGTGGGTCACGGAGAAGCCCATCTCGGTCGCCGTCTTGAGAACCTGACGCAGCAGTCCACGGCCGTCGAGGTAGCGCAGCCGGATCGGCTCCCGGGGCGATCGGATTCCCGGGATTCTCTGCAGAATCGGTGGATACAGGTACATCACGACGAAGTAGCCCGCGCTGGAGGACGTCGCCGAACCCGAACTTGCTGATCAGCACGAACAACGCCGATCCCGTTCCCACGATCGCGTACGTCCGCACACCCGCGCTCTTGTGGCGGACCTCGCGCTCGAACCCGATCGCGGAGCACAACACGAGTGCATAGCCGAGCGCAAGAAGCTGCGGCCAGCCCTGCCCGGTTGTCTGTCCCCACCACTGCACGTCCACCGGCTTCCCATTGTGCTCCGGTCCGGCGGCGCCGGTCGGGGTTCCCGGGGTTCGGACCGCCCGCACGGCCGGGGCTGCTCGATGGACCGCCCCTGCTCCCCTACCCTGTCACGGTGACCGATTCCGCCCCAGCGACCGCTCCCGACGCCTGTGTCACGGGCGGCGGCCACGCCGACGCCTATGTCACGGGTGACCGGCTGCGCCTGTTCGCGTTCGCGACCGCGGAGAAGCGCACCGACTACCTGTCCGTGCTCCGCGCGTTCGACCACGCCCGCGCGAACTACGTGGTGCTGCTGCACGCCGGTGAGGTCGCCGCGACCCTCGACCGGACGGCGGGCCCGGGCCGGCCCGGCGATCGGACGCTCACCGCCGCGGAGGTCACTCCCCTGCTCGACCAGCTGCACGTGTGGGGTGTGCTCGAGCGCAGCTACGACGGAACCCGCGCCGCGACCCTCGCCGAGTACCGCAACCGGCACTTCGTCTACCAGTTCAGCCAGCTCGGCTACCAGGCGTTCCTGGCGGTGGAGGAGGTGCTCGGCGCCCGCCTCGACGAGGCGGCGCTGTCCCGGTTGGCGCTGCCCGACCTGCTCGCCGACCTGCACGGACTCGCTGCGGCGAACCGTGCGGGGGACGGTGAACTGATCTACCGCACGCTGCGCCGCCTCGACGACACCCTGTCCGGCCTGGCATCGCGGGCCGCGCAGTTCTACCTCACCCTCGGAAACCTGGTCCGCACCACCGAGGTCACCCCGGAGGCATTCCTCACCCACAAGGACGCGCTGCTCACCCACATGCGAGAGTTCGGTTCCGACCTCGCCCGGTACACGCCCAAGCTGGCTTCGGCAATCACCGCGGTCGAGGACACCGGCATGCCCGCGCTGCTGGCCAGGGCCGCCGTCGCCGACGAACGCGTGTTCCTCCCGGCGGTGGAGCGCGAGGCCGACTGGGCGGCGCGGTGGGCGGGGGTGCGGCAGTGGTTCGTGCCCGTTCCCGGGACCGTCAGCGAATCGGAGCGGCTGCGGGAGGGCACGATGAGCGCGATCGCCGCGGTGCTGTCGCTGCTGCGGCGCGTCACCGAGACCCGCCGCGGCGGCGTCAGCAGGGAGAGTCAGCTCCGGCACCTCGCCGGGTGGTTCGCCGCCGCCCCCACCGAGGACGCGGCGCACGCCCTGTTCCAGGCGGTGTTCGACCTCGGCCGTCCGCGGCACCTGTCGACGGTGCATCCCGACGCGGACGTCATCCCGGACACCCGGTCCTGGTGGGACGCACCGCCGGTGGAGATCTCCCGCACCCTCGCCGAAACCGGCCGACCCGCCGCGGCCGGGGCACCGAGCCGGGTGCAGCGCAACGACGCCGGTATCCGCCGGTTGCGTGCGGCTCAACTCGCCGCGCAACGCGCCCGGGCCGAGGCCGCGCGTTCGCTCGCCGCGGGCGGCGCCTACGAGCGGGTCCTCGACGATCAGGAGACCGAGGTGCTGCTGAGCCTGCTCACCACCGCCCTGTCCGCGCGGGTCGCGGTCCGCGGCACCGTCCGCGGGTCCACCGGATCGGAGCACGGTGTGCAGTTGACCCTCGAGCCGCACGACACGTCGACGACGGTGCAGACGACGCGCGGGCGACTGCACCTGGACCGGCTGCGGGTGAGGGTGCAGTGAGGGCCGCACAGTTGTCGGCGCGGGAGATCTCGCCGCTGATGCTCGAGTCCTACCAGCGGGCCGCGCGGGTGATCCTGGCCAATCACCTGGTCACCGCGACCTATCCGGACGCTGCCGCGCTGCCGCTGCTGCGGCGCTGGACCACCGAACTGCGGGACGATCTGCTGGAACTGTTCGGCTACCGGCTCGAGGTGACCGAGACGACGGCGCGGTTGTTCACCGCGGCCGACCGGCTCGATCCGACGGCGCCCGCCCGTACCGCCGGGGACCGCACCTTCGACCGGCGCCGGTACGCGTACCTGGCGCTGGTTCTCGCTGGGCTCGGGCGGGCTGGCAACCAGATCACCCTCTCCGAGCTCGCCGAGCACGTCGCCGCCGAGGCGTCGCAGGTGCCGGCGGTGGAGTTGTCCACGGAGCGCGCCGCGGACCGGGACGCATTCGTCGATGCCGTCGGGTGGCTGGCGGCCCGCGGCGCGATCACCCTCGCGGACGGCGATGCGGGCGGTTGGGCGTCGAATCCCGAAGCGGGCGAAGCGCTTTACGACATCGACCGCTCCGTGGTGATCGCACTGTTCCGTCCGCCCAAGGCACTGCAGCACCTGTCGTCGGTGCGCGGGCTGCTCGCCGCGCCCGCCGAGGACACCGCCACCCCGGACACCGCAGCGCGGGAGACCGCGCGCCGGGTGCGGCGCGCCCTGGTGCAGCAGCCGGTGGTGTACGCGGACGACTTGGACGACGACGAACGGCTCCAGCTCGCGCTGCCCCGGACCGCCGCCGATGTGGAACTGCTGACCGGACTGGTCGCCGAACGCCGCGCCGAGGGCGTCGCGCTGATCGACCCGTCCGGACGACTGTCCGACGTCCGGTTCCCCGGCACCGGCACCATCGCGCAGGTGGCGCTGCTGCTGTGCGGGGAGATCGCCGACCGGCTCGGTGACCCCGACGCCCCCGAACCGGTGCTGCTGCCGCTGCCCACGACGCCGACCGCGGACCTGGTCGGGCAGCTCGATGCCGCGATCCCGCAGGCGAGCGTGCTGCACGACCTCCTCGACCGGCCCGCGGACACGGCCGACCCGGACGCGCCGTCGACGCGGTACCCGTTCATCGAGCACAGCTGGATCGAGACACGGGTCGCCGACCTCGTCGACAGGTTCGGCCGGACGTTCGCCGCGCAGTGGCAGGCCGACCCGGCCGGCCTGCAGCGGCGGGCCGTCGACCTATTGGACGGGCAGCGGCTGCTGCGCCGCATCGACGGCGGCGTGCTGGCGCTGCCCGCGCTGGCGCGATACCGCGGGGTGGTGGTGACGATCCGCGAGCGGGCGCCCGAACCGGACCTGCTGTCCGTCGGCGCCACCCCGACCGATCCCGACCTCCCCACCGACGAGAAGTAGAGGCTGACTTCACATGGCCAGTGCGCGTTTTCGCCCCACCCGCGCGGGAATCGTCAACCTGTGGGACTACCGGGACCAGGAGTTCTCGTTCGCGGACGGTCGTCTGGTGCTGCGCGGCCCGAACGGCTCCGGCAAGACGAAGGCCCTGGAGGTGCTGTTCCCGTTCGTCCTGGACGGCCGCATCGAGCCGCGGCGGCTGAACCCGTTCGCCGGTGAGGAGCGGACGATGAAGTCGAACCTGCTCTACCGCGGCGAAGACAGCGTGCACGCCTACGTGTGGATGGAGTTCGCCCGCGGCGACGCCGCGGACCCGGAGGCCGTCACCGTCGGCATCGGCATGCGGGCGAGCAGGCAGAACGACAAGGTGACGCGGTGGCATTTCGTCGCCGACGGCCGGGTCGGCGTCGACTTTTCCCTGCTGGCCGCCGGGGATCAGCCGGTGACCAAGAAGCAGCTTGCCGAGCAGATCGGCGGGGACGCGATCTGTGACCGGCCGGTGGACTATCGGGCGGCGATCGACGCACGGCTGTTCGGGCTCGGTGCGCAGCGCTACGACCAGCTGATCACGCTGATCCTGACGCTGCGCCGACCGCAGCTCGCGAAGAACCTGGACCCGAAGGGGCTGTCGCAGGCATTGACCGACGGCCTGCGTCCGCTCGACGAGCACCTGGTGCTGGAGGCGGCGCGCTCGTTCAGCGACATGGAGGAGGTGGGCCGCGCGCTCGAGGGGCTCACCGCCGCCGATCAGGCCACCGGGTCGTTCATCGGCGTGTACACGAAGTACCTGCGCCAGCAGGCACGTACCGACGTCGAACAGGTCGCCCGCCGCATCGAGGCGGTGACCGCCGCGACCGCCGCGCTGGAGGCGGCCGTCGCCGACCGGACCCGCAGGCAGACCGAACGGGCCGAGTCGGAGCAGCGGGTCGCGGCGGCCGACCGCGCCCTCGACCTGGCCCGCGGCGAGTTGGAGACGCTGCAGCGGTCGACTGCCTACGAGGGCAAGCAACAACTCGATGATCTCGCCGCGGTGGTCGCGGACCTACACCGGTCCACCGAGGCGCAGTCCGACAAGGCCCGCAAGGCGCAGTCGAGTCTCGCGCAGCGCGCGGAGGAGGCGGCGCAGTCGCAGGCCAGGGTGACCCGGGCCGTCGACGCGCTGGCCCGCGCCGAGGACGAGCTGCAGTCCGCGGCGACGGACGCCGGGATCGACTGGGCGGCACTGCCGGACGAGGCCCGCGGCGACCAGCTCACCACCACGGTCCGCGGGCACGCGGAGGAACGGACCGGCGACGTGCGCGTGGTCCGCGAGTCGGTGGCCGCGGCGCAGCGCGCAGGAGCCGAACGGGAGCGGGCGCAGCGGGCCACGGACCGCGGCCGGGAATTGCTCGACGCAGCCACCGTCGCCGTCAAGGAGGCGGAGGCGCGGACCGCGCTGGCCCGCTCCGAAACGTCGACCGCGGTCCGCCGCTGGTGGACCACGCACTCGTCGCTGTACGCGCGGGTCGGCATCTCCAGCGACCTGTTCGTGGAGCTGCACGAGTCGGTCGCCGCGATCGGCGACGACGAGGCGCCGACGTTCACCGAGATCCTCGACGGCCACACCACCGACCCGATCGACACGGTGCGCGCCGGGCGGGCCAGGGCCGAAACCGATGCCGCGCAGGCCACCGCCGAGATCACGGCGCTGACCGCCGATCGGGCGCGGATCGCGGCCGAACACGACGACGCCCCGCCCCCGATCCCGTTCCGGACCGATGACCGGTCGACGCTGTCCGGGGCGCCGCTGTGGCGGCTGGTCCGGTTCGCCGACCACGTCGATGCCGCCGACGCGGCCGGGATCGAGGCCGCGCTGACCGCCGCACAGCTGCTCGACGGCTGGGTGCCCGCCGCCGACGGCCCCCTGCCCGACCACGAGTCGGAGCAGTTCCTGGTGCCGCTGCCCGCCGCGGATCGGCCGGACGGGGCCACCCTGGCGGACGTGCTCGTCGCCGAGCCCGACACGGGTGTGCCTGCCGAGCGCGTCGGCGCATTGCTGAGTTCGATTGCGCTGCACACCGGGTCGGGCGACGGTCCGGGTGTTGGCGTGTCCGGCCGGTTCCGCCAGGGGATCCAGGTGGGCAGGCACACCAAGGCTGCGGCGGAGTTCATCGGGGTCACCGCCCGGCAACGCCGCCGCGAGCAGCGGCTGCGTGACCTCGACGCCGCACTCGAGCAGGCTCAGCGGCGCCGCGACCGGGCCCTCGACGAGCAGTCCGCGGCCGCCGACCTGGTCACCGCGCTGACCGCCGCGGGGCGGGCCCTGCCGCGCCCGTCCGCCGTGCAGTCGGCGCTGCGTGCCGTGTCCGAGGCGGCGGGCGCGCTGCGCAGCCGCGACGAGGCCGCGTCGGCGACGCAGCAGGAACTGGACCAGGCGATCGCCGAGCTCGCGGTCCGGGACCGCGCGCTGCGGGAGGCCGCGGCCCGGCACCGGGTGCCGTCCGCCGGGCCCGGCGCCGACGCCGCGTGGGGACCGGCGCTGGACGCCCTCGCCGCCGCGATCCGGCACTTCGAGACCCGCGGCGACCTGGTGGTGCGCTGTCGCCGGGACCGGGAGAAGGAGAACGAGCATCGCCGCGAGGCCGCCGACCGGCACGCGGAGGCTCGGGACGTCGCGGAGGAGTTCACCGAGGAAGCCGACCTTGCCGTGGCCAAGCTTGAGCACCAGGAGCAGAACCTGCAGACGCTGCGGGACTCGCTCGGCGCGGGTGCCGACGAGATCGACGCCGAGATCGCGAGCGCCCGGGACCGCATCGACGCGGCGACGACCGAGCAGCGGGCCGCCCGCAGGGCCTACGACAGCGCCGTCGAGTGGATCGGCAAGACCGAGGGGGCGCACGGCGCCGCCGCCCTTGCCCTGCGCGGGGCGATCACCGAAACCCGTTCCGACGCTCAGCGTCTCGCCCCCTACGCCCGGCGCGATCTGCTTGAGTTGCTCGGCGTCGACACCGCGCACGGGTGGCCGGCGTCGGATGCGGCCTGGCTGACCACCGACCAGCTGGTGTACCGGATCGACACCGAACCGGGAGCACCCGTCGCGGTGGTCCCGGACGAGGTCGCGGCGCTGCAGGCGGCGCTCGAGTCCGCGACGGCCAGCGTGAAGGTGTCCGAGGCGGCGGGCAAATCCACCCGGTCCGCCCTCACCGGTGCCCTGCAGGACTTCGACGCCCGACTCGCGGCAGCGGGCCAGGACTACCGGCTGCGGTGGGACGCCGCGGACGGCCTGACCACCGTGACGGTCCAGCACGACCAGGGGCTGTCCTCGATCGGCGACTTCGCCGCGCTGATCTCCGCGCGCCGCGCCGACCAGCAGTTGCTACTCACCGACTCGGAACGGCGCATCCTTGAGGACGCGCTGCTGACCGGTCTCGCCCACCAGATCCACGAGCGCACCGTCGACGCCCGCGACCTGATCGCGCAGATGTCGTCGGAGATGCGGGAACGCCGCATGTCGTCGGGGACCACGATCGGCGTGCACTGGGTGCTGGCGGACAGCCTCGACGAGCCGACCCGCGCCGTCTCGAAGCTGCTCGACCGCGACGCCTCCGCACTCGGCCCGGACGAACTGGCCACCATCCGAGCGCATTTCGCGACCCGGATTCGCGCGCTGCGGGCCGCGCACCCGGAGCGCGCGTACCCCGAGATCCTCACCGAAGCGCTGGACTACCGGCGCTGGCGGGTGTTCTCACTGTCCCTGGTCTCCGGGGACGGCACCGAGGAGCGGCTCACCGCGGCCCGGCACGGGGCCCTGTCCGGCGGTGAGCAGTCGGTGTCGCTGCACCTGCCGCTGTTCGCGGCCGCGCACGCCATGCTCTCCTCCGCTGATCCGCACGCGCCGCGACTGCTCGGCCTCGACGAGGCGTTCGCCGGGGTCGACGACAACGGCCGCAGCGAGCTGCTCGGGCTGAGCGTGCAGTTCGACCTTGACCTGTTCATGACCGGCTACGACCTGTGGGTCACGTACCCCGACGTGCCCGGGTGCGCGCACTACGACCTGTCCCATTCGACGCCGGAGCACACGGTCAGCGCGACGCTGATGGTGTGGGACGGCGGCATGCTGATGTCGGAGCACGACGGCACCAACCTGGCCAGGGCGCTCGGGTCGCCGCTGCGCAGGCGGGTTCCGACCTCGATCGATGGCGGCCTCGCCCTCCTGGAAGTGTGACGCTGCGCGGGCCGGGTCAGCGCAGCGAGACTCCCAGCAGCGCGTCGACCGCATCGGAGAACAGGCCGGGCGCGGCCGCGTCGGAGCCGCCGTGGTCGACGGCCCTGCGGGCCCAGCCGTCGAGCGCATCGAGGGCCTTCGGGGTATCGAGGTCGTCGGCGAGATGCTGACGCAGCCGCGCGACCGTGTCGTCGGCGTTCTGCCCGGTCGGCAGGGCCGCCGCCCGCCGCCACAGCGCGAGCCGCTGCTCGGCGGCCGCGAGCACGTCACCGGTCCAGGCCCGGTCCTCGCGGTAGTGCCCGGACAGCAGGCCGAGGCGGATCGCCATCGGATCCACGCCCTCGCCGCGCAGCTTGGAGACGAACACCAGGTTGCCCCGACTCTTCGACATCTTCTCGCCGTCCAGGCCGATCATCCCGGTGTGCACATAGTGACGAGCGAAACGCCGTTCGCACACAACGGATTCCGCGTGCGCGGCGGAGAACTCGTGGTGTGGGAAGATCAGATCGCTGCCGCCGCCCTGGACGTCGAAGCCGGACCCGATGCGGTTCAGCGCGATCGCGGAGCACTCGACGTGCCAACCCGGCCGCCCCTCCCCGAACGGCGACGGCCAGGACGGCTCACCCGGCCTGCGGGCCCGCCACACCAGCGCGTCGAGCGGGTCCTGCTTCCCGGGGCGGCCCGGGTCGCCGCCGCGTTCGGCGAAGAAGCGCTCCATCGTCGGCCGGTCGTAGCCGGATTCGTAGCCGAACTGCTCGGTGGCATCAACGCGGAAGTACACGTCCGGGTACTCGGCGTCGTCGACGACGTATGCGGCGCCCGCGGCGAGCATCTTGCCGACCATCTCGACGACCTCGTTCACCGACTCAACGGCGCCGATGTAGTCGCGGGGCGGCAGCACCCGCAGCGCCTCCATGTCCTCCCGGAACAGCGCGGTCTCGCGCATGCCGAGCACCACCCAGTCCTCGCCGTCCCGCTCGGCGCGCTCGAACAGCGGGTCGTCGACGTCGGTGACGTTCTGCACGTAGTGCACGTCGTGGCCCGCGTCGCGCCAGAGCCGGTTCACCAGGTCGAACGCCAGATAGGTCGCGGCATGACCGAGATGCGTCGCGTCGTAGGGGGTGATCCCGCACACGTACATCGTCGCCGTCGGCCCCGGGGTGACGGGTCGCACGCGGCGGTCCGCGGTGTCGTGGAGCCGCAGCGGCGGCCCCTGACCGGGTACGGGGGGAACGGCGATGTCGGACCAGGACTGCATGTCGTCGAGCCTATCGGACCGTCCGGTCACCCGACCGAAGGGACGGATCAGAAGGCGGGCCAGGGAATCGGGCGGTGACTGCTCGGCAGCGGCATCACCGGATCCGTCAGCACGGCGCGGGTGCGGCGCCGCAACGCCGCAACCTCCACGTCGGTGACGTGCTCGGACAACCGGTCGCCGAGGTCACCACCGAGGGCCCCCTCAAGCACGTCGATGTCGGCGAGCAGTTCCCCACCGATCGGCTGTCCGGCCCACCCCCACAACACCGTTCGCAGCTTGTCCTCGGAATGCAGGCAGATGCCGTGGTCCACCCCGTACACGGACCCGTCGATGCCCTCGAGCGCGTGGCCGCCCTTGCGGTCGGCGTTGTTCAGGATCACGTCGAGCACCGCCATCCGCCGCAACCGCGGATCGTCGGCGTGGATCAACGCCACCTCCTCGCCGTCGCCGTCGTAGGCGTGGAGCACCGGAAACCACCCGTCGGGGACCCGGTCCGGCGGGCAGATGTCGACCAGGTCGAGGCGTTCGCCGCGCTCCCCGGCGGTCTCGGGTGTCGGAACCCACCGCTGCACCATCCCCGGACCGTAGGGGCCGTCACGCAGGATGGTGCGCGGGATCACGCCCCACCCGAGCGCCTCGGACACCAGGTACGAGGCGACCTCCCGTCCGGCGAGGGTGCCGTCGGGGAAGTCCCACAGCGGGCGCTCCCCGCGGATCGGCTTGTAGACGCAGCGCTGGGTGCGTCCCTCCGCGGTCGCCTCGCACACCAGCGTCGTGTTGCTTGCCGACACGATCCGGCCGAGGACCGTCAGGTCGCCGGTGGCAAGCAGGTCCGCGCCGGTGGCGCCTGGGGTGTCGGGATCGGGCGTGCGCAACGGTCAGCTCTCGCCGTCGGGTCGGGCGAAGGTCGCGCCGCGCCGGTAGCCGTTGGTCCGCACACACACGTGCCCCTCCGGCGACAGCGGCTCCCCGCACAGCGGGCACGGCGCCCGCCCGGCCGAGATGACCCGCTCGGACCGCACCGCGAACTCCCGGGCCTGCAGCGGAGTGAGAAATACCCGGACCGCATCCGGGCCCTCATCCACGTCGTCGAGGACCACCGACTCGTCGACCTCCGACTCGGACACCGCCAGCAGTTCGACGACGACCGCCCCGGCATCGGAATCCCAGCCCAGTCCCATCGTCCCGACCCGGAACTCGGCATCGATCGGCGTCACCAGCGGATTGGTGTCGCTGGGTTCGGCCTCGTGCGGCGGCACCGCGGTGCCGAACCGCCGGTGCACCTCGTCGAGCAGCAGCCCCATCCGGTCCGCGAGCACCTGCACCTGCTGCTTCTCCAGGAGCACGCTGACCACCCGCGTGTCGTGCACCGCCTGCAGATAAAACGCGCGGTCACCCGGCTCACCGACGGTGCCCGCGACGAACCGGTCCGGGGTGCGAAAGACGTGAATCGCTCGGGACATTCAGCACCTCCACCTGATCGGGCCGTCACACGGTCGGGTTGCGTTCGGGTGTCCACCCGATCCCATTATCCGCCCTTCCCCGAGGTTCCCGCCGCACCGCCGGGAACCGCGTCGGACGCGCCGACCCCGGCAGGGGACGCGGAGGCGGACGCGTTCAGTCCGCTCAGGTCGGCGCCGGTGTCGTTCATCCTCAGCACGAACGGCCGGGTCGGGGTGTACCGGACGACGCTGACCGACGCCGGTTCGACGACGATCCGTTGGAAGCCGTCGAGATGGTTGCCGAGCGCGTCGGCGAGGACGGACTTGATCACGTCACCGTGGCTGCACGCGATCCACACGACGTCCCGATCGTGCTCGGCGGCCAGTCGGGTGTCGTGCCTGCGGATCGCGGCGACGGCGCGGGCCTGCACCTGCGCCAACCCCTCCCCGTCGGGGAACACCGCCGCGGAGGGGTGCTGCTGCACCACCTTCCACAGCGGCTCGGCGAGCAGGTCCTTGATCGGCCTGCCGGTCCATCGCCCGTAGTCGACCTCGGCGAGTCCCTCGTCCACGACCGGCGTCAGGCCCAGCTTCTCGGCGAGCGGCGCGACCGTGCGCTCGCAGCGCAGCAGCGGGGACCGCACGATCTCGGCGACGTCGAGCCCGGCGAGGCGCCCGACGAGGGACTCCGCCTGGTCGCGGCCGAGGTCGTCGAGGTCGATGCCGGGGCTGCGTCCCGCGAGCACACCGGACGTGTTCGCCGTCGAGCGGCCGTGCCGCACCAGGATCACCGTCATGGATTCAGACTAGGTCGGATCTGTGGACGGGGTCGGATCGACTCGGCCCACGTCAGGTCGCGGCGACGACGCCGGTGCCGAGCAGGACCAGCAGCACGACACCGAGGATGATCCGGTAGCCGACGAACCAGTACATGGAGTGGTTGACCACGAACCGCAGCAGCCACGCGATCGTCGCGTACCCGATCACGAAGGCGATGATCGTCGCGACGATCAGCTGGGGGCCGCTCGCGTTGAGCCCCTCCCCCGCCGGCTCGAAGGCGTCGGGCAGCGAGAACAGGCCGGCCGCCGTCACCGCGGGGATGGCGAGCAGGAACGAGTACCGCGCCGCGGCCTCACGGGTCAGTCCGAGAAACAGGCCCGCGCTGATCGTGCCGCCGGAGCGGGAGACGCCGGGGATCAGCGCCAGCGCCTGCGCCGACCCCATCAGCACGCCGTCCTTGAGGGTCAGTTGCTCGATCGGGCGCTGCTTGCGCCCGTAGTGTTCGGCGGCGGCGATCACCAGCGCGAACACGATGAGCATCGTCGCCACCAGCCACAGGTTCCTGGCGCCGGTGCGGACCTGATCCTTGAACAGGAACCCGAGCACCCCGACCGGGATGGTGCCGATGATGACGTACCAGCCCATCTTGTAGTCGTGGTCGCGGCGGTCCGGGTCGCGCAGGCCCCGCAGCCACGCCATCACGATCCGTCCAATGTCGCGCGCGAAGTACACCAGGACGGCCGCCTCGGTGCCGAGCTGGGTGACGGCGGTGAAGGACGCGCCCGCGTCCGCACCGAAGAAGAGTTCGGAGACGATCCGCAGGTGTCCGGACGACGAGATCGGCAGGAACTCGGTCAATCCCTGCACGACGCCGAGCACGATCGCCTGCACCCAGGTCATCGACTCCCCGATCACCGGGTGGCCCGATCGGGCAGGCGCGGATCGGGTCGGTGGGCCATCGACGTGGCCGGGCGGCGCATCACGGACAGCACCGTACCCGCCCGCGTCACCGCGGCCGCTCGGCGCGTCCGGCTGCCACGCACCTGGCCGCGGCACTACGCTTCCGGAGTTGTGGTGAGCGAACGATGAAGCAGCGGACGGTCGGACGCAGCGGGCTGCGGGTGTCCCGGATCGGTCTCGGCACCCTGCCGTGGGGTCGGGACACCGAGGGCGACGAGGCCGCGGCGCAGCTGGTCGGGTTCGTGGAAGCCGGTGGCACGCTGGTCGATTCGTCGCCGTTCTACGGCGGCGGCGCCGCTCAGCGGGTGCTGGCCGAACTCCTCGACGACGTGGTGCCGCGCACCGAGCTGGTGCTCTCGAGCAGTGGCGGAATCCATCCGGGACGGGACGGCGTCGACTGTTCCCGCCGGGCGCTGCTCACCCAACTCGACGCGACCCTGCGCGATCTCGGCACCGACCACCTCGACCTGTGGCAGGTCGCGGCGTGGGATCCGCGGACTCCCGTCGACGAGGTCGCCGCGGTGCTCGAGTACGCCGTCACCAGCGGCCGGGTCCGGTATGTCGGGGCCCGCGGCCACCTGGGCTGGCAGTTGGCGACGACGGCGGCCGCGGCCCCGCTGGCCGCGACGCAGGCGGAGTACTCGCTGCTGGCCCGCGGCGCCGAGGATGAGTTGCTGCCCGCGGCCGACTTTCACGGGGTCGGGTTGCTCGCGGCGGTGCCGCTCGCCGGTGGGGTGCTCACCGGCAAGTATCGGGACGGGATCCCCGCCGATTCGCGCGGTGCGTCGGAGTCGGGCACGGAGTCGGTGGCCGGGTACCTGACGCCGGCAACCTCCCGGGTGGTCGACGCCGTCGTCACCGCCGCGGACGGGCTCGGCGCGTCGCCGTTGGCGGTCGCGCTGGCGTGGGTGCGGGACCGGCCGGGGGTGGCCAGCGCGATCGTGGGGGCGCGGGACTACGCCCAGCACACCGGCGTGCTCGCCGCGGAGGAGCTGGAGCTGCCCGACGCCATCGCTGCGGCCCTGGACGACGTCAGCGCCTGACGCCGCGGCGCCCGATCCCTACCCTGGGTGGCATGCGGGAGCGGGAGGCGCGGCGGCGATTCGAGCGGGCCCGGGTGGCGACACTGGGCACGGTGTCGGCCGCGGGTGAGCCGCATCTGGTCCCGGTGGTGTTCGCGGTCGACGGCGACGCGGTGGTCACGGCCGTCGACGGGAAGCCGAAGTCGACGCGGCGGCTGCGTCGCCTCGACCATGTGCGGGCGACGGGTCGGGTGTCCCTGCTCGTCGACGAGTACGACGAGGACTGGACCCGGCTGTGGTGGGTTCGGATGGACGGCGCGGCGGACGTGGTGGACGCCACGTCACCGTCCGGCGAACGCGGAATCTGGGCGCTCGTCCAGAAGTATCCGCAGTACACGGACGCGCTGCCCGCCGGGCCGGTGATCGTCGTGCGTCCGCGGCGCTGGGTGGGGTGGGTATCCCGCGCACACGCTGAGCCAAGGCCAGGCTAACCTGGTGCCGAAACGTTTTCTCGACACCGTGTTTCCAACCGCACACCTTCGCGTTTTCCAGACAGGGGAAGTGATGACAGCGCTCGATTCGGCGACCACGACGGCGCCCGGCCTCGCCGAGCGGATCAAGGCGGAGACCGATGCCGCCCACCGCCGGACCGAACAGTCCCGGTTCGTCGGCGACCTGCTCGGCGGCAAGCTCAACGCCGCAGCGCACGCGGCGCTGATCGCGCAGACCTACCTCGTCTACCGCACCCTGGAGGAGGCCGGGCGCGCGCACGCCGACCACCCCGTCGTCGCACCGTTCCTCGGCGACGAGCTGCTCCGCACCGAGGCCCTCGAGGCCGACCTCGAGTTCCTGCTCGGCGCGAACTGGCGCGACGAGATCAGCGCGACGCCCGCCACCCAGCGCTACATCGACCGGCTCAACGAGGTCGCCTTCTCCTGGCCTGCCGGCTTCGTCGCGCATCACTACATCCGGTACCTCGGCGACCTGTCCGGCGGCCAGATCATCCGCCGGATGCTCGAACGCGCCTACGGCTACACCACCGACGGCCTCCGGTTCTACATCTTCGACCAGATCGAGAAGCCGAAGGTGTACAAGGACGAGTACCGGGCCAAGCTCGACGACGCGCCCCTGTCCGCCGAGGATCAGCAGCGGCTGATCGACGAGGTGAACCTCGCATACGAGCTGAACGGGGCGCTGTTCGCGGACCTCGAGGCCGACATCGACACCTACCTGGTCAAGTGATCGGGGTGCGTGCCCGCGGCGGCGTCCTGCGCGCGGCCGCGGTACTGGCCGCCGCCGCCCTGGTCGCGGTCGGCTGCGGGACCGGAGACGGCGACGTGTCCGCGTCGGGGCAGTCCGGCCGGACCACCGCAACCCTCGACGGCCTCGACCCGACCCCGATCGCGCAGTCGCCCGCCGCGACGCTGCCCGTGACGGTCCGCGGGTTCGACGGCGTCGACGTCACGATCACCGACACCAGCCGGATCGTCGCCGCCGACCAGTACGGCACGCTCACCGAGACGGTGTACGCCCTCGGACTTGGCGATCGGCTCGTCGGCCGGGACGGGGCCGCGCAGTTCCCGGCGGTCGCGTCGGTGCCGAACGTCACCCCGTCCGGGCACTCGATGTCCGCGGAGGCGATCCTGAACCTGCACCCGACCGTGGTACTGACCGACACCAGCATCGGGCCGAGGTCGGTGCAGGATCAGCTGCGGGACGCGGGTATCCCGGTCGTCTTCTTCGACCCGACCCGCACCCTCGACGGCGTCCCCGGCCAGATCGAGGCGGTCGCGGCGGCCCTCGGCGTCCCCGCGGAGGGCAAGGCGCTCGCTGACCGCACCTCCGCCCGGATCGACGAGGCGGCGGCGCTGGCCCCGACCGACGGCACCGCCCCGACGGTCGCGTTCCTCTACATGCGCGGCACGTCGATCACGATGCTCGCCGGGCCCGGCTCCGGCGCCGACTCGCTGATCGAGGCGCTCGGCGGCGTCGACGCAGGCACCGCATCCGGCCTGACCGCGAAGTTCACGCCGATCACCAGCGAGGCGATGATCGCAGCGGCCCCGGACGTCTTCCTGATGATGACGAAGGGACTCGACTCGATCGGCGGCATCAACGGCCTCGAGCGGATCCCGGGCATCGCGCAGACCCCGGCCGGGCGCAACCAGCGGGTGGTGGACATGCAGGACGGCGCGCTGCTCAGCTTCGGTCCCCGCACCGGCGAGGTGCTGCACGCCCTCGCCGTCGCGCTCTACGGCCCCGACTCGCAGTGACCGCCGAGCCAACCGCGACCGCGCCCACCACCCCGGCGCCCCGGCGCCCCGGCGCCGCGGTCGTGCTGATCGCGCTCGCGCTCGGGCTGCTGGTCCTCGCGGTGGCCTCCGCGTGCATCGGCCAGGTGCCGACCTCACCGGCGGAGGTGCTCGGTTCACTCGCCCACCGGATCGGTCTCGACCTCGGTCCGATGCCTGCCCACCCCAGCGGCGAGGTCACCCTGTGGCAGGTCCGGTTCCCCCGGGTGGTCCTAGCGATTGTTGTCGGCGCGGGCCTGGCCTGCGCGGGCGCGCTGCTGCAGGGTGTCTTCGCGAATCCGCTCGCCGAACCCGGCGTCATCGGTGTGTCCTCCGGTGCTGCGGTCGGCGCGTGCGCGGTGATCCTCACCGGGGGCGCGTTCGTCGCGGGCACCGCGGTGGCCGCCGCCGCGTTCCTCACCGGGCTGATCACCACGATCCTGGTGTACCTGCTCGCCCGCTCCGACGGTCGCACCGAGGTGGTCACGCTGGTGCTCACCGGCGTCGCGATCAACGCGTTCGCGGGCGGCCTTATCGCCTTCTTCACCTTCGCCGCCGACCCGGCAGCCCGCGACCAGATCGTCTTCTGGCAACTGGGCAGCCTCAACGGCGCCACCTGGGAGGCGGTCGCGGTGGTGACGCCGATGGCGATCGTGGGCATCGCGGTCACGATGATGCTCGCCAACAAGCTGGACCTGCTCTCGCTCGGCGAATCCGCGGCCGCCCACCTGGGCGTGAACGTGGAGCGGCTGCGCCAGGTCGCGGTGCTCGTCGTCGCGGTTCTGGTGTCCGCGTCGGTCGCGTTCACCGGGATCATCCTGTTCGTCGGCCTCGTCGTCCCGCACCTGATGCGCATGGTGGTCGGCCCGGCGCACCGGCTGCTGATCCCCGCCAGCGTGCTGTGCGGCGCGATCGTGCTGCTCGCCGCCGACCTCGGGGCGCGCACCCTGGTCCCGAACGCCGACCTGCCGCTCGGCATGCTGACGTCGCTGATCGGCGGACCGTTCTTCTTCTGGATGCTGCGTCGCACCCGTAAGCAGCAGGGAGGCTGGGCATGACCGTCACCGCCCGGGTGCGCGACCTGTTCGCGCGCGACCTGCCCGCACCGCACCGACCCGAACCGGGGACGGTGACGATGCGCGCCGTCGACGTCAGCGTCGACCGCGGCGGCCGCCGCGTCCTCGACTCGGTGTCCCTCGACGTCCGGGCCGCGGAGGTGCTTGCGCTCGTCGGCCCCAACGGCGCAGGAAAGTCCACTCTGCTCGCGGCCCTGTCCGGGGACACCGCCGTCGCCGCGGGGCGGGTCGACCTCGACGGACGACCGCTCGGGGACTGGACCGGCGCCGAGATGGCCCGCCGCCGCGCGGTGCTGCCGCAGCAGCACACCGTCGGCTTCTCCTTCACCGCCCGCGAGGTGGTTCGGATGGGCCGCACCCCGTGGGCTCGCACCGCCCTGCGGGACGAGGACGACGCCGCCGTCGCCGAGGCAATGACCGCCTGCGACGTGGAACGGTTCGCGCAGCGCCCCTTCGCTGCCCTGTCCGGCGGCGAGAAGGCCCGGGTCGCACTGGCCAGGGTCCTCGCCCAGCGCACCACCACGCTGCTGCTCGACGAACCGACCGCGGCGCTCGATCTCGGGCATCAGGAGGCGGTGATGCGGCTCGCGGCCGGGCGGGCCGGGGACGGCGCCGCCGTCGTGGTGGTGCTGCACGACCTGGCGTTGGCCGCCGCCTACGCGGACACCGTCGCGGTGCTCGCCGACGGCGGGCTCGCCGCGCTGGGTCCGCCGCGGGAGGTCCTCGCCGAGGACCTGCTCGGCCGCGTGTACGGCCACCCCGTCGAGGTGCTCACCCACCCGCGGACCGGTGCACAGCTGGTGCTGCCGCGCCGCGACATGCCCTAGCCGCCCCCGATCGCCGGTCTGCGGGCGACCGCAGTGACGTGGACCGCACCGCGGAGGGGCGGATTCGGTGCACCGGCCGGGATCGGGAATGCTGGACGCCGAACCGTGTCCGCCCGCCGAGGGCGCGACGCTGCCGCATCGTGAGGAGACGTACATGCCGAGGCAACGCGCACGCGCAGCGACCGTTCTGTCGGGGGCGCTGTTACTGCTGGTCACCGGCTGCGCCTCGGACAACGACACCGACAAGGTCAAGACGATCGAACCCGCGACCGCCGCCGCCTCACCCGCGGTGTCGAACCCGCCCGCAGGCGGCGTGGTCACCCTCGGCGGCCCGGTCTCGGCGACGGTGTTCGACGACGACACCGACACCGTGGTCATGCTGACCCCCGACGCCCGCGGCCTGCTCCTGCTGCCCGGATCGGTGTCCGGTATGCCGCCGGGAACACTGTCGGACGTCCCGCTGCGCACCGTGACGCTGCCCGGCGGTGTCGCTGCGCTGTCCGCCCCGCGCGACGGCGTCGTCGCGGTTCCTGCGGGCCGGGCGGTGGTGCGGGTGGACCTGGCGACCGGGGACACCACCAGCACCGCGGTCGACGGCGACGTGCAGGCGGTCGCGCTGCTCGCGGACGGCCGGATGGCGGTCGGCACCGCGGCGGGCGAGGTCCTCGAGATTGAGGCCGACGGGACCAGCAGCGGCACGGTCTCCGGCCTGGTGTCCGTCGACGCGCTCGGCGAGCACGACGGCCGGGTCACCGCACTGGACCGGCGGCAGAGTTCGGTCACCGAGATCAACTTCGACGACGACCGGCTCGGCCTCGCGCTGCGCGCCGGCGACGGCGCAACGAACCTCGTCGCCGACCGGTTCGGCCGGGTCATCATCACCGACACCAACGACGGTGAACTGCTCTCGCACACCACGGACCCGCTGATGCTGCATCAGCGCTACCCGGTGCCGAACTCGCCGTACGGGGTCGCGGTCGACGAGAAGACCGGCATGGTGTGGGTGACGGTCACCGGAACGAACGAGGTCGTCGGGTACGACCTGTCCACCGGAATCCCTGTCGAGAAGCATCGTTACCCCACTGTCCGGCAACCCAATTCGGTGGCCGTCGACTCCGAGTCGGGGACGGTGTTCATCGCGTCGGCCACCGGCGACGGGCTGCAACGCATCGACGTCACCGGTCACTGATCCGCGGCACGACAATCGAGAGAGGCTCTTTCGTGTACACCCTGCTGCTGCGCCTGATGTTCCTGCTGTCCCCGGAACGCGTGCACCACCTCGCCTTCGGGGCGATGCGACTGGTCACCGTCGTCGGGCCGCTGCGCGCCCTGGTCGCGCGGGTGCTCACCGTTCCGGACCCGGTGCTGCGCACCAGGGTGTTCGGCGTCGACTTCCCCGCGCCGCTCGGTCTCGCCGCCGGCTTCGACAAGAACGCCACCGGCGTGAACGTCTGGGGCGCCATGGGATTCGGGTATGCCGAGGTGGGCACCGTCACCGCGCAGGCACAGCCAGGCAACCCGGCGCCGCGACTGTTCCGGCTGCCCGCGGACCGCGGGCTGCTCAACCGCATGGGCTTCAACAACCACGGCGCAGGCCATGCCGCGAACCAGCTGCGGCAGCGCAAGACGGCGCTGCCGATCGGCGCGAACATCGGCAAGACGAAGGTGGTCGCCGCGGCGGACGCCGCCGAGGACTACGCCGCCAGCGCCCGGCTGCTCGGGCCGCTCGCCGACTTCCTCGTCGTCAACGTCAGCTCCCCCAACACGCCGGGGCTGCGGGACCTGCAGGCCGTGGAGTCGCTGCGCCCGATCCTCGCCGCCGTCCTCGAGGTGGTGGAGATGCCGGTGCTGGTGAAGATCGCACCGGATCTGTCCGACCAGGACGTGGACGCGGTCGCGGACCTGGCCGTCGAACTCGGCCTCGCGGGCATCGTCGCCACCAACACCACGATCTCCCGGGACGGTCTGCTGACCCCGGCGGGCGAGGTGTCCGCGATGGGTGCGGGCGGCGTCTCCGGCCCACCGGTCGCGGACCGGTCGGTGGAGGTGCTGCGCCGGCTGTACGCGCGGGTCGGTGACCGCCTGGCGCTGATCTCCGTCGGCGGCATCGAGACCGTCGACCAGGCGTGGGAGCGGATCCTGGCCGGCGCGTCCCTGATCCAGGGCTACACCGGGTTCATCTACGGCGGACCGTTCTGGATGAAGAAGATCCACCGGGGCCTCGCGCGCAAGGTCCGGGACGGCGGCTACGCCTCGCTCGCCGACGCGGTCGGCCAAGGCGCTTCGCGCCCGTGAGTCCTTTTGGTCCCCCTGCGGGCCAGAAGGACTCACGGGCGGCGGAGCCGCCTAGTGCCCGAAGGTGGCCGTCAGGGTGGCGCGGGCGATCGCGTGGCCGAACAGGTTGAAGCCGAGGAACGCGGGCGTCGCATCGGCGGTCAGCCCCTCGACGCTCTCGACGTCCAGCGCGTGCACGGCGAAGATGTAGCGGTGCGGACCGTGGCCCACCGGCGGGGCGGAGCCGAGATAGCGGTGTCCGCCGCCATCGTTCTTCAGGGTGATCGCGCCGGCAGGCAGCCCGGCACCCCCCTCGTCGCCCGCGTTCAGGGCGAGGGAGGTGACCGACGCCGGGACGTTCGCCACCGCCCAGTGCCAGAACCCGGACGCGGTCGGCGCGTCCGGGTCGAACATCGTGACCGCGAAACTCTTGGTCTCGGCGGGGAACCCGGACCAGGACAGCTGCGGGGAGATGTCCTTGCCGCCGGGGACCCCGAAGATCCCGCTGCGCTGGTCGGCGGGCACCTCGCCGCCCTCGGTGACCTGGTCCGAGGTCAGGGTGAAGGTCGGCAGGTCCGGCAGTGGGCCGTACGGATCGTGCGCCATGGGGGTCCTCTCGTGGGTGCGGTGACGATGGTCAGCTGTGCAGCAGGAAGTGCTCGAGCACGCGTGTGCCGAACTCTAGTGCGTCCACCGGCACCCGCTCGTCGACGCCGTGGAAGAGCGCGGTGAAGTCGAGTTCCGGCGGAAGCTGCAATGGAGCGAACCCGAAGCAACGAATCCCCAGCGTGGCGAACGCCTTTGCGTCGGTCCCCCCGGAGAGCATGTACGGCACGGTGCGTCCGTTCGGGTCGTGCGCGAGGATCGCCGCGTTCATCGCGTCGACCAGCGCACCGTCGAACGTGGTCTCGTAGGAGTCCAGCTTGGTGATCCACTCCCGGGTGACGTCGGGTCCGATCAGCTCGTCGACCTCCCGCTCGAACGCCGCCTGCCTACCGGGGAGCACCCGGCAGTCCACGACCGCGGTTGCGGTCTGCGGGATGACGTTCGCCTTGTAGCCGGCGTCGAGCATCGTCGGGTTTGCGGTGTCCCGGAGGGTGGCGCCGATGATTCGGGAGATGGTCCCGAGCTTCTCCAGCGCGGTGTCGATGTCGGGGGCGGACGGGTCGAAGTCCAGTCCCGTCTCGTCGCCGACGGCTCCGAGGAACTCGGCGACCGAGTCGGGGACCACGAGCGGGAAGGTGTGCCGTCCGAGCCGCGCGACCGCCTCGGCGAGGAGGGTGACCGCGTTGTCCTCATGCAGGAACGAGCCGTGCCCGGCTCGGGCCTTCGCGGTCAACCGCATCCAGCCGAGCCCCTTCTCCGCGGTCTCGACCAGGTACAGGCGCGCATCGGAGCCGTCGGGGCGCGGCACGGACAGGGAGAACCCGCCGACCTCGCCGACCGCCTCGGTGATGCCGTCGAACAGGTCGGGCCGGTGCTGCACGAGCCACTGCGACCCCCAGGTCCCGCCCGCCTCCTCGTCGGCGAGGAAGGCAAACACCAGGTCCCGCGGCGGCACCGTGCCCTCGGCCTTGAACTGGCGCGCCAGCGCCAGCGTCATTCCGACCATGTCCTTCATGTCGACGGCGCCGCGCCCCCACACGTAGCCATCCTCGACGGCCCCCGAGAAGGGGTGGACACTCCAGTCCGCGGGTTCGGCGGGCACCACATCGAGGTGGCCGTGGATCATCAGCGCGCCGCGACTGCGGTCGGCGCCGGGCAGTCGCGCGAAGACGTTGCCACGTCCGGGCTGACCCGACTCGACGTACACCGTCTCGTAGCCGACTTCCTCGAGCTTGCCTGCCACCCATTCGGCGCATTCCCGTTCGCCCCTGGTGGTGGCGAGGTCGCCGGTGTTGGACGTGTCGAAACGGATCAGCGCACTGACGAGGTCGACGACCTCGGATTCGGCACTGCTGCGGATTGTGGGTGAGGAATCGATGTGCGGCACCTCCCTTTCCTACACCGTGCACCACCGGAATTCGTGCGAACACCCCCGCCGCACCGGCGTTGACCTGCGACAACGAGACGATTTTGGTTCTCGGGGTGTGCTGGGTTAATCTTTTCCAGCACGCAGCGAGAGCGGCGAGCGAAACAAAGAGTGTGCAAGCGCGAGTGGCGGAATGGCAGACGCGCTAGCTTGAGGTGCTAGTGTCCTACTAATGGACGTGGGGGTTCAAGTCCCCCCTCGCGCACTCTGAGTTGAGACAGACGACGAAAGCCCCGAACTTCGGTTCGGGGCTTTCGTCGTCTCGCGACCACCATCACCGAATCGGTGTCCGGCGCCGCCGCCGGTAGACTCGACCGACGACAGCAGCGACGAGATCAGGACTGAGCACCAGCACCGATGGCACAACCGACGACAGGCATCGACCCCGCCGACCTGCAGAGCATCGACCCGACGGATCTGGAGACCTGCCTGAGGGTCCTCGCCGCGGCAGGAGAACTCGACGCCGACCATCCCGATTCCGTTGCCCTGCAGCGCGCCAGCGGCAAGATGTTCAAGCGGCTCAAGCGGCGCAAGCGGATCGAGGTCCGTGACGCGAAGAACGCGGCCGACCGCGCCGTCGTTGCCGCGACCGCGACCGGGTCACCCAACCGCATTGACGACGAGACCGCCGGTGTGCTGATCTCCTCGCCGACCGTCGGGGACACCGCGGGCACCCTGATCCGGCCGCGGCCCTGCTACATCTGCAAGCAGCGGTACACCGTCGTCGACGCCTTCTACCATCAGCTGTGCCCGGAGTGCGCGGCGCGCAGTCACGCCAAGCGGGACGCGTCCACCGATCTGACCGGCAGGCGGGCACTACTCACCGGTGGCCGCGCGAAGATCGGCATGTACATCGCGCTGCGCCTGCTCCGCGACGGCGCCCACCTGACGATCACCACCAGATTCCCGAACGACGCCATCCGCCGGTTCAGTGCAATGGAGGACAGCGCCGACTGGATCCACCGACTCCGCGTCGTCGGCATCGACCTGCGCGACCCGGCCCAGGTCGTCGCGCTCGCCGAGGACGTCGCCGCGCAGGGGCCGCTCGACATCTTGATCAACAACGCCGCCCAGACCGTCCGCCGCTCCCCCGGCGCCTACTCCGCGCTCGCCGAGGCGGAGTCGGCTCCGCTGCCCGCGGGCGCGCTGCCCGACGTGGTGACGTTCGGCAAGACCAGCGACGCGCACCCCGCCGCCCTGGCCAGTTCGCTGCCCGCGGCAACCCAGTCGATCGTGCATCAGGTCAGCGAGCTGGCGCTGGTCGCGGGATCGGCCACCCCCGAACGTATTTCGCAGGGGATCGCGATCGACGCGGGCGGCCTAGTGCCCGATCTCGCGCACACCAACAGCTGGGTGCAGGCCGTCGGCGAGGTCGACCCGATCGAGCTCCTCGAGGTGCAGTTGTGCAACTCGGTGGCGCCGTTCATCCTGGTCGACCGACTCCGTCCCGCGATGGCCGCGTCGCAGGCCCGCCGCAAGTACGTGGTCAACGTCTCCGCGATGGAGGGTCAGTTCTCCCGTAAGTACAAGGGGCCCGGACACCCGCACACCAACATGGCGAAGGCGGCGCTGAACATGCTCACCCGCACCAGTGCCAGGGAGATGCTGGAGCAGGACGGCATCCTGATGACCGCCGTCGACACCGGCTGGATCACCGACGAACGCCCGCACTACACGAAGCTGCGCCTGGCGGATGAGGGCTTCCACGCCCCGCTCGACCTGGTCGACGGCGCGGCGCGGGTCTACGACCCGATCGTGCAGGGCGAGGCGGGCGTCGACCTGCACGGCTGCTTCCTCAAGGACTTCGAACCGTCCCCCTGGTGACGGAGAAAAACCACCCACCGGTTCCCTAATGTCACATCGAGTGTCGTCGAGTGACCCACTGTGACATTAGGGAACCCGAGGCGGGCGGGCCGTGGACGTGACGGAAGGTCACACTTAGTGTGGTCGGCATGACCCGCACCCGCGACCTCGACATCGTCGTCTACGGAGCCACCGGCTTCGTCGGCCGGCTCGCCGCCGACCACCTGGCCCGACACGCCCCCGGCGGAACCCGCATCGGGTTGGCCGGGCGCAGTCGAGCGAAGCTCGAGCGGGTCCGCGAGAGTCTGCCGGGCGCATCGGACTGGCCGATCCTGATCGCGTCCGCCGACGACGGCGCCTCCCTCACCGCGCTGGCCGAATCCACGCAGGTCGTGGTCAGCACCGTCGGTCCGTACGCGAAGTACGGCATCGACCTGGTGCGGGCGTGCGCCGAGACGGGCACCGACTACGCGGACCTGTCGGGCGAGGTTCTGTTCGCCAGGGAATCCATCGACCGCTACCACGACATCGCGCGGACCACCGGCGCGCGGATCGTGCACGCGTGCGGGTTCGACTCGATTCCATCGGACCTCGGGGTGCACGTTCTGCACGACAGGGTCACCGCGGACGGCGCGGGCACGCTCACGGACACGACCCTGGTGGTGTCCTCGCTGCGCGGCGGTCTCAGCGGCGGCACGATCGACTCGATCCGCACCCTCGTCGACGCCGTCAGGTCGGACAGGGCTGCGCGTTCCCTTGTGCTGCAACCCTATTCGCTGAGCCCGGATGCCTCGAAGGAACCCGATCTGGGGCGCCAGCTCGACGCCGAACTGGTGAAGGGGTCGGACATCGC
Source organism: Rhodococcus sp. NPDC058505 (assembly GCF_042720095.1). Taxonomy (NCBI): domain Bacteria; kingdom Bacillati; phylum Actinomycetota; class Actinomycetes; order Mycobacteriales; family Nocardiaceae; genus Rhodococcus; species Rhodococcus sp. NPDC058505. The sequence goes on from NZ_JBHXNB010000001.1 coordinate 278,960, forward strand.
GCCGGACCTGGCGGGGGTGCTGGCACCGTTTTTGATGGCATCGACAAACACCCGGGTGGTGCGGCGTAGCAACGCTCTGCTGGACTGGGCCTACGGGCGCACGTTCCGGTACCGAGAGGTGATGAGCGTCGGCGCATCGCCCCTGTCACCGCTGCTCGCGGCGGGTGTCGCGGCCGGGCTCGGTGTCCTCGCGGCAGGCCTAGCGCTGCCCCCGACGCGGTGGGCGCTCGACCGGATGCTGCCGAAGCCCGGCGAGGGGCCGAGCGAGAAGACGCGCCGGACCGGGCATTTCACGACGGAGGTCTACACCACCACCAGCACCGGTGCCCGCTACATGTCGCGGATGCGCGCACAGGGCGACCCCGGGTATGCGGCGACCGCCGTGATGCTCGGCGAGTCCGCCCTCGCGCTTGCCCTCGACCGCGCGGTGCTGCCGGAGGCGGCCGGCGTCCTCACCCCGGCGACCGCGATCGGCAACCGGCTGGTCGAGCGGCTCCGCGACGCCGGTGTCGAGATCACCGTCCGCAGCATGTAGGCGCTCTGCAGGATGGACGGGCCGCAGTGCTGCGTCGAGTGAACGGCACATTCGTTCGATCTGATCGACTGAACGCTTCCGTTCAGTCGGGACGGGGGCGGGGGGTGAGTAGTGCGCACGTACGCCGGGCACCGGAACGGCGTCCGGCGGTACCGTGCTGTGGTGGCCTCACCGCGGCTGGTCCACGACGAGTACGAGCGTGGGTGCGCGCTGCCCTCGACCCCGACGGCGGTGCGCTACCTGCCGCCGTCGGGGTTCCTCGCGTCCCGCGTGCCGACGCAGGCGCTGGCGGCGGGGTCGGTGGGGGTGCTCGCGTCCGCGGTGAATCGCCTGCTGGTGTCCCGGGGTCGGGAGCCGCGGGCGTGGCAGATCGATCCGGAGCGGGTCGCCGCGTCGTTCGCCAGCGACCGGATGCTGTCGATCGACGGTGCGCCGGTGTCCGCCTTCGCGCCGATGTCGGGGTTCTTCGCCGCCGGGGACGGCTGGGTGCGCACGCACGCGAACTATCCGCATCATCGGGCGCGCCTGTTGACCGCGCTGGACCTGCCTGCCGATGCCGACCCGGGTGTGCTGTCGACACGGATCGGGGAACTGCCTGCGCAGGACATCGAGGACCGGTGTGCCGACGCGGGCGCGATCGCCGTCCTGGTCCGCGACGAGACCGCCTGGGCGGGGCATCCGCAGGGCGTCGCGAGCGGTGACGGCCCGCTGGTGCGGACGCGGATGACGGACTCCCGGCATTCCGGTCCAACACCGTCGGTGGCCGACGCGGACCGCCCGCTCGCCGGTGTGCGGGTGGTGGACCTGACGCGGGTGCTGGCGGGGCCGGTGGCGGGCCGCGACCTCGCGTTGCTCGGCGCTCAGGTGCTGCGCGTCGACCCGCCGCACCTGCACGAGATCGACTGGCAGCACCGCGACACCGGCCAGGGCAAGCGGTCCACCCTGCTGGACCTGACCGTCGCCGACGATCTGAGCACGATGCGGTCCCTGCTCGTCTCGACGGACGTCCTGCTCACCGGGTATCGGCCGGGTGCCCTCGACCGCTTCGGGATCGCCGACTCGACGCCCGGCCTGGTGGTCGGTTCGGTCAGCGCGTGGGGTGAGCGCGGTCCGTGGGCGATGCGACGCGGGTTCGACAGCATCGTGCAGGCGGCCTCCGGGATCGCGTTGGTCGAGGGCGGCGGACGACCCGGTGCGCTGCCGGTGCAGGCGCTCGACCATGCCTCCGGTCATCTGCTCGCGGCGGGGGTGGTGGACGCGATCGCGCAGCGGATCGGGGACGGGTGCGGTCGGGTGGTGTCGGTGTCGCTGGCGCGCACGGCACGCCTACTGCTCGACCTGCCCGGGCGGGTCGCCGCCCCCGTCGCACCGAGGAGGCCTTCTCAGGCAACGGCGGTGACCCACGGCGGGATTCGCGCGGCGCGGCCTCCCCTGCCCGGGTACGCGCAGTACCCGTTCCCGGCCCACGACTGGGGTGCGGACCCGCCGCACTGGTGGTGAGGGACCCGCTCTGGTCGGTGGGCGCCCCCGTGCGCAGGCCGCCTCCGTGGGGCGGCGCACACTGTCGGGGTGAGCATCGTCCCCCTGCCTCCGACCGACCCCCTGCCCCCGACCGATCCTGTGCCCCTGATCGTCGACGTCGACACCGGGATCGACGACGCCCTCGCGCTGCTGTACCTGCTGTGCAGCCCGGATGCCGAGATCCTCACGGTGGCCAGCACCGGCGGCAACGTGCCGACCGCGCAGGTCGCCGCGAACAACCTGGCCTGGCTGGACCTGTGTGGCCGATCCGACATCGAGGTCACCCGGGGGTCGGCGGTCCCCCTGGTCGGCGACCTGCGCACCACGGAGGACACCCACGGGCCGCAGGGGCTCGGGTATGCGGTGCTGCCGACGTCGACCAGACCACTCGCCGAACGTGATTCGGCGACCGCGTGGGTCGAGGTGGCCCGCTCCCGGCCCGGGGAGGTGACGGGTCTGGTCACCGGGCCGCTGACGAATCTCGCTCTGGCACTGCGGATCGAGCCGGACCTGCCGCTGCTCCTGCGCCGGCTGGTGATCATGGGCGGGGCGTTCGACCATCCCGGGAACACCACCCCGACGTCCGAGTGGAATGTCGCCGTCGACCCCGAGGCGGCGAAGGTGGTGTTCGATGCCTTCTCCGTCGTGCCGGAGCATCGACGGCCGATCGTGTGCCCGCTCGGTGTCACCGAGACCATCGAGCTGCGCCCCGAGCACCTGCGTCGCCTCGCCGAATCCGCAGGCAGCACCCCGGTCGAGTCGATCACCGAGTCCGATCCGGCCGGAAGCCGTTCCCGCGCCTCCGATCCGGTGGTTCGCGCCCTGTCGGACGCGATCCGTTTCTACCTCGAGTTCCATCGGGACCACGGACACGGCTTCCTCGCCCACATGCACGACCCGCTCGCGGCGGCGGTGGCGCTCGATCCGGCGGTGGTGCGGACCCGGCCGGCCACGGTCGATGTCGAACTCGTCGGAACGCTCACTCGCGGGTCCACGGTCGCGGACTGGCACGGCATGTGGGGCCGCGCACCGAACGCCGATATCGCGGTGGCCACCGACCCCGACACCTTCCTCACCCATCTCGTCGACCGCATCGGCCGACGTCTGCGCGGACGGTCCCGCGCTACCGCCCCAAGGTGACCCGCGGTGGCCGCGGTGACGGCCTGCGCCGGACCGGCACTGCCAGCGGAACTCTCGCTGCGGTGTGCGATCATCTACCCGTTCCGCTCAGTCGACACCCGCTCGCGCCCGACGAGATCTGTCGCCGGACCGTCCGCCACCCGCGAGCCACAGAGAGAGGTGTCCGCATGAGCCACGCCCCACACCGCGCCCCGTCCGCCGACCACCGGACGCGCGGCCGCCGCCCGCGGGCCCGGTGACCGCATGGACACCACCGCTCTGAAGCAGAGCTGGCGCGAGGTCGCGAAGGTCGGCGACGAGGCAACCCAGTACTTCTACTCCCACCTGTTCCTCGCGCATCCCGAGGTCCGCGAGATGTTCCCGATCTCGATGACCGCGCAGCGGAGCCGATTCTTCACGGCGCTCGGACACATCGTGAGCAATGTCGACGACCTGGCCACCGACCCGACCTTCGTCGAGCAGCTCGGTCGTGACCATCGACGCTTCGACGTTGTCGCCGACCACTATCCGGCCGTCGCCCCGTCGCTGCTCGCCACCCTCCGACACTTCCTCGGCCCGGCGTGGACCGAGCAGCTCGAGGCGGACTGGACCGCGGCGTACGAGGCGATCGCCGGGATCATGATCGCCGCAGCCGCGGACGCCGAACGGGACTCCCCGCCGTTCTGGGAGGCGGAGGTCGTGGCGATCGACCGGCGCAGCATCGACGTCGCGGTGGTCGAGCTGCGCCCGGACCGGCCGTACCCGTACCTGCCCGGCCAGTCGATGGCCGTCGAAGTGCCCTCCCGCCCCAAGCTGTGGCGGTACTACTCCCCCGCCAACGCTCCCCGCGCGGACGGGTCCATCGAACTGCACGTGCAGATCGTTCCTGGTGGCCAGGTCTCGACCGCGCTGGCACGCGGGACCGCCCGCGGCGACATCATCCGGCTCGGTGCCCCGATCGGGGACCAGCTCACCCTGTCGCCGGACGACGGGAGCCTGCTCTTGGTCGCGGGCGGCACCGGGCTTGCGCCGCTCCGCGCGGTGCTCGACCACATCGACGAACGCTGGCGGGCGTCGGGTTCGGCGCCGGAGGTACACCTGTTCCACGGGGCGAGGGCGCCGTGGAACCTGTACGACCACCAGCATCTTCGGCAACTGGCGGCCCGGCCGTGGCTTCAGTACACACCGGTCGTCTCCGACGACCCCGGCTTCCCCGGTGTCCGCGGGCTCGTCGGCGATTTCGCCGCCCGGGCCCGACCCTGGCACGGTTTCACCGCGCTGGTGTGTGGGTCCGCGCCGATGGTCTCGCACACCCGGGCCGCGCTGCACTCCGCCGGGCTGCCGCCGGCGGCGGTCCGGTTCGAGGAGTTCGCCGATGCCGGGTTCGCGGACGGCGCCGCCGCGCCCTGGACCCAGCACGCCCACCCAACGCCGGACACCCGGCACACACCGGACACCACCCCGACACCTGGCGCGAGCCCGACACCCGACCCGACGTGGCCGACGGAGGCGACAGCATGGAGATAACGCCCGCGAACATCCGCCAGGTGGAGTTCAAGAGGGCCCAGATGGGTCGGCGCGGATACGACGCGGGATCCGTCCACGAGTACCTCGACCAGGTCGGTACCGAGCTGGCCCGGCTGCGCGCCGCCAACGAGCGGCTGATCCACGCCACGCCGGCCACCAGCGCGGACCTGGAGGCGTACGCGACGCGGATCGCCTACCTCGAGGATCAGCTGGCGCAGCGTGATCGGGCCCGGGCCGAGCCCCCCGAACTCCACCAGCTGCGCCGGGACCTCGCCGCGGCCACCGCGGAGCTGCACCGCCTTCGGGAGGAGTCGGAGAAGGATCTGCTCGGCATCAGTACCCGCGCGGTCAACCTGCTCAGCCAGGCTCAGCTGTCCGCCGACACCCTCGTCGCCGACGCCGAACGGTACGCCCGCGACCTGGTGATGACCGCGCGCGACCAGCACCGCGATCTGCTGCAGCGCGCCCAGCGCGCGGCCGAGCAGGCCGAGCAGGCCGAGGCGCCCGCTCGCCGCCCCGGCGATGCGGGTCCCGGCTACGCCCAGACCATCCCGGAGGTCGAGTACCTGCGCACCTACACGCAGATCGCGGCGACGCAGCTTCGGTCGGTGCTGACCGCGCTGTCCGGCGAGGTCGACAAGCTCGCGGACCTTCCGAATCTGGTTCCCGCGCTGCAGGCAACGCCCGAAGCACCGAACACACCCGAAACGCCGTACGCGCCCGAATCGCCGTACGCGCCCGAAACACCGCAGGCACCGGAAACGCAGCTCATCCCCGCGACCCGGCAGCCCGCGGACGGGTCGACACCCGACCAGACGGGAACGGAGCCGTCCGCGACCGAACCGACCGAGACCGAACCGACCGAGACCGAACCGACCGAGACCGAACCGACCGAAACCGGGCCGACCGAGACGGCGCTGTCCGAGACCGGTCGGCCCGCCGCAGGGAGCTCGTGACCCGGCGCCTCGGACGGCGCCGGGTGACGGGAGCGCGCGACGCTCGTCCGCCCCGCCGCCACCCGGTCGCCCGCGCGAGCGGCCTCGTCAGCGTCCTGCGTGGCCGTCGAAGGCCTCAAGGAGGCGGTGCGCGGCCAGCGCCGCGGTCAGCTCGCCGTCCCGCACCTGCTGCTCGACCGCACCGCGGATAGACCGGACCGCCGGGTCGGTGTCGAGGCGGCGCAGCAACTGGTCGTGCACCATCGACCACGTCCAGTTCACCTGCTGCTGATGGCGTTTGCGTTCGAGTTCGCCCGCGTCGCCGAGGACCTTGCGGTGCCGGAGCACCTCGTCCCAGAACTTGTCGACGCCGTTGTTCTCGAGCGCGCTCATCGTCAACACCGGCGGCCGCCACAGCGCGTCGTGCGGGTAGATCAGCCGCAGCGCGCCCGCGAGTTCGCGGGCCGCGACCCGCGCCTCGGCCTCGTGCTTGCCGTCGGCCTTGTTGACGGTGACGATGTCCGCGAGTTCGAGGACGCCCTTCTTGATGCCCTGCAGCTGGTCGCCGGTCCGGGCCAGGGTCAGGAAGGTGAAGGTGTCGACCATGTTCGCGACGGTCACCTCGGACTGCCCGACACCGACCGTCTCGACCAGGATCACGTCGTAGCCGGCCGCCTCGAGCAGCACCATCGTCTCCCGGGTCGCCTTCGCGACACCGCCGAGGGTGCCCGACGTCGGGGACGGCCGGATGAACGCGCTCGGCTCTACCGACAGGTTCTGCATCCGGGTCTTGTCACCGAGGATCGACCCGCCGGTCCGGGTGGACGACGGGTCGACCGCGAGCACCGCGACCTTGTGCCCCAACGAGATCAGGTGCATCCCGAGGGCCTCGATGGTGGTGGACTTGCCGACCCCGGGGACGCCGGTGATGCCGACCCGGATCGCGCCGCCCGCGTGCGGGAGCAGGCGCAGCAGCAGCTGCTGCGCCTGCTCCCGGTGGTCCCCGCGGGTGGACTCGACGAGGGTGATCGCCTTGGAGATCTCCGATCGCCGACCCGCGAGGACCGCGTCGCCGAGCGCGCCCAGGTCCAGCGGCGGACGGCTAACCGGCACTCTGATCGTGTCCCAGCAGCTCGGACAGCTTGCCGAGCAGGCCGACCGCCGCGTCCGCGAGGACGGTGCCGGGCGGGAAGATCGCGGCGGCACCGGCTGCGTACAGCTCGTCGAAGTCGCCCGGCGGGATGACGCCGCCAACGACGACCATGATGTCGGGGCGGCCGACCGCGGCGAGGGCCTCCCGCAGCGCCGGCACCAGGGTGAGGTGGCCTGCGGCGAGGGAGGACACGCCGACGATGTGCACGTCGGCGTCGGCCGCCTGCTGGGCGACCTCCTCGGGGGTCTGGAACAGCGGTCCCACGTCGACGTCGAAGCCGAGGTCCGCGAAGCCGGTGGAGATCACCTTCTGGCCGCGGTCGTGGCCGTCCTGTCCCATCTTCGCGACCAGGATGCGCGGGCGGCGACCCTCGGCCTCCGCGAACTTCTCGACGAGTTCGATTGCGCTGGAAATGTTCTCCGACTTTCCGGCCTCGTCCCGGTACACCCCGCTGATGGTCCGGATCTCGGCCTGGTGACGCCCGTACACCTTCTCCAGCGCGTCGGAGATCTCTCCGCCGGTGGCCTTGGCGCGGGCCGCGTTCACGGCAAGGGCGAGCAGGTTGTTCTCCATGCCGCCCTCGGTCGAGGCGGCGGCGCGGGTCAGCTCGGCGAGCGCGGCCTGGGTGGCGGCCTCGTCGCGCTCGGCGCGCAGCTGCTTGAGCTTGGCGAGCTGCTCGGCGCGCACCTTGGTGTTGTCGACCTTGAGCACCTCGATGCTGTCCGGCTCGGCGGGCACGTACTTGTTGACGCCGACCAGCGGCTGCCTGCCGGAGTCGATGCGGGCCTGGGTGCGGGCCGCGGCCTCCTCGATGCGCAGCTTCGGGATGCCCTCGCCGATGGCCTGCGCCATGCCGCCTGCCTCCTCGACCTCCGCGATGTGCGCGCGGGCCCGGTTGGCGAGCTCGTTGGTCAGCCACTCGACGTAGTGCGAGCCGCCCCACGGGTCGATCGGGCGGACCGTGTTCGACTCCTGCTGGATCAGCAGCTGGGTGTTGCGCGCGATGCGGGCGGAGAAGTCCGTCGGCAGCGCGATCGCCTCGTCGAGCGCGTTGGTGTGCAGCGACTGGGTGTGGCCCTGGGTCGCGGCCATCGCCTCGACGCAGGTGCGCGCGACGTTGTTGAACACGTCCTGCGCGGTCAGCGACCAGCCGGAGGTCTGCGAGTGGGTGCGCAGCGACAGCGACTTCGCGTTCTTCGGCTCGAACTTCTCGACAAGCTCCGCCCACAGCAGGCGCCCGGCCCGCAGCTTGGCGACCTCCATGAAGAAGTTCATGCCGATCGCCCAGAAGAAGGACAGTCGGGGCGCGAACTTGTCGATGTCCATGCCGGCGTCGAGTCCGGCGCGGATGTACTCGATGCCGTCCGCGAGGGTGTACGCCAACTCCAGGTCGGCGGTCGCACCGGCTTCCTGAATGTGGTAGCCGGAGATGGAGATCGAGTTGAACTTCGGCATCTTCGCGCTGGTGTAGGCGAAGATGTCGGAGATGATCCGCATCGACGGCTTCGGCGGGTAGATGTAGGTGTTGCGGACCATGAACTCCTTCAGAATGTCGTTCTGAATGGTTCCGGCCAGCTGCTCGGGCGCGACGCCCTGCTCCTCGGCGGCGACGACGTACAGCGCCAGGATCGGCAGCACCGCGCCGTTCATGGTCATCGACACCGACACCTGCGACAGGTCGATACCGTCGAACAGCTGACGCATGTCGAGGATCGAGTCGATCGCGACACCGGCCATGCCGACGTCACCCTGCACGCGCGGATGGTCGGAGTCGTAGCCGCGGTGCGTGGCGAGGTCGAACGCCACCGACAGGCCCTTCTGACCGGACGCGAGGTTGCGGCGGTAGAAGGCGTTGGACTCGGCGGCGGTCGAGAAGCCCGCGTACTGGCGGATCGTCCACGGCTGGTTGACGTACATCGTCGGGTAGGGGCCGCGCAGGAACGGTGCGGCACCCGGGAAGCTGTCGAGCGGGTAGCCCGACGCCTCGGCGGCGTCCCGGTCAGCCTTCGTGTAGACCGGCTTGACGTCGATGCCCTCGGGCGTCGACCAGATCACCTGGTCGGCGTCGTAGTTGTTCGCCTTGGCCGCGTCCTCGATGTGCGCCGCCGTCTCGGTCTCGGTCGGCGCCGCGGGCGCCGGGAAGTCCGGGTCGGTCAGCGGCACGTCGGCGAAGCTGCCGATCTCGTGCTTGATGCTCATTTCGCTCCCAGGGTGTCGAGCAGACCGGTCAGGGCCGACACTGCGTCAATACGAGCGGTCAGGAAGCCGTCCGGCCGGTCCGCGCCCTGCGCGTCGGCGAACGTCTTCTCCGGTCCGGCCAGCAGGACGGTCTCGATGCCCGCGGCGCGCAGCGCATCGACCGCGGGCACGCCGTCGGTGCCGTACCGCTTGTCGGTGCCGCACAGCACCGCGATGGTGGTCTCGGACTCGGCGACGACCCCGGCGACGGTGGCCAGGTCGAGGGTGCCCGGGTTGACCGCCTCGATGCCGCCGGACGCCAGCAGGTTCGCGGCGAACGTGGTGCGGCCGTTGTGTTCCGCGACCGGGCCGAGCGCCGCGAGCAGCACCTTCGGCCGGTGCCCGCGATCGGCGAGGAACCGGTCGGACCGGTCCCGCAGCGCCTCGAACGCGGCGCCGTAGCGGGCGACGCCCTCGAGCGGGGCGGGGCCGTCGGCGAGCGGGGCCTCGGCGAGGTTCGGGAACTCGTTGACGCCGGTGACCGCGGTGCTGCGGTGCGCGATGTCGGACTCCCGCTTGGTGCGGGTGGCGGCGACCCGGTCGGCGATCACGCCGGACTCGAGCGCGGCGGCGTAGCCGCCCGCGGCCTCGATCTGCTGCACGAACTCCCACGCCTTGGCCGCGACCTGCGCGGTCAGGTCCTCGACGTACCAGGAGCCCGCGCCCGGATCGAGCACCCGGCCGAGGTTCGACTCCTCGAGCAGCAGCAGCTGGGTGTTGCGGGCGATGCGGGCCGCGAACGACTTGGAGGTGTCGACGCTGCCCTCGGGGAGCGCGGCGTCGAACGGCAGCACGGTCACCGCGTCCGCCCCGCCGACACCGGCGCCGAACGCGGCGAGGGTGGTGCGGAGCATGTTCACCCACGGGTCGCGCTGCGCCATCATCGCCGCGGAGGTGACGGCGTGCTGCGGCGCACCACCGAACTCGGCGGCACCGCACACCTGCGCGACGCGCGCCCAGAGGGCGCGGCCGGCCCGGAACTTGGCGATGGTCTGGAACTGGTCGTCGGTCGCGGCGAGCCGGAACTCGATCTGCCCCAACGCCTTCGAGATGGTGATTCCCGAGTGTGTCAGTGCGCGCAGGTACTCCAGCCCGGCGGCGACGGCCGCACCGAGCTCCTCGGCATCGGAGGCGCCCGCATTGTGGAAGGCGGTGCCGTCGACGGTGAGCGCCCGGACGGTCTCCGCGCGCTGCGCGGCGGCGGCGGCCAGCGCGATAGCGGCATCGACGGAGACACCGGCCGCGCCGGAGAATCCGTCGGTGAGCGGGGCGGCGCCGAGGCCGACCGTGATCGCGGCGCGGTCGGCGACACCGTCCCCGGCGGCGGCGCGCTCGTCGATCAGCGCGTACAGGCGCTGCGCAACGTCGGCCACATCGGCGCCGGCGTCGAGGGTCAGCGGCGCGAGGTCGAGCAGCACGCCGTCGAGCGCCGTTCCGAGGGCGTCGGCGGACAGCCCGTCACCGCCGACGCTCAGCCAGATCGCGCTGACCCCGTTCTCGAGTCCGTCGAGGATGGCCTCGTTGACCCTCTTCGCGTCACGCTCACCGGCACCGAACGCGGCACTGACCTGCCAGCCGCTGTTGACGTCGCGGTGCGCGTCGCGCCCGCGGACGAACGGGAACACGCCGGGCAGCGGCGCCTCGGCGGTCTCCTCGCGGCGGGTGTAGAGCGGCGTGACAGTGACACCGTCGTAGGTGGTGGTGTCGAGGAGGTGTTCCGGATCGGCAGGCAGCTCGGACACGTCGACCCGGCGGGCCTTCGCGAGCACCGCGGCCACCGCTTGCTGCCACGCCGCGTAGTCGCGGGCGGCCTCCTCGGTCTGTGAAGCGTGTGACACTGGAGCTTGGGACACGGTGTCGGCTTCCTCTCGGTATTCGGGCATGGTCATTCTCGCTGTGATGCTAGCCCGGCGGGTTCGGGGCCTGTCCGCTGGATCACCTACCGTTCGGTAACCTCGCGGGCATGAGCATTGCGACCGATCTTCGCGAAACCCCCCAGTCGTTGTTCGGGGTCGGACGCCCGGTCCGCGACGGCGCCACCGCCCGGATGGCGATGGCCGTCACCGGGTCCGCAGGGGGCACCGCGATGCTCGGCGTGCTGATCGACGACCTGCTCGGGGTCGCGTTCTACGACCGACGCGGCGACCACGACGGGATCGTCGGCGCGGAACTGTCCATCTCGTACGCCCGGCCGACCGGCTGGCGGGGGCCGGTCCTGACCGCCGAGGCCCACATCGAATCGATCGACGACGACGGCGGGCTCGGCGTGCTGCAGGTGCTCGACGCCGACGGCACCCAGCTCGCGTCCGCGACGATGTGGGGCACCTTCGTCGACGGCGTCAGTCAGAACCGGACCCTGCACGGTGCCCCGGATCCGGCCCCGACCCCGCCCGCCGCGGCGGCGGCACCACTCGACATCCTGGGCGGCACCATCGAGCGCACCGAGACCGGCGCACTGCTCACCGTGACCGGCAGCCCGGCCCTCGCGAACACGATGGGGAAGATGCACGGCGGAATCCACGCGTGCGGGCACGACCTGGTCGCGGCCGCCGCCGCGCCGGGCATGCGGACCGCGGCGCTGCGGGCGAACTACTTCCGGCCCGGATCCCTCGACGGCGAGATCGTGTTCGAGGCGTTCCCCGTGCAGGTGGGCAGGCGGATCGCGGTGATCCGCACCGAGGCCCGCGACGCCACCGGGCAGGTGTGCTCGGCCGCGACCATCACCCTGCGCAGGGAGGCCGCTGCCGCGGCCGAGCGCCCCGCACCCGAGTGCTGAGGTCGGCCGGGCGACTACTGCGCACCCCGCGCGCGGTGGTCCTGATCGCCGTGCTTGCCGTGCTTGCCGCGGTCGCCCTGTTCGTTCCGCATCCGTCGATCGACCAGATGCGCGGGTGGTCCGATTCGCTCGGCCCGGCCTTCCCCCTCGCGTTCGTCGCGGTGCACGCGATCGTGACGGTGGCCCCGGTCCCCCGCACCGTGTTCACCCTCGCTGCGGGGGTGCTGTTCGGCGCGGCCACCGGGATCGCGATCGCGATCGCGGCGACGACGATCAGCGCGGCGATCGCGCTGGTCCTCGTCCGGGTGCTGGGCCGGGACATCGTGGCCCGGCACCTGACCCACCCCGCCGTGCAGAAGATCGACGACCGACTGGCCAGGCGCGGCTGGCTCGCCGTCGGCTCGCTGCGGCTGATCGCCCCGGTCCCGTTCTCGGTGACCAACTACTGCGCGGCGCTGTCCTCGATCCGGTTCGTGCCGTACCTCCTTGCGACGATCGTCGGCATCATTCCCGGCACGATCGGGGTGGTGATGCTCGGCGATGCGATCGGCGGGGACACCTCCCCCACCCTGCTCGCGGTGTCCGTCCTGTGCCTCGGCGTCGGCGTCGTCGGGCTGGTGATCGATGCCCGACTCGGCGTCCCGGCAGGCCCCGAGCGGACCCTCGACCAGCTGCGCGAGTCACGCCGCGAGGCGTAATTTGCTCCGGCCCCGGCCATGGCCTTGATCTAATCCGGTCGAGGGCCACCAGGTCGACGGGCGGCGAGACAGCGTGCGCCTATCGATCCTCCGGCTCCGGCGCAGGGAGCAGGCCCTCGGCGGGCTCGGCTCCGACCGCGCGCCGCGCGGCGGGGCCGTCGATCTCGTAGTCGGGCGCCAGCGACGTCTCGACCGGCTTGTTCGCGACGGCCTCCGCGGCCGCCACCGCCCGCGCCACCGCGGGATCGGTCTTGGCCTCGAACCAGTCCGCGACCTCCGCGGAGTCGTCGACCGGGGCGACGGGCTCGTCGGCGCTCGGCTCGTACCGGAACACGCCGTCCTCGCCGGGCGCGCCGAGGGTCTTCGCGAATCCCTTGAGGGCGTCCCCGAAGTCACTCGGCACCAGCCACACCTTGTTCGCGTCACCCTGGGCCATCTGCGGCAGCGTCTGAAGGTACTGGTAGGCAAGCAGTTCCGGCGTCGGCTTGCCCGACTTGATGGCCGCGAACACCTTCTCGATCGCCTTCGCCTGCCCCTGCGCCTGCAGGTACTTCGCGGCCCGCTCACCCTGGGCGCGCAGGATCCGGGACTGCCGCTCACCCTCGGCGTCGAGGATGGCGGCCTGCTTCGCGCCCTCGGCGGCGAGGATCTGGCTCTGCTTGGCACCCTCGGCGGTCTTGATCGCGGACTCGCGGCTGCCCTCGGCGGTGAGGATCATCGCGCGCTTCTCCCGGTCCGCCTTCATCTGCTTCTCCATCGACTCCTGGATCGAGGGCGGCGGGTCGATGCTCTTGAGTTCGACGCGGGCCACCCGCAGGCCCCAGCGTCCGGTGGCCTCGTCCAGCACCCCGCGCAGCTGCCCGTTGATCGAGTCGCGCGAGGTCAGCGTCTCCTCCAGGGTCATGCCGCCGACCACGTTGCGCAGCGTGGTGGTGGTCAACTGCTCAACGCCGACGATGTAGTTGTTGATCTCGTATACCGCCGCCTGCGGGTTGGTCACCTGGAAGTAGACGACGGTGTCGATGTTCAGCGTCAGGTTGTCCTGCGTGATCACCGGCTGCGGCGGGAACGAGACGACCCGTTCCCGCAGGTCCACCTTCGCGCGGATCCGGTCGACGAACGGCACCAGCAGGGTCAGCTGGCCGGACACGGTGCGCTGATACCGGCCCAGACGTTCGATCACGGCGGCCTCGGCCTGCGGCACCAGGGCCACCGATTTCGCCACCACGATCACCACGAGCACGACGATCACCGCCAGCACGATCAGTGCGGCCATCCTTCACTCCCCTCCCGACACCTGCCCGGCGCCGGTCCTGTTCGGTCAACGTCCGCGGGGTTACGCTCCCCGCCACACGACGGCGGTCGCGCCGTCGATCTCCATCACGGTCACGGTCGTGCCCGGCGGATAGGTCTCGGTCGGGTCGAGGGGGCGCGCCGTCCACACCTCGCCAGCGAGCTTGACCTGGCCGCGGTACTCGGACACCTCATCGAGGACCAGCGCGGTCCGGCCGGTGAGGGCGGCGACGTTCGTCTCCACCGCAGGGGGACCGCTGAACCGGCGCTTGAGCGCGGGCCGGACCCCGACGATGAGCGCGAGGGACACCAGGGCGAACACGAGCGCGTCCACCCATACGGGGAGGTCGGTCGCCGCGCTGACACCCGCCGCGGCGAGCGCCCCGCCCGCCAACATCAGCAGGAAGAAGTCGCCCGTCGCCGCTTCCGCCGCCGCGAGCACCACCCCCGCCACCAGCCAGATCACTCCCGCCACGCCACCACTCTAGCCACACCGGCACCAGTGCACGGGCGCCGCCAGCGCCGTGGCCGACCGGATGCCCGGTCAGTCGACAGTCACGAAATCGACGAGCCGCTCCACCGCCCCGATCAACGGGGCCTCGAGATCCCGGAAACTCGACACCGCGCCGTACACCCGGCGCCATCCGTCCTGCGGTGTGCCCCAACCGAGTTCACGGCACACCCCGGTCTTCCAGTCCTCGCCGCGCGGGATCGTCGGCCACCCGGTGATGCCGACGGCCTTGGGGCGCACCGCCTCCCAGACGTCGATGTACGGGTGCCCGGTGACCATCACGTGCGGGCCGAGGCCGCGGGTCAGCGCGGTCTCCTTCGACCCCTCGACCAGGTGGTCGGCGAGGACCCCGACCTTGCGTCCGGGGCCAGGCCCGAACTCGGCGAGCCTCGCGGGCAGGTTGTCGAGGCCCTCAAGCTGTTCGACGACGACACCCTCGACCCGCAGGTCGTGCCCCCACACCCGTTCCACGATCGCGGCGTCGTGCACGCCCTCAACCCAAATTCGACTCGGCAACGCGGTGCGCGCCCTGAGCCCCTCGACGCGGGTGGAACCGGACGCGGACCGGGCCCCGGCCTGCTTCGTCGCCGCCGTCGTCGTCGCGGTCGGGCGGACCAGGGTCACCGGCTGGCCATCGACGAGGAACGCGGCCTCCCGCATCGCGAACAGCCGGGTCTGTTTGCGGGCGTCCTCGAGCCGGACGTAGTCGCCGTCGTAGGTCTTCTCCATCCCCACCACCGCACCGCACCAGCCGGTGGCGGCGTCCTCGACGACCAGACCGCGGTCGGCGGGCAGCCTCGGGTAGTCGCGGGCCCGCCGCCGGGTGTGCCCGTCGAAGATGTTCCCGCCGTACATGTCGCGTCCACTCACGCCGGACCACGCTAGTGCCATCGACGCCGCGGCCGCCCTAAGCTTGATTGTCGTGTCCTGCCCCAGCATCACCCTCACCCTGTGGTCCGCCTCGTGGCTGGCCGGCGCGAGCGCGCCCGACGACGTCATCGACGCCGTCGCTGCGTGGGCGCCCATGCACCTGATCGCGGCTGCCGACGCCGAGGTCGCCCTGCGCTGGGACCTGCCGTGGCCCGGCCCCACCGATGCGGGCCCGGTGGCACTGCTACGGGCGATGCGCGCGGTGACCGCGGCCGACCGGGGGGCCGCGCCGACGCTGGTGCTGCCCGCGCCGGGGGACGTGCGGGGCCTGCCCGCGCAGACCGCGTTCGCCGCAGCGGCGGTCGACGCGGGGCAGGGGGTGATGGTCGGATCCCCCGGCACATCGGGGCTCGGCATCGTGCCCCGGGTGGAAGGACCGGATGTACTGCGGTGGACGGTGTTCCCGATCCCCGAACTGCCACGGGCCGGGGAACACATCGGGCTCGGCGAGGCCGAGCACACCCTGAGGGAGGCGGTCCGGGAGGCGGCGGAGGCGTTGTCGTCGATGCACGGCGGGTTCGTGGGTACCCAGGCAGATCCCCGCGCCCGGATCGCCGACGCGCTCGCCGACCTGACCCGCCACACCACCCCCGACGGCACCCCGGCCCGGGTGCTGCGCATCCTCGACACCGCCGATCAGGTCGCGGCCATCCTGACGGTGGCCGGCGAGTCGTCCGGTCGGGCGCAGACCGCGACCGGCGCCGCGGCCCGTGACGACACGCTGCGGCCGCTGTGGTCGGCCGTCCGCACCGCGCGGATGGCGGCGGTGACGGCCTGCGTGCGCGCCGAACAGCCGCGCAGCTGACCCTGCGTGCCGGGTCCGGGCGTCGCGGGGCGGGACAGGATCCGGGACCGCAGCAGTCCGCTCAGCCCTCGACCGCGGCCGCGATCCGATCGAGGGTGCCGGTCATCGTCTCGCGGTTCCTGGCGACGCGATCGTCGACGCCCGACACCCGCACGGCGTACGCGCGGGCCTGCTCGGTCCGCAGGTCCTCCGTCCACTCCGTCACCCGGCAACCGCCCGCGGTGGGTTCGATGCGATAACCCCAGGTCGCGTAGTGCACGCCGTGCATCGAGCAGTCGAACACGAAGCTGCGGCCCTGGTCCGCCTCGACCACCGTGCCCTGCGTGATCCACTCGTGGTCACCGTTGCGGTTGTGGCCGTCGAAGACCGCCCCGACCGCGGGGCCGTCGACGCCGTCGTGCCACCGGCAGGAGTGGCACTCCCGCGACCATTCCCCCATCCGGGTGACATCCGAGATCGCCGCGTACACGTCCGCCGGTGACGCCGCGATCTCCCGCGACACTTCGAGCCTCTCGCCCACAGCACACCACTCCTCGACATTGGTCGACGACCCCGTCCGGGTCGTCCGACCCCTCCGATCATGAATACCAGTGCACGGCCGCCGTTCCCACTCGACCGGCGCCGAGATCAGACGGGCGACCAGGCGCCCTCGTCGGAGCGCCGCCACTCGGTCGGGTCGCCGTCGACGGTGAGGCGGTCGTCGCGGAGCCAGAAGGTGGCGTCGGGATCCCACCCGGCGAGCAGCGTCGCCCCGGGCCGGTCGGTGAGCGGGATCGCGATCCCCGGCGTCGTCAGGTACCCGAGCAGCGTCAGGTGCACGGCGTCGTAGTGGTCGGCGACCGCGGCCCAGTCGGGGATGTGCCAGTCGTGGACCTCGCCGGTGGTGTACCGCCACTCGCAGCGCCGCGAGGCGGGCACCGCCAGCGGGTGGGCGTCCACGAGGCGCGCCCACGCATCCGGGCCGGTGATCTCGTACACCCGCGGCGTGCCGTCGACCCGGACCGGCCACACCCGGGCCTTCTTGTAGCCCAGCGAATCCTCCTCGAGCAGCAGTTCAAGCGCGCCGAGTCCGTCGCAGGCACGACTGGTGTCGTGCACCCCGACGCCGCCAGCGACCGGGGTGGACCACCATTCGCCGCCGAGTTCACTGCCGGGGTGGGTCCGGTGGTACTCGACGAAGCGCGCCTCGGTCTCCAGTGCCGTCGCTCGCCACACCGCGAGGCCGTCACGGCGACGCCCGAACTCGGGTCGGCCCGACCATCCGTGGCCCTGGTAGCAGGGCGCCACCTCACGCTGGGCGCCGAGGTCGACCGGGTCGCCCCACCAGCGGGTGTGCGGCGAGGCGAGCACCGCCTCCGCGATCGGTCGCAGCACCTCGACCGCCTGAGCGCGGGCGTACAACACGTCCTCGTCCTCCGGAGGCTGCCAGTACCAAGCCATGTCGACCGCTTGACGTCCTCCCCGGCCTGAAGGCCGGGGATTCCTACCAGCACCCGCGTGGGCGCTCTCGGTGGGTTCCTGTTTCACAGAGAATCGCTTTCCGCTAGACGGAAAGACTGACAGTCTCTCCGCAGGCGTTTCGCCTCTCCGCCCGACCGGCGGCAAGGATGTTTCGTGCAGCATTCAGATCGCGGTCGTGGACCGTGCCGCACGGGCACGACCACGATCGGATCGACAGCGGTTTCGGTCCGTCGACCCGCCCGCACACCGAGCAGGTCTGGGACGACGGGAACCACCGGTCGACCTTCACGACCGTCCGCCCGTATCGGGCGGCTTTGTCCTCCACCATGCGGAGAAACATGCCCCAGGCGGCGTCGTGGACCGACTTTGCGAGGCGGGTGCGGGCCAGGCCCTTCACGCACAAGTCCTCGACGTAGACCGCTTGGTTCTCGCGGATCAGTGCCGTGGACTGCTTGTGCATGAAGTCGCGTCGGGCGTCGGCCATCTTCACGTGAGCCTTGGCGACCCGCAGGCGCGCCTTGGCCCGATTCTTCGATCCTTTGTCCTTGCGGGACAAGGATTGTTGTGCCTTCTTCAACCGTCGCTCGGCGCGGCGGAAGAACTTCGGGGACGTGATGGTCTTGCCGTTCGACAGGACCGCGAACGTGGTCAGGCCCAGATCAAATGCCCACTTCGGACTCGATCGACGGCAACGGTTCGGCGTCCATCTCAACAACGAACGATGCGAAGTACCGGCCCGCACCGTCTTTGACGATCGTCACCGACGACGGTTCCGCCGGCAGGTCGCGGGACCAACGCACCGGCACGTCGCCGATCTTCGGGAGTCGCAGTTTCCCACCCGTGGTCACCGTGAAGCGGGCGTTGCGGGTGAACCTGATCGACTGCCAATTGTCGCGGCGGGACCGGAACCGGGGTGCCCCCAGGTTCGTGCCTTTGCGTTTCCCGGAGAGGGAGGCGAAGAAGTTGCGGTACGCGGCGAAAGCGTCGGCGAGGGCCTGCTGCAACACGACCGACGATACTTCGGTGAGCCATTCCCGCTCGGGCGTTTTCTTCACCGCGGTCAACGCTTTCGACAGCTCCGCATCTTTCGGGTACGATAGACCGGTCCGTCGTGCATGTTCGCGGGCGGCGATCGCGTCGTTGAACACCACTCGGGCGCATCCGAATGCCCGCGCCAGCGCCGCCTGTTGCCCCGATGTGGGGTTGAGGCGGTACCGGTATCGGAGCTGCACCCCAACAGTCTACCATTGGTTTATGGCAGAGCGCGACGACATTCGCACTGGTAGACACTGCATTTTCCTCCTTCACGCCCATTTGGTGTTCGTGACCAAATACCGGCATCGAGTGTTCACCGACCAGCACCTGCAACGGATGGAGGCGATCATGCGAGACGTGTGCACCGACTTCGAGGTCGAACTGGTCGAGTTCAACGGCGAAAGCAACCATGTCCACCTGCTCGTGAACTTCCCGCCGAAGGTCGCGGTGTCGAAACTGGTGAACAGCCTCAAAGGTGTGTCGTCGCGGCGGCTGCGGCAGGAGTTCCCCGACCTGGTGCAGCACTACTGGCGGGCGCAACGGCTGTGGTCGGGTTCGTACTTCGCCGGCTCGGTCGGCGGTGCCCCGCTCTCGGTGCTGCGGCAGTACATCGAGCAGCAGGACCGTCCGGTCTAGGGCACGCTCGGCCCTTGGTGGGCCTCCCGCGTGTGCTTTCACCTCCGCCGTGAACGACGGAGCACTAGCGCACATTCCGGTAGCGCTATCTCGCCGCCGTCATGTACGCCGCCCGGGATTCGAGATCGGCGAGGTCGTCGGGCAGGTCGGGCACCCGCACCCCGTAGTCGTCGGCCAGCTCGCGCACCGTGACACCGCGCACCGTCCAGCCGTGGTCGGTCAACCGGCTGACGGGGTCGGTCCGGGTGTCGTCGTAGAAGAGGGCGGCGACGTCCAGGTCGCCGAACGGATTCCGGTCCCGGAAGTACTTGTCCTGCAACGCAAGCAACCGCTTGATGTCGGCGCCGCCCCCGATCCCGTCGACGGCGATCCGACTGCCGGTCGCCGAGAGGGCGTCGATCCGCTCGAACAGCGCGTCGTGGGCCGCACCGGGCAGATACGGCAGCAGCCCCTCCGCCGACCAGGCCGTCGGCAGGCTCGGCTCGAAACCCGCGGCGCGCAGCGCGGCAGGCCAGTCGTCGCGCAGGTCGACGGCGACCGGCCGCCGGTCCGCGTTGGCGCGGGCGCCGCGCGCGGTCAGCACCGCCGCCTTGAAGTCGAGGACGCTCGCCCGGTCCACCTCGTACACGGTCGCACCTGCGGGCCAGTGCAGGCGGTAGGCCCGCGCGTCGAGCCCGGCAGCGACGATCACCGCCTGCGTGACACCCGCCGCGGCCGCCGCCGCAAAGTGGTCGTCGAAGAACCTCGTCCGGAGCCCCATGAACCCCGGGAAAAAGAACGGGACCTCCTCGAGCGGGGACGGATCGGCGAGCAGTCCGATGAAGTGCGCGTCCCCGGACGCCTCGACGAACCACCGCGCGAACTCGTCGACAATCAGCGGTTCCGGCCGCTCCGACTCCAGCGCGCGGAAGGTCGCCACCCCCAGCGCCGTCCGGCCAACGCTGTGGACGATGTCCCACGTGTCCCCGTCGGTTCGCACGATCGACACCTCGCCATCGAGGTCGCTCCGTTCGGCCGTACGATCGCCCGGCCGCTCGACCCTGCCGATCCTACGCCCGACACCGCTCGGCGTTCCGCCCGCGCGTCCCCGCGTCGGCGCGCTAGGCTGCCAGCGATCCACCCACCCGGTCGAACACCACGCCCGCACAGGAGGATTCCGCGCAATGAGCCGCTCCCGCTTCCGGCCCGATCGGCTGGCCGTCGTCCTGGTCGCCGCCGCCCTTCCGGTGGCACTCACCACCGTTCCGGCGGCCGCCGAGCCAGCGACGCCGGTGACCATCGTCGTCGACGCCGACCGGCCAGGCCGCACCATCCCCGCCGACTTCCTCGGGTTGTCGTTCGAGGCGAACCTGATGCACGAGCCGTGGATTGCGCCCGGCGCCGGGAACGTGGCTGCGCTGATCGCGAATCTGGGCCGGGCAGGCAACCTGCGGTTCAGCGCGAACCAGGTCGACAACACCGCGTGGACCCCGGACCCCGCGTCGCCGCTGCCTGCGTGGGCCAACGGACAGCGGGTGACCCCGGACGACCTGACGCGGGTCGGTGAGCTGGCGCGCAACACCGGCTGGAGCGTCGACCTCGGCGTGAACCTCGCGCACTTCGACCCGGCCGCCGCCGCCGCCGCGTCCGCGCCGCGCGGGACCGGATCGGCGCTGCCCTTCGGTCGGTGCAGATCGGCAACGAACCCAACTTCTACCTGCTGACGCCGCTGACCGGCGGCGGCGACCGAACGCCGTATCTGCCGGGAAGCTACGCGGACGACGCCCACACCTACCGGGAGGCGATCGCGGCGGCCGCACCCGGGGTCGCCGTCGAGGGGCCGGACACCGCGGCGGGCGGGACCGGGAGCACGCTCGCCGAGGCCGCGATGAGGGCCACCCTGGTCGACCCGTGGCTGGACTCCTACATCGACCGGTTCGGCGCCGAGAGCCGGTCCCTCAACCAGCATTACTACCCGTTCGTCAACACCGAACGGCTGGGGCTCTCGGACGGCAGCTCCGCGCTGGTCGGCGGTCAGCCGACCGTCGACGCGCTGATGTCGCGGGACACCTCGAACCGGCAGACCGCGTTCATCCGCGACCTGGTCGCCACCGCCGAGCGGGCGGGTCTGCAGCCGCGGCTGTCGGAAACCAACTCCGTCGCCAAGGAGGGGTTGCCCGGGGTCACGAACAGTTTCGGCGGCGCACTCTGGACGGTGGACTATCTGATGACCGCCGCGCGGGAGGGTGTCACCGGGGTCAACCTGCACCTGCAACCGAACGACTGCGAGAGCTACCCGGTCTTCTGCTTCCCGGACGACGCCGCCCGCAGATCGGGCCTGGCGCGCCCGAACCCCAACTACTACGGTGCCCTCGCCGTCGCGGAGCTGGTCGGCGGCCGGATCCTGCCCACCACGGTGGATTCCGGTGACCGGCACGTGTCGGCGCTGGCGGTCCGCCTGCCCGACGGCACGATTCGGGTCCTGGTCGACAACCTCGACCGCGACGCCGATGTCGCCCTCACCGTGGCGATCAACGGCGGGCCGGGCGAGGGCGCGTCCGGGCCCGCGCACGTCCAGCGGCTGACCGGCGGGGCACCGGAGGCCATCGACGGGACCACGTTCGCCGGCGCCGAGGTGGCGGCCGACGGCACCTTCACCCCGGCCGGCTCCGAGTCGGTCCCGGTGGGCGTGGGCGGGTATCGCCTCGACGCCGGGGCGGCCAGCGCGGTCGTGCTGACCGCCCCGGCATGAGGGTTAGGCGGGGAAGGTGTAGATGCGGCAGCCGCGCATGTTGGCGGCGCCGACGACGCTCGCCGCCCGGTCGTGGTCGCCCTGCGCCTCCAGGTTGTTTCCCAGCTGTGCCTGGTCGTCGCAGTAGCCGACGAGGTGGTCGTCGTCCGGCGGGTTTGACACGTACCGGTCGCCCGCACCCGAGTCCGCCGCGCCGACCGCGGCGGCGGGGCCTGCGAGAATCATCGCGGCGGCGGCAACGCCGATCGTGAGCAGGCGTCGCAGCGGATGTGTGTACGGCATGGGAACCCCTCCTGCCGATGCCGAGGGAGGTGGTGAGAGTCCCATCCTCCCCCGATCACCGGTCACGCACCAGGGGTGCGTGACCGCCCGGTCACCTGGCCGGACGGCGTACCGGGGCGCAGCAGTCGACGGCGCACAGCGCACCGTTGGTTCCGACGCCGTACAGCGGTTCGGTGCCGAGCCTGCGGGCCGGCGCCTCCGCGGTCCGCTCGGCGACGAGCTCGGCAACCAGCGCCGCGAACCGCGGGTCGGTACCGGGCGTGCCCGCCCGCACGTACCCGAGCCCCAGGTCGGCGGCCCGATCCCTGGCCTCGGTGTCCAGGTCCCAGATCACCTCGAGGTGGTCCGAGACGAACCCGACCGGGCAGACGATTACCGCGGTCGCGCCGGCCGCGGCGACGGCGTCCAGGTGATCGCAGATGTCGGGGTCGAGCCACGGCACCTGCGGCGGCCCGGAGCGGGACTGCCACACCAGGTCGTGCTCGGGCGCACCGACCGCCGCCGCGCACAGCCGGGCGGCCTCCGCGACCTGGCGGCTGTAGAGCCTGCCGCCGTCGCGGGGCGGACCCGCGCTGGAATCCGCCGCGACCGGCACCGAGTGCGCGGTGAACACCAGACGCGCGCCTGCCCGCTGCTCCGCGGGCAGCTCCTGCCGTGCCGCGCTGATCGCGTCCGCGAACGCGGCCACGATCAGCGGATGGTCGTAGTACTGGCGCAGCTTCGTCAGCTCCGGCGCCCCGTCGACGGCAGCTCGGGCGCGGGTGATGTCCTCGTGGTACTGCCTGCACCCCGAGTAGCCGCCCCACGCCGAGGTCGGGAAGACCAGCGCCGACCGGATCCCGTCGTCCCGCATCCGTGCGACGGTGTCCTCCACCATCGGATGCCAGTTCCGGTTCCCGAAGTACACCGGCAGTCCGGTTCCCGCCGAGCCGAATTGGGCCTCGACGGCGGCGATGATGTCCCGGTTGAGGGCGTTGATCGGGGACACCCCGCCGAAGTGCAGGTAGTGCTCGACCACCTCGTCGAGGCGCTCCGGCGGCACCCCCCTGCCGCGGGTGACGTTCTCGAGGAACGGCCGGACGTCGGCGGGCTTCTCGGGTCCGCCGAAGGACAGCAGCAGGAGGGCGTCGTACACCGGCTCAGCCCATGAAGTTCTCGGGGAACCAGGTGTTGTGGCTGGCCCCGCCGTCGACGTAGATGATCGAGCCGGTGGTGGCGGGCAGGAAGTCCGAGAGCACCGCGCAGACGCTGGTGCCGACCACACCCGGATCGTTGACGTCCCAGCCGATCGGCGATGCGCCGTCCCAGTACTCGTTCAGCATGGTCAGCTTCTTGGCGTCGTCGGTCGCCGTCCCCGAGATCGCCTTGGCCGCGAGGGTCTTGATCGGTCCCGCAGCAACCAGGTTCGAGCGGATCTTCTTGGCGTAGCCCACTTCCCGCGCCACGTACCGGTTCACCGACTCAAGCGCCGCCTTGGCGACACCCATCCAGTTGTAGTCCGGCATCGCGGTGCGCGGGTCGAAGTCCATGCCGACGATCGAGCCGCGCTCGTTCATGACCGGCAGCACGGCGCGGGCGAGGGACGCGTAGCTCCACGCGGAGATCTCGAAGGCCTTCGCGACGTCGGGCCCGGGACCCTCGAGGAACGGCAGCGCGTCCGGACCCATCAGGGTCTTGGGCGCGAACGCGATCGAGTGGACCACACCGTCGAGCCCCTGGGGGGCCAGCTCCCGAACCTTGTCGGCGAGCGCGGCGAGGCTCTCCTCGTCGGTCACGTCCAGCGGAATGGCCGCGGGCACCGACTCCGGGAGCCGTTGCGCGATCCGGTCGATCAGCCGCAGCCGTTCGGGGATGCCGGTGATGATCACGGTGGCACCCTGCTGCTGCGCGACCTTCGCGGTGTGGAACGCGATCGATGCGTCGGTGATGATGCCGGTGACGAGAATGGTCTTGCCGTCGAGCAATCCGCCCATGGTTGTGCTCCTAGAGGAAGTACGAAAGTCGGTGGGTACGAGGGTGGTACGAAGGTCAGTGACCCATGCCCATGCCGCCGTCGACGGGGATCACCGCGCCGGAGACGTAGGCGGAGTCCTCGGACGCGAGGAAGGACACGACCGCGGCGACATCCTCGGGCTTGCCGAGCCGCTGCAGCGGAATGAACTTCTGCGCCATCTCCTTCGTGTCGGCGGGCAGATCCGCGGTCATGTCCGTCTCAATGAAGCCGGGGGCGACGACGTTCGCGGTGATCGACCGCGACCCGAGCTCCCGCGTCACCGACCGCGCGAGACCGACGACACCGGCCTTCGATGCGGCGTAGTTGATCTGCCCGGCCTGGCCGGCGAGACCGACGACGGAGCCGAGGAAGATCATCCGGCCCCAGCGTCCCCGCAGCATCGCCCGGTTGGCACGCTTCGCGCAGCGGAAGGCGCCGGTCAGGTTCGCGTCGAGGACGTTCGTGAACTGCTCCTCGGTCATCCGCATCAGCAGGGTGTCATCGGTGATGCCCGCGTTCGCGACCAGCACCTCGACCGGGCCCTGATGCGCCTCGACCTCACCGAACGCCCGGTCCACCGAGTCGGTGTCGGTGACGTCGCACTGCACACCGAACAGGCCGTCGGGTGCGCCGGAGCCGCGGTGGGTGACCGCCACCTTGTGACCGTCCGCGGCGAGACGCTGGGCCACCGCGAGGCCGATGCCCCGGTTGCCTCCGGTCACGAGCACGGAGCGGGACGGGGTGGACGCGTTCGACATTCGATCAACCTATCTGTTGTGTTCCGGCTGTTCCGATTCGGTGGCAGCTTATTCGTGGAGTCGGGTCAGTGTGTGCTTTGGCGGAGCCGGGTCAGTGTGCTTTGGCGGAGCCGGGTCAGTGTGCTTTGGCGGAGCCGGGTCAGTGTGACAGTCCGGCCACGGTCACGGCAGCCGTTGGCGCAGAACCAGGGCCGAACCCAACCCGGCCGCGGTGGCGAGGACACCGAGCACCAGCCACACGCGGCTCGCGTCGCCCCGGACGGTCTCGAAGCCGATCTGCTCCTCGAGGGTGTCGTACACCCGCTTCAGCTCCTCGAGGCTGGACGCGGTGAAGAAGGTGCCGCCGGACAGGTTCGCGATCTCCCGCAGCGA
Organism: Rhodococcus sp. NPDC058505; assembly: GCF_042720095.1. NCBI lineage: Bacteria > Bacillati > Actinomycetota > Actinomycetes > Mycobacteriales > Nocardiaceae > Rhodococcus > Rhodococcus sp. NPDC058505. The sequence continues at coordinate 304,269 of NZ_JBHXNB010000001.1, forward strand.
CGGATCGTCCACCGGGACGGCGATCCGTTCGTCGCCGATGTCGACGGTGCCGTAGGAGGTGCCGAACGAGATCGTCGAGATCGGCACGCCCGCCTCCTTCGCCTGCCGCGCCGCGGTGTACCCGCCGCGGGGCGCGTCGGGGCTGTCGGGCACGGTCTGCTTGCCGTCCGAGAGCAGCACGATCCGGGCGGGCGGCACCTGGTCGCCGCCGCCGAGGACCGCACCGAGGGTCTCGATGGACTGCAGCGAGGTGAAGATCGCCTCACCGGTCGCGGTGCGCTCGGCGAGGGTGAGGTGGTCGATCGCCGCCTTCGTCTCGTCCCGGTTGATGGTCGGCGACACCAGCACGGACGCGGTGCCCGCGAACGCGACCAGCCCGAGGTTGATGCCCGGGGTCAGGCCGTCCGCGAACTGTTTCGCGGCCTCCTGTGCGGCGGCGAGCCGGGTCGGTTCGACGTCGGTGGACTTCATCGACAGCGACACGTCGATCACCAGGATCACGGTGGCCCGGTTGCGCGGCACCCGCTTGTCGGAGGTGGGTCCGGCGAGCGCCACCGTCAGCAGCATCAGGCCGACCAGGACGAGGGCGGTCGGCAGGTGCCGCCACCGTCCGGGGCGGGCAGGTGCAACCTTCTCGAGCATCTCGAGGTTCGAGAACCTGAGCAGGTTGCGTTGCCGCTTCCGTTGCGCGAGAACATATCCGGCGGCCAGCGCCGCGACGACGAGCAGGAACGCGAGCCACAGCGGTGACGCGAACTGGGAGAAACTCACGGTCGGGTCACTCGATTCACCCGGGAACCATAACTGTGGCGGCGCGCGGCGACGAAGCGAACCACGTCGGCGATCCAGTCCCGATCGGTGCGCAACCCCAGCACCGGCGCGCCGCAGCGGCGCAGCGTCTGCTCCACCTGGTCGCGGTGCGCCTGCGCCGCCGCCGCAAAGTCGGCCCGCAGTTGCGGCGTTGTGGTGAACTCGCGGGTCCGTCCGGTCTCCGGGTCGTGCAGCACCACCTCGCCGAGGTCCGGCAGTTCCAGGTCCCGTGGGTCGAGCACCTCGATGCCGAGCAGGTCGTGCCTGCCGGAAACGGCGCGCAGCGAGCGTTCCCAGTCGAGGGGGCCGAGGAAGTCACTGATCACCACCGCGAGGCCGCGGCGGCGTTGCGGCCTGCGGAGCGCCTCGATCGCGCCGGTGAGGTCGCCGCGGACCCCGTCCGGCGCGTGCGGGGTGGTGGCGATGGTCCGCAGCATGGCCTGCGCGTGCAGGCGGCCGCCGCGGGCCGGGATCCGGACGGTGTGGTGGCCGGTCGCGACGATCGCCCCGATTCGGTTGCCACCACCGCTGGTCAGGTGCGCGACGGCCGCCGCAGCCGCGACCGCGAGGTCCCGCTTCTCCGCACCGGCGGTGCCGAAGTCCAGGCTGGCGGACAGGTCCACCACCAGCCAGGTTTCCAGTTCGCGGTCGGCGACGGACTGCCGCACGTGCGGGTGCGTGGTGCGGGCGGTGACCGACCAGTCCATCTGCCGGACGTCGTCGCCCGGCTGGTACGGCCGCGCGTCGCCGGGTTCGGTGCCGGGGCCGGGGATCAGGCCGAGGTGCTCGCCGTGCAGGACGCCGTCGAGCCTGCGCCGGACGGTCAGCTCGAGGGTGCGCAGCGCCGCCGCGAGTTCGGGGTCCCGCAGTTCGCCGGAGCGCAGCGACGGCGGTGCCCCGTGCCCGGCACCCGACTGCGGTGCCGCGGGCCCGGTGGGTGAGGCGGCTCCGGTCACCGCGGCGCGCCGCCGACCGGGGCTGTCGGCGCCTGCGGTTGGACGGGGACCGGCGGGACCGGCTGCGCCGCCACCTGCGGCAGGCCGACGGTCTGCAGGACCCGGGTGATCACGTCGTCGGGGCTGACCTCGTCGGCGAGGGCGTCGTAGGACAGCACGAGGCGGTGGCGCAGCACGTCGGGGACGACGTCGAGGATGTCCTGCGGGATCACGTAGTCGCGGCCGCGCAGCATCGCCAGCGCCCGGCACGCGGAGATGATCCCGAGCGTTGCGCGCGGTGATGCACCGTAGGAGATCCAGCTTGCGACGTCGGACAGCCCGAACGCGTCGGGGGTGCGGGTCGCGGCGATGACCCGGACGACGTAGTCGACGAGCGCGTGGTGGACGAACACCCCGGCCGCGGTCTTCTGCAGCCGGATCAGGTCGTCCGGGCCGAGCACCTGACGCGGCTCGGGGGCGGCGACCCCCATCCGGTAGACGATCTCGCGCTCCTCCTCGACCGACGGGTAGTCGACGAGGACCTTGAACAGAAACCGGTCGCGTTGTGCCTCCGGCAGCGGGTAGACGCCCTCGTTCTCGATCGGGTTCTGCGTCGCCATCACCAGGAACGGCTCCGGCATCGGGAACGTCTTGCCGCCGATCGTGACGTGTCGTTCCGCCATCACCTCGAGCAACGCGGACTGCACCTTCGCCGGCGCCCGGTTGATCTCGTCGGCGAGCAGGAAGTTCGCGACGACGGGCCCGAGCTCGATGTCGAACTGCTCGCGGCCCTGGCGGTAGATCCGGGTACCGACGAGGTCGGTTGGCACCAGGTCGGGGGTGAACTGGACGCGGGAAAAGGACCCACCGACCACGGTCGCGAACGTCTCGACGGCGAGCGTCTTTGCGACACCGGGCACGCCCTCGAGGAGGACGTGTCCCTTCGCGAGCAGCCCGACGAGGATCCGTTCAACGAGCCGGTCCTGGCCGACGATGACCCGCTTAACCTCGTAGATCACCTGCTCGAGCAACTGTGCGTCGTCCCGGATCCCGGATGCCGTCCCCGCGGGGCCGTTCCGCGTCGCGTCCCCAGCCGGAACCGGGTTCCCGTTCGTCGCCGCGCCGCCGTCCGCGTCCTGTGACGTCACCAACTGTCCTCCGCTTTCCACTCCCCGGACCCGACGCGGTTCGCCGGGTCAGGACACCATCCGGACCACATACGGGGTCATGCCGTCCCAGCGCAGCGGCGACACCTTCACGAATGATCCCGACTGCGGAGCTTCGAGCATCTCCCCGTTGCCAAGGTACAGCCCGACATGCTGGCTGGCATTGGGCCCGTAGAACACCATGTCACCGCGTTTCATCTGCGATGTCGGCACCTGCTCGCCCGCGGTGTACTGGTATCCGGTGTAGTGCGGCAATGAGATCCCGATGCCGGCGAACGCATAGATCATCAGCCCGGAGCAGTCGAATCCGACCTTGTTGAAGTCGCCGTAGCTGTCGGCGACGCCGCCGTCGCGGATACCGAGCGTCGGGCCGTTCGCGTCGCCGCCGCCCCACGCGTAGGGAACACCGAGCTGGGACATCGCGCGGTCGATCACGGTTTCGATCGCGGCGCTTCCGGTGACCGAGGGGGTCGGCTTCGGCTTCGGTGTCGTGGACGTCGGCGGTGTGGCTGCCGTGCCGTCGCCCTCGGTGGAGTCCGACGTGTCCGAGTCGGTGCCATCGGTGCCATCGGCGCCCCCGGATTCGGTGCCGTCCGGGTCGGTGCCGTCCGGGTCGGTGCCGCCGGTGCCGCCGGACTCGTCTCCCCCGGACTCGTCTCCCCCGGACTCGGTGCCGTCGGGTTCGGCGGCACCGGATTCATCGCCTCCGGTTCCGGTGTCGTCGTCGGGTCTCGACCACGACGGCAGTTCGGCCGGATCGTCCTCGATCTGGGTATGGCTGCGCTGCCCCTCGGCCAGCGCGTTGGCCCGGTCCCGCGCCGCCTGGTCCGCTGCGACCCGCGCAGCAGCCTTGGCCGCCGCCTCCCTGGCCGCCTGCGCCGCCGCGGCGGCAGCGGCCTGCTCCGCTGCCCTCTGCCGGTCCCAGTTGACAAAGGCCTGGCGTTGGCTCTGCAGGCCGGAGACGTTGTCACGCGCGGCGGCGAGTTTGGCTTCGGCGGCCGCCTTCTCCGCCTCGATCGCCGCCTTCTTCTCCGCCTCGGCCGCGAGCGCGGCGCGGGCCACCGCGATCGCGTTCTCGGCGTCCGCCTTGCGTGACTCGGCCGCCGACGCGGCGGCGTCGGCGCGCTGCTTCGCCTCGCGGGCCGCGGAGTTCTTGTTCGCCTCGGCGGTGCGGGCCCGCTGCAAACCGTCGAGCACCGCGTCCTTCTTGGTGGCGAGGACCCGCAGCAGCTGCGCCCGATCGAGGATGTCGCCCGGCCCCGTTGACCCGATGAACGAGGCGAGCGAGGCGACGCCGGTGCCCTGCCGGTAGGTGTTGGCGGCGAACTCGTCGAACCGCACCTGGGCCGCCGTGATCTGGTCTCCCGCGTCCCGGAGCGCCTGCAGTGTTGTCCCAACCGCGTCCGCCGCCGCCCCTGCCGCATCCCGCGCGTTCTGCAGGTCGACGAGCGCCCGGTTGACGTCCTCCCGTTTGATCGCGACCGCATCGTCGAGGGCCCGCAACTGTTGGTCGGCGCCCGCCACCTGGCCGATCAGCGCACCGACCTGACCGACGCGGGCCGCGACGTCGGAGTCGGCCTGCTGCAGCTGGCCGTCGCTCGGGTTGGGTGGTGGCGGCGGAACCGCTTCGGCGAGCCCCGCGCTGCCCGCGAGCAGTGACGCGGCGATGCCGAACCCGACGAGCATCTGCGCGCCACGAGTTCGTCCGGCTGCGTGTGCGCGGCGGCGGCCGCCGCTGAGTGCCCCTCGACTCGCTGTCGTCCGACTCACTGTCGTCTCCCTCGGTTCGGGACCGTCCGGGGAAGACCCGCCCCGCCCGCAGGCCGGTACGCCAGCGAACACCGACGGGCAGGCGTCACTCTCGTGGCTACCGCGCCCACAGTGACACTTCTTCCCCAAAAAGCGCCAATGGCACCGTACGACACTTCGCGCACTGGCGAAACTTCAGTCACAAACGACACAGGGGTAATTACACCGCACACAGGTGCCGTGTCCTGGAACGAATCGCCCGCGGCACGACACAGAGTCGCAGCGGGCGGTCGTCAGCGAGCGTCGGAACGAATGCCGTTCAGCGCGACCGGCGTTCGGCGTCGAGGCGGCGTGTCCGGAGCAACCAGGTGGCGGCAGCGCCGCCCCCGACGACCAGCACGAGGCCGATCGTGATTAGCCCGTACGGGGCGTCCGGGCGGATCACCTCGTCGAGGAACTGGTTGGCGGAGTCGACGGCCTTGCCGGTGTACGCGTGGTCCTGCGCGTCCTCGATCGTCACCCGCGCGAGCGAATCACTGTAGGTGCCCACCCAATTCGGGCTCAGCACCAGCACGGTCCCGCCGTCCTCGGTGCCAATCTCGGTCGCGATGTCCCGGAGTTGCTCATCCCTGCCGGGATTGCGGTCCAGCACGACGATGCGCAGGGTCAGGTCGTGCTCACCCGCGCGCGCGACCACGTCCTGCAGTTCGGCAACGTCCGCGGACGGTGCGGACACACCGTCGTCCGACAGATCGGCGCGGATGGTGTCGATGTCGACACCGGGCGGGATGTCGGCGGGGGCCGGAAGGAACGCGACGGTATGGGCGGCAGGCATCTCTCATCCGGGTGTGTCGTGGTGGCGGTGCGGTGACGAGACCGCCCCCGCACCTTACGGGACCGCGGCCGCCCTGGGCGCCTGCGGCGCACCACACGCGACCACTCACCGTGATGGCGCCGGGACCGTCCGGCCCGTTTGCGGTCACCGGGCAGACGGACGAGGATCACCGATGCGCGACCCGCACACCGTGCGGATGCCGCAGATTTCACAGGACAAGCGTACTGTTAGAGTCACTGCGAGGTACTTCGGCGCGACCTACCGGGTCGGTCTCGACACAGTCGACCACATGGCAGCTTCCGGTCATGACACCTGACTGGTCGCCGCGACGAGCCTCGCTTGCCGTCGGCACAGCCCCGTCGACGGCGAACCTCAATGACGAGTGGAGCTGACGTGAGCACCAGTATTGATTCGTTCGGCGCCAAGGGGACGCTGGAGGTCGGACAGAACTCCTACGAGATCTTCCGCCTGAACGCCGTTCCCGGCACCGAGAAGCTGCCCTACGCGCTGAAGGTTCTCGCCGAGAACCTGCTGCGCACCGAGGACGGCGCCAACATCACCGCCGACCACATCCGCGCGATCGCGAACTGGGATCCCTCGGCCGAGCCGAGCGTCGAGATCCAGTTCACCCCCGCCCGGGTGATCATGCAGGACTTCACCGGCGTTCCCTGCGTCGTCGACCTCGCCACCATGCGTGAGGCCGTCGCCACCCTCGGCGGCGACCCGAACAAGGTCAACCCGCTCTCGCCCGCCGACATGGTCATCGACCACTCGGTCATCCTCGACGTCTTCGGCCAGGCCGACGCTCTCGAGCGCAACGTCGACCTCGAGTACCAGCGCAACGGCGAGCGCTACCAGTTCCTGCGCTGGGGCCAGGGCGCGTTCGACGACTTCAAGGTCGTCCCCCCGGGCATGGGCATCGTGCACCAGGTCAACATCGAGTACCTGGCGCCGACCGTCATGACCCGTAATGGCCAGGCGTACCCCGATACCTGCGTCGGCACCGACTCGCACACCACGATGGTCAACGGCCTCGGCGTGCTCGGCTGGGGCGTCGGCGGCATCGAGGCCGAGGCCGCGATGCTCGGCCAGCCGGTCTCCATGCTGATCCCGCGCGTCGTCGGCTTCAAGCTGACCGGTGAGATCCAGCCGGGCGTCACCGCAACCGACGTCGTGCTCACCGTCACCGACATGCTCCGCAAGCACGGTGTGGTCGGCAAGTTCGTCGAGTTCTACGGCGCAGGCGTCGCCGAGGTGCCCCTCGCCAACCGCGCCACCCTCGGCAACATGAGCCCCGAGTTCGGTTCCACCGCAGCGATCTTCCCGATCGATGGCGAGACCATCAACTACCTGCGCCTGACCGGCCGCAGCGACGAGCAGCTCGCGCTCGTCGAGGCGTACGCCAAGGAGCAGGGCATGTGGCACGACGCCGCGAACGAGCCCGCCTACTCGGAGTACCTCGAGCTGGACCTCGGCACCGTCGTGCCGTCGATCGCCGGCCCGAAGCGCCCGCAGGACCGGATCCTGCTGTCCGACTCGAAGGCCGCGTTCCGGCGCGACATCAACACCTACGTCACCAACGGCGAGTCCGCGGCGCACTCCGCGCTGGACGAGGCCGTCGAGGAGTCCTTCCCGGCGTCCGATCCGGTCGAGCACTCCACCGCCAACGACGAGGCCGTCGTCCCGTCGGCAGCGAACGGTGCGACCGGTCGCCCGAGCAAGCCGGTGAAGGTGTCCTCCGACCGCGGCGAGTTCGTCCTCGACCACGGTGCGGTCGCGGTCGCGGGCATCACCTCCTGCACCAACACCTCGAACCCGTCGGTGATGATCGGCGCCGCGCTGCTCGCCCGCAACGCGGTCGAGAAGGGCCTGTCCTCCAAGCCGTGGGTCAAGACCAACATGGCTCCCGGCTCGCAGGTCGTCGCCGACTACTACGAGAAGGCCGGCCTGTGGCCGTACCTCGAGAAGCTCGGCTTCTACCTCGGCGGCTTCGGCTGCACCACCTGCATCGGCAACACCGGCCCGCTGCCGGAGGAGATCTCCAAGGCGGTCAACGACAACGACCTCGCGGTCACCGCGGTGCTGTCCGGCAACCGCAACTTCGAGGGACGCATCTCCCCCGACGTGAAGATGAACTACCTGGCGTCCCCGCCGCTGGTCATCGCGTACGCCATCGCCGGAACGATGGACTTCGACTTCGAGGTCGACGCGCTGGGCCAGGACACGGACGGCAACGACGTCTTCCTCAAGGACATCTGGCCGTCCGCGCAGGAGATCGACGACACCATCAAGGCCGCGATCAGCCAGGACATGTTCCGCAAGTCCTACGCCACCGTCTTCGCCGGTGACGAGCGCTGGCAGAACCTGGCCACCCCGGAGGGCGACACCTTCGCGTGGGACGACAAGTCGACCTACGTCCGCAAGGCGCCGTACTTCGACGGCATGGCGATGGAGACCACCCCGGTCAGCGACATCACGGGTGCGCGGGTGCTGGCACTGCTCGGCGACTCGGTCACCACCGACCACATCAGCCCGGCAGGCCCGATCAAGCCCGGCACCCCGGCCGCGCAGTACCTCGACGCCAACGGTGTCGAGCGCAAGGACTACAACTCGCTGGGCAGCCGTCGCGGCAACCACGAGGTGATGGTCCGCGGCACGTTCGCGAACATCCGCCTGCAGAACCAGCTGCTCGACGGCGTGTCCGGCGGCTACACCCGCGACTTCACCGTCGAGGGTGCGCCGCAGGCGTTCATCTACGACGCGTCGCAGAACTACCAGGCCGCGGGCATCCCGCTGGTCGTCCTCGGCGGCAAGGAGTACGGTTCCGGCTCCTCGCGTGACTGGGCGGCCAAGGGCACCCGCCTGCTCGGCGTGAAGGCCGTCATCACCGAGTCGTTCGAGCGGATCCACCGCTCCAACCTCATCGGCATGGGCGTCATCCCGCTGCAGTTCCCGGCGGGCGAGTCCGCCGCGAGCCTGGGCCTCGACGGCACCGAGACCTTCGACATCGCGGGCATCGAGAAGCTGAACGAGGGCGTCACCCCGAAGACGGTCAAGGTCACCGCGACCAAGACCGACGGCGCGAAGGTGGAGTTCGACGCGGTCGTCCGCATCGACACCCCCGGCGAGGCGGACTACTACCGCAACGACGGCATCCTGCAGTACGTGCTGCGCAACATGATCCGGGGCTAGTAGGCGCTACGCGCCTGTGCGCGTTTTCGGCCCCTAGGGGAGCACAAAGCGCTCACGACCACTTCGCTGGAAGGCGAGCGTGCGAGATCACGTGGTCGTGAGCGCTTTGTGCGTTGGCGAGGTATCTCGCGACGGCCGAAAACGCGCACAGGTGACCCGACGAAGGAGGGTTGCCTTGGCCGAAAACACGCACAGGCGACCGACGAAGGAGGAAGCCCGTGCCCAAGGTCAGTGACGACCATCTGGCTGCGCGCCGTCGGCAGATCCTCGACGGCGCCCGCCGCTGCTTCGCCGAGTACGGGTACGAGGGTGCGACCGTGCGCAGGCTCGAGGACGCCACCGGACTGTCGCGGGGCGCGATCTTCCACCATTTCAAGGACAAGGACGGCCTGTTCCTCGCCCTCGCGCAGCAGGACGCGACCCGGATGGCCGACGTCGCCGCCGAGGAGGGCCTGGTCCAGGTGATGCGGGACCTGCTCGCGAAACCGGACGAGTTCGACTGGCTCGCGACGCGGGTGGAGATCTCCCGGCGGCTACGGACCGACCCGGAGTTCGCCCGCGAATGGAGCGAACGCGGCGTCGAACTCACCGAGGCCACCGTCGCGCGGCTGGAACGGCAGAAGGAGGCGGGCCGGCTGCGCGACGATCTGCCCACCGATGTCCTGGTCGGCTACCTGGACCTGGTCCTCGACGGGCTGATCGCGCGCATCGCGTCCGGGCACGGCGGCGAGAACCTGTCCGCGGTACTCGATCTCGTGGAGGAATCGGTCCGGCGGCAGGAGTAAATGCCGCTCGCCTGCACACACCTTCTGCCGCATGCACAGCGCAAAATCGTGCGGCACGCACAGCGCAAAATCGTGCGGCACGCACAGGGGGAATCGGCGTCCAGAACCCGTGTGCGTCAGCGAGAAGGTGTGTGCACACGGGTGCTTGCCCGGCGACGTCAGGTGCCGTGGGTCGCACGGCGCCGGTTCGGGCCGCCGCGGCCGCGCAGTTCGACCCCCGCCTCGGTGAGCAGCGTCCGGACGAACCCGTAGGACCGGCCGGTCGCGTCGGCGAGGCTGCGGATGCTGGCGCCGCGCAGGTAGCGGTCGCGCAACTCGGTCTGTAGTGCGTCCCTGGCGCCGCCGGACACCCGCACCCCCTTGCGCACCGACGCGAGCTCCGCCATCACCGACCTCCGACTGTGATCCCAGTCACTTCTCGATGGTCAGGCTAGTACAGATCCGGCGCCCGCTCCCGGCGCGGCCGCCGGTGCACACCCCCACTGCAGCACCCGCAGGGACGCTGCACGCCCAACACCGGTGCGCGTGCCCGAAGAGGTGTGTGCACACAGGCCTTCCCGGTGTGGACGGCGGGAACCCCGGTGCACACCGGCGCTGCAGCACGCGCAGGGATGCTGCACGCCCAACACCGGTGTGCGTGCCCGAAGAGGTGTGTGCACAGGGCCCTCGCGCGCCGGACCGGGCCGGGCGGCGCTCGCTCAGGCCAGGGTGATCAGGCCAGGGTGATCAGGTCCAGGTACTCCTGCGACCAGTGGTCCTCGGTGCCGTCCGGCAGCAGGATCACCCGCTCCGGGTTCAGCGCCTCCGCGGCACCCGGATCGTGGGTGACCAGCACGACCGCGCCGGTGTAGCTGCGCAGCGCCTCCAGGACCTGCTCGCGGGAGATCGGATCCAGGTTGTTGGTCGGCTCGTCGAGGAGCAGCACGTTCGCCGCCGAGGACACCAGACCGGCCAGCGCGAGCCGGGTCTTCTCGCCGCCGGACAGGGTGCCCGCGGGCTGGTCGAGCTGCGGGCCGGTGAACATGAACGCGCCGAGCAGCCCGCGCAGGTCCTGCTCCCCCGCGTCCGGCGCGGCGTGCCGAATGTTCTCCCACACCGACGCCTGATCGTCGAGGGTGTCGTGCTCCTGCGCGAAGTAGCCGGTCTTGAGACCGTGCCCCGGCACCAGTTCGCCGAGATCCGGCTTCTCCGCGCCGGCGAGCAGCCGCAGCAGCGTCGTCTTGCCCGCGCCGTTGAGGCCGAGGATCACCACGCGGGAACCGCGGTCGATCGCGAGGTCGACACCGGTGAAGATCTCCAGGGACCCGTACACCTTGGTCAGGTCCTTCGCCATCAGCGGCGTCTTGCCGCACGGCGCAGGCTCCGGGAACCGGATGTGCGCCACCTTGTCGGCGACCCGGACGTCGTCGAGCTCCGCGATCAGCTTGTCGGCCCGCTTGGCCATGTTCTGCGCGGCCGTCGCCTTCGTGGCCTTCGCGCCGAGCTTGGCCGCCTGCTGCCGCAGCGCGGACGCCTTCTTCTCGGCGTTGGCGCGTTCGCGGCGGCGGCGCTGCTCGTCGGTGGCACGGGCGTCGAGGTACTTCTTCCAACCCATGTTGTAGATGTCGGCCTCACCGCGGACGGCGTCGAGGAACCACACCTTGTTGACGACGTCGTCGAGCAGGTCGACGTCGTGACTGATCACGATCAGGCCGCCGTCGTGGTTCTGCAGGAACCCGCGCAGCCAGGTGATCGAGTCGGCGTCGAGGTGGTTGGTCGGCTCGTCGAGCAGCAGCGTCGTGTTCGACTTGCCACCGGAGCCGTCGGACGCCGCGAACAGGATCCGGGCCAGCTCGACGCGGCGACGCTGACCACCGGACAGGGTGCGCAGCTGCTGACCAAGCACCCGGTCCGGCAGCCCGAGGCTGTGGCAGATCCGGGCGGCCTCGGACTCGGCGACGTACCCGCCGAGCGCGGAGAACCGGTCCTCGAGATTGCCGAACTTGCGGACCGCCTTGTCGCGTTCGGCGTCGTCGGCCGCCTCGGCCATGATCGCCTGCTGCTTCTCCATGTTGCGGATGATCTCGTCGAGTCCGCGGGCGGACAGCACGCGGTCCTTCGCGAGGACGTCGAGGTTGCCCTCCTTCGGGTCCTGCGGCAGGTAACCGAGATCGCCGCTGCGGACGACCACGCCCGCGTACGGCTCCCCCTCCCCGGCGAGGATGCGCAGCGTGGTGGTCTTGCCCGCGCCGTTGCGGCCGACCAGCCCGATCCGGTCACCCGCCTGCACGCGCAGCGCCGATCCCGGCGCCGAGAGCAGGGTCCGGACGCCCGCACGAACTTCCAGGTCGGTGGCGGTGATCACGCGCGAACTCCTCGGGGCACTTCAGACGGATTGACGGCGGGACGCCGCCACGGGCGGTGTCGCGGGCGCACGATGCCAGTCGCGGGCGCACGAAGCCACCAGTCTACCGGTCCGGCGCGGGGGTGACCGCATCGGTGACGGCGGCGACGCGACGGGACCGCGTGCCAAGCTACCGGGGTGACTGTCCCCGACCTCCTAGTCCTCGGCCTTGGTCCGGCGGGCCGCGCCCTCGCGCATCGCGCCGCGGCGGCCGGGCTTGGCGTGGTGGCCGTCGACCCGGCGCCGGACCGGCCGTGGACGCCGACCTACGGCGCGTGGGCGGACGAGTTGCCGCGCTGGCTCGACCCCGATGTCGTCGCAACGCGGGTGCCGCGGCCGACCGTCTGGGCGGGCGGTCGGCACCGCATCGACCGCGAGTACGTCGTGCTCGACAATGGCGCGCTGGTTGCCGCGCTCGACCTCGGCGCGGTGCGGGTGCTGCGGGGCCGCGCCGCCCGCGCCGACGCCGCCGGCGTCACCCTCGCCGACGGCACCCGCGTCGCCGCCCGCGCCGTCGTCGACGCGCGTGGTGTGCGCCGGGCGCCGGGGTTGGCGGAGCAGACGGCGTACGGGATCGTCGTGTCGGGTGCGGTGGCGCGGCCCGCGCTCGGCGGCGCGGACGCCCTGTTCATGGACTGGCGCGGCGACAACGGCGCCGCCGACGGCGCGCCACCGTCGTTCCTGTACGCGGTGCCGCTCGGCAGCGACCGGGTCCTGCTCGAGGAGACCTGCCTGGTCGGCCGCCCCGCGCTGCCGCTGCCCGTGCTGCGGACGCGGCTGCGCACCCGGCTCGCGGCGCGCGGCGTCACCGCCGCCGACGACGCGCCGGTTGAGCGGGTCCGGTTTCCGGTGCACGCGCCGCGGCAGGACCTGTTCGGGTTCGGGTCCCGCGGCGGCCTCGCGCACCCCGGCACCGGGTACAGCGTCGCCGCGTCCCTCGCCTGCGCCGACGCCGTCGTGCACGCGCTGGTCACCGGGGGCGACCCGGCGGCGGCGGTGTGGCCCGCGCCCGCTCGCGCGGTGCGGGCGCTGCGCGGGATCGGACTGCGTGCCCTGCTCACGCTGCCACCCCAGCGGGTCCCCGCCTTTTTCGGGCAGTTCTTCGCGTTGCCGGTTGCCGCGCAGCGCGCCTACCTGTCGGACCGCGCCGACCCGGTTGCCGTCGCCGCCGCGATGTGGCGGCTGTTCACCGGCGCGCCGATGCCGGTGCGGCGCACACTGATCGGCGCCACATTTCCGCGGAGAGGACACCGATGAAGGTCGAGATCCAGCTGGACGCCGCCCCCACCGACGCGGCCCGTCGGGCGGTGGAGCTGGCCGGGACCGGGGCGGCGGGCCTGTTCACCTTCGAGGGACCGCACGACGTGTTCTTCCCGCTGGTGGCGGCCGCGCCGGTCGTCGACGCGGACCTGACCACGAACGTCGCGATCGCGTTGCCGCGCAGCCCGATGCACCTCGCGCACGCGGCGTGGGACCTGCAGGCGATGTCCGGGGGCCGGTTCCGGCTCGGGCTGGGATCGCAGATCCGGCCGCACATCGAGAAGCGCTACTCGGCGGCGTGGTCACGCCCCGCGGCCCGGATGCGGGAGATGGTGCTCGCGATCCGAGCCATCTTCGACGCGTGGGAGTCCGGGTCGCGCCTGGACTTTCGCGGCGAGTTCCACACCCACACGCTGATGCCGCCGACGTTCGTGCCCGGTCCGCTCCGGTCCGGGCCGCCGCCGATCCTGATGGGCGCCCTCGGCCCGGTGATGACCCGCACCGCGGCGGAGGTGGCGGATGGGCTGCTGGTGATGCCGTTCCACAGCGAGCAGCACTTCCGGCAGCGCACCCTGCCCGCCGTCGAGCTCGGCCTCGACCGCGCCGGACGGGACCGCGGCGAGTTCGAGGTCGTGCCGCAGGTGATCGTCGCGACCGGCCGCACCGACACCGAGCTCGCCGCGGCGACCACCGGGGTGCGGGCGCTGCTCGCGTTCTACGCGTCCACGCCCGCCTACCGTCCGGTGCTCGAGGTGGAGGGCTGGGCGGACCGGCAGGAACCGCTCAACGCGCTGTCCAAGCGGGGCGCGGTCGCGGAGATGGTGGCGTTGGTCGACGACGCGATGGTCGACACGCTCGCCGTCCGCGGCACCCCGGAGCAGTGCGCGGCCGAGATCGACCGCCGCTTCGGCGCCAACGCCGACCGGGTGTGCTGCTACTTCCCCGGCTACGACGTCGACCTCGCCCACGTGCGGGACCTGGTCGCCGCCCTCGGCGCGGTCCCTCAGCGCGGCGCCGCGAACTCGCCGAGGGTCTGACCGACCGCGTCGGGAACGCCGTCCAGCGCCCACAGCGCAAGCCCCACCGCGACGAGGGTGAGCAGCGGCCCGAGCAGCGCGCGTTCGAACGTGCCGCCCGCGCGGATCGACAGCCAGGACGGCAGCTGGAGTTCCCACCAGCGGCGCCCCCGCCACGGCAGCAACGGCGCAAGGAACGGCACCCCCTCCTTGGTGATGGCGTCGCCGAGGCAGTGCACCGCGCAGCCGAGCCCGACCGCGACCCCAAGCGCCCGCGACCCCACCTCGTCCGGATACCAGGTCCAGGTCAGTGCGGACAGGGTCCCGGCGACGAGGGTGACCGCGACCCAGCCGTTGCGTTTCGCCCATCCGCCCGCGAGCCCGCGGAGCGCAAGCCCGAGCGTCAGGAACAGGGTGCCGATGATCGCGGGCTGTCCGAACGCGACGATCAGCCAGGACACCAGGGCGCTGAGCGCGACCGCGAACAGCGCGGTGTGGGTGAGGGTGCGGTGCCCGCCCCGTCGCTTGGGGTCGCGCCTGCCGCGGGTGATGCGGTAGTACCCGACCGACACGCTGTCGACGCCCTTGGCGAGCGCCCAGCTGGCCGGGCCGAAGGAGCGGGCGACGGTCGACTGGGTGGTGTCGAGGTCCGGCAGCAGCGCCGCGCCAGCACACACCCCTGCGAAGGTGAACATCTCGGCGGTCGACGTCGGGCCGCCCCACTCGGAAGGGAGCACCTGGGCGGCAAGCAGGCCTGCGACGGCACCGGAGACGGCGTGGGTCGCACCCATCACCATGAGAGCATCATCACGTACGCGAAAACCCTTCGGACGACGGCGAACACGAGCACCACCCGAAGGAAGCCGCTCAGGACGGCCCGAATGTAGCAATCGACTCCGACACAAACGCCGCCTCGCCGGTGCGGAGCACCGGCGAGGCGGGCGAAAAGGGGGTAGGGCGGGACTACGAACCGAAGACCGGGAGCACGGCCGCGGTCTTCGCGAGCGGTGCGCCATCCAGGTTGTCGGGCAGCGCGACACCGAGGTTGGTCAGCACGGTCGGGGTGATGTCGGCGATCGTGTAGCCGTTGTCGGTGGCGCCCGCGGCGTACCCGGCGCCGCGGGCGATCACGAACGTGGTCGCCTCCTCCGGGGTCTGGCCGCCGTGACCGCCGGTCGGCTTGTGGCCATGGTCGGCGGTGACGAGGATGGTCCACTGCTCGCCGGTGTCGGCGGCGCGCCTGTCGACGGCGTCGACGATCCTGCCGACCTCGGCGTCGACCCGGGTCAGGGCCTTCTGGTAGCCGGGCCCATCGGTGCCTGCGGCGTGTCCGGCGCCGTCGACCTGGTCGAGCTGGGTGAAGATGAAATCGGGGCCGGCGGAGGCGATCTGGTTCGCGACAGCGGTGGCGGTCGCTGTGTCGGTCGCGCCGACGCTGCCCGCGTTGGCGGTGGTGGTGACGACGTCGGCCGCGGGCGACCCGCTGCCCGCGATGGTCGCGATCCCGTCCCAGGTGGAGATCGACTGGGTGTGCAGTTCCGGGTTCGCGGTCTCGATCCGGGTGAAGGCGGTCGGGTACTGGTCGTACCGCGCCCCGGCGAACGAGTTGTCCTGCACGCCGTGCTTGTCGTTCCAGACGCCGGTGAGGATCGTCGACCAGGACGGCCCGGAGATGGTCGGGTGGCCCGCGATGGACGACTCACCGCTGGTGCCCTCCGCGATCAGTTGGTTCAGCCGGGGCGCGTCGGCGGCCTTGATCTGGTCGAGCATGGTTCCGTCGAGGCCGATGACGACGGTCTTGGTCGGTGTCGGTGCGCCCGAGGTGGATCCGAGGTCGACGATGGTGGTTCCGAGGCCCTGCGCGGCTGCCGGGCCCGCGAGGACGGCACCTGCCGCGACCGCGGCGAGAAGGGTGGTGGTGGTTGCTGCGATGTGCTTGTTCGTGGTCACGCACCCGATCCTGATTTAGGACTAGACCAATCGCACGGCGAGGAGGCCTTCCCGCCGCGATGTTCATCGTCCCGTCGCCGAACGGCCCCCGATCTCCCCCTCCCGGTCACCGCGCCGACGACGGCGGGTCACCCAGATCCTCGACGGATCGGTCCGGCCGCAGCCCTCGCCACACCGGGTGCCGCAGCCTGCCGTCCGGCGTGACCTCAGAAAACCGCACCTCCGCAACCAGTTCCGGACGCAGCCAGTGCGCGGTCCGCGCCTCGGCGTCCGGAACACCCACCAGCGACGGGCGATCGGTCGCCAGCGCCGCCGTCCGGTCGGCGAGCTCGGACAGTGCCGCCGCGGTCAACCCGCTGCCGACCTTCCCGACGTACCGCGGCGCTGCGGGGTCACCCGCACCGAGGAGCAGCGACCCGATACCTCGCGCCCGTCCGCCCTCCCCTGCCTGCCAGCCCCCGATCACCACCTCGCAGCTGCGAAAGTGCTTGATCTTCAGCCAGTTCGGCGAGCGCCCCGGCCGGTACACCGAATCCCACCGCTTCGCGACCAACCCCTCCATGTGCCGCTCCGAGCTGGCCGCGAGGGCGTCGGTGAACCCCTCGGCGGCGAGATCCGGAATCCGCCAGGGCTCCCCGGCCGCGAACCGGATCGCGTCCAGGACGGTGCGCCGGTCCCGCAGCGGCTTCCCGGCGAGCACGGTGCCGTCGAGTTCGAGCACGTCGAACACCAGCAGGGCCACCGGGTTCGCCGCGGCGCCCGCCGCCGCGTCAGCGGCCCTGCTGCGTCCCATCCGCTGCTGCAGCCGCGCGAAACTCGGTGCGCCGTCCGTGCCGAACGCGACGATCTCGCCGTCGAGGACCCCGGCGTGCCCGCGTAGCGCGGCCGGAATCCGCACCAGCTCCGGGTAGCCGACGGTCAGATCGTGCCCGTTGCGGCTGACCAGGCGCACCGTTTCCGTGCCGGATGCGGCGTCCGAGTCGAAGTGCACCAGCGCGCGGATG
The DNA here is from genome assembly GCF_042720095.1 of Rhodococcus sp. NPDC058505. Lineage (NCBI taxonomy): Bacteria > Bacillati > Actinomycetota > Actinomycetes > Mycobacteriales > Nocardiaceae > Rhodococcus > Rhodococcus sp. NPDC058505. The sequence continues at coordinate 321,354 of NZ_JBHXNB010000001.1, forward strand.
CCGTCGAACTTGTACTCCAGCGCCCACACCGCAGGGTCGGCGCGGCCCGCGAAGTCGGCAGCGGTGGTCGCGGTCGCGAGCATCGGCGACCACGCCGGGGACGCGGCAGGGGCGGACCCCGGTCCCGGCAGCACCGCGGGCGCGATGCCCGACCGCACCCGCGCGAGCACCTCGGGGAACTCCAGCTGCGTCAGTCCCGGCGCCGCGAGCTCGTCCCACGTGCGCGGCGCCGCCGCATGCGGCCGGGCCGTCCCGCGCAGCGAGTACGGCGAGACGGTGGTCTTCGACGCCGAGTTCTGGCTCCAGTCCACGAACACCTTCCCGGTCCGGTGCGCCCGCGTCATCGTCGCGGTGACCGACTCCGGGGTCTGCCGCTCGAGTTCCACCGCGATCGCCTTCGCCACCTCGCTGCAGCGTCTCGACGTCCACCCCGAAGGGACCGCGGCATAGAGGTGAATCCCCTTGCTGCCGCTCGTCACCGGGAGGGCGTCGAGGCCGCGCGCCACCAGCGCTGCCCGCACCCGCAACGCGACCCGCGCGCACGCGTCGAGATCCACCCCGGGACCCGGATCGAGGTCGATCACCAGACGGTCCGGGTCGGCCGGGGTCCCGTCGTCCGCGAATCGCCACTGCGGCACGTGGAACTCGAGGGCCCCGGACTGCGCGAAGTAGACCAGCGCGGCCAGCTCGGTGACCTCCGGATAGTCCACCGTCTTCGAGCCCGCCGCGAGCGGGTGCCGCGGAATCCAGTCCGGCGTCGCGGTCTCCGCGTTCTTCTGGAAGAACGGCTCGGCCGCGGTGCCGTCGGGCCACCGCTTGCGGGTCAATGCCCGTCCGGTCAGCAGCGGCAGCAACACCGGGCCGATCTCGGTGACGTACTGCAGCACCTCGGCCTTGGTGGTGCCCGACTCCGGGTAGAGCACCTTGTCGAGATTGGTCAAGGTCAGACGCCTGTTCCCGACGCGAACCACCGCGTTGTGCGCCATCTGCCCCCGCCAACCGAGTCGACTTCACCTGGCCTGATCCCACAGTATGGACCATCATGGGATGATGCGGTCGATATGGAAAGGCTCCATCGCGTTCGGTCTCGTCAACGTGCCGGTGAAGGTCTACTCCGCCACCGAGGACCACGACATCAAGTTCCATCAGGTCCACGGCAGGGACGGCGGACGGATCCGCTACAACCGGGTCTGCTCCGAATGCGGCGAGGTGGTGCAGTACGCCGACATCGACCGGGCGTACCGGTCCGAGGACGGCGCGCAGGTGGTCCTCACCGACGAGGACTTCGACAAGCTCCCCGCCGCGGAGAAGCATGAAATTCCGGTGCTGCAGTTCGTGCCGTCGGAGCAGATCGACCCGATCCTGCTGGACAAGAGCTACTTCCTCGAACCCGACTCGGCCTCACCGAAGGCGTATCAGCTGCTGGCGTCGACGCTGGCCGAGAGCGACCGGACCGCGCTGGTGCACTTCACGCTGCGGCAGCGCACCCGGTTGGCCGCGCTGCGGGTCCGCGACGGCGTCCTGGTGATCCAGACGCTGCTGTGGCCGGACGAGGTCCGGGCCGCCGACTTCGAGAAGCTTGAGGGCGCGTCGACGCCGAGCGACAAGGAACTCGCGATGGCCACCATGCTGGTGGAGTCGATGTCGGAGGATTTCCGGCCGGAGTCGTACACCGACGACTACCAGCTGCAGCTGCAGAAGCTGCTGGATGAGACCATCGCCGCAGGCGGCGAGAAGGTGTCCGTTCCCGCTGGTGCGACGCGGGAGGCCGACGCGGAGGTCGTCGACCTCGTCGCCGCGCTGCAGCGCAGCGTGGACGAGGCGAGGAAGGAGCCTGGGAAACCCGCGTCGAAGCACAAGGCGAAGACCGGCTGACGGTACCGAATCAGACCTTCTAACGCGTCCCGATCCTCGCCGCCCCGCTGCTCATCCCCGGACCCTGGATCATCCGCATCGGCATGGTGCTGCTGCTGTTCCTGCCGTTCGTCTACTTCCTGTTCGCGCTCAAGCGGATCTACCTGCGCCACCGACTCGTCAGCCACGGCCTCGATCCCGAACTCCTCGACGCGCATCGGCAGCAGCGGCTCGACGCCGAACGCGACGACTACGAGTCCCGCTACCGCCGCACCCAGTAGGCCTCGGCGCCGAGCTGCCCTCACTCCGCGAACGGGCGTCCGGCCGCGAAGACGTGCCGCACAAAGTTCTCCCCGATCCGGCGATGGCCCTCCGGGTTGGGGTGCAGTGCGTCGGGCAACGGGTGCTCGACGAAGTCGTTGTCCCCATACAGGTCCCGGCCGTCCAGATAGTGCAGATTCGGGTCGTCGACGGCCCGCTGTTCGACGATCCGAGCCAGCTCATCGCGAATCACGCTGAGCGTCAGCCGACCCGCCGCAACGTCGGCGGGGTCGCCGGTGGCCTTGAACCGCATGCTGCCGGTCGAGAAGTCGGGCGCCAGCGGGCCGGGGGTGTCCTCCTGGATCGGGCACAGGATCGGCGACACGACCAGCAGCGGAATGTGCGGGTGCCCGTCGCGGACGGTGTCCAGGAAGCCGTGCACCGCCGGACCGAACGCGCGCAGCCGCATGGCGTCGGTGTTGACGATGTTGATGCCGATCTTGACGCTGATCAGGTCCGCGGGAGTGTCGCGCATGGCGCGGGCGGTGAACGGGTCGAGCAGCGCGCTACCGCCGAAGCCGAGGTTGATCAGTTCGACCCCGCCGCCGTGCCGAGCGGCGAGCGCAGACCAGATGCTGCTCGGGTGCGCGGCGTTGGACCCTTGACTGATAGAGCTGCCATGGTGGAGCCACACCCGCCGTCCGTCGGAGGTGATCGGTTCGATCGGGGCGTCCGTGCGCAGGCCGATCAACTCGGTGATCTCCGCGTGCGGCAACCAGATCTCGATGTGCTTGTCACCGGCGGGTAGGTCGGTGAACCGCGCGGTGCCAGCTGGCCCCTCCGCCAGTTCGGCTGCCCCGGTGCGCAGGTCGGTGATCGTGTGGACGTTGCCGCCGTCGACCGTCGCCTGCGCGGCGAGCTTGCCATCGGCGAGCAGGTCGTAGACCCCGTCCGGCAGCGCGGGCATGCCACGGTAGGCCCGCTTCGTGGGCAGGGAGTCCAGTTCAATGGTGGTGGCGCGGGTTCGGAATTCGAGCCGCACTCCGGACGGCTGCACCTCGGCCATGGCGAGCTGACTGTCGGGGATCTGCTTGCGCGCCGCCGCGGGCAATCGATGCGGCAGCACGCCGCGCCGGGTCGGTTCCAGGTCCAGGAAGCCGCGCAGCAGATCTGCGGTGATGGGTGTGGTCACCCACCTGGTGTCGGTCTTTGTCATTTCCTACTTCTCGCCTACTTCTCGGTGGCAGGGACTGCTCGGGTGCGCAGCAGGATGTCGAGCGAGTCGACGACCCACTCCCAGGACTGCTGCGAGTCGACGGCGGTGTGGCTGAACCCGCCGGCCAGCTCGAGGGTGACGTAGCCGTGGAAGACGCTGCCCAGCAGGCGAACCGCGTGGGTCTGACCGGGCTCGGTCAGGTCATAGCCCCGCAGGATCGCGCGCATCATCTGCGAGTGCCGCACTCCCGCGCTCGCCGCCGCCGTCTCGGGATCCAGGCGCAATCGGGCGGCGTCGAATCGGCCGGGATGCTCACGCGCGTAGTCGCGGTAGGCATCGGCGAACGCGGCGAGCGCGTCCTTGCCGGACCGGCCTGCCACGGCGTCGGCGGCACGGTCGGCGAGTTCCGCGAGGGCGAACAATGCGATCCGCGTTCTCAGGTCCTCGGTGCCCTTCACGTGCGAGTACAGGCTCGCGGACTTCACGCCGAAGTGCCGCGCGAGCGCCGACACGGTCACCTGCTCGAAGCCCACCTGGTCGGCGAGCTCGGCGCCCGCGAGGGTCAGCCGGTCAGGGGTCAACCCCACTCGAACCATCAGCACTCCCCAATCTGGCTAATGGCATTATGCAGCTAACTACATACTGTAGGCAAATGGAGGCGACGCCCGCTCATGCCCCGTCGCGGTCGAGCACAAACCAGAAGTGCTCCCCGCCGTCGAGCACGTTCTTGCCGTTCATCACCCCGAGCAGCGTGTCCTCGCCGACCCGTTTGAAGTGGTCGAACACCGGCATCCCGTCGTAGACCATCGTCGCGGTGACCTCGCCGCGGAACTCGACCATCCACAGGCTGGCCTCGCCGTTGCCGCCCGCGACGTCGGAGAACAGCTCATCGTTCTCGCCCCGGCAGATCAGCGGCTGCACGTCGACGCGGGAGCCAAACGTCTTGCCGTACCAGCGGGTGGTGTCCAGCAGCCTGCCGGTGCGGTGCCCGGTCCGGAAACCGCGGCCCCGCCAGCGCCCCGACAGCTCGTCGACCCCGACCACCGGCAGCTGCGCCCACAACCGGTCCAGGTCCCGCGGGTCGACGGACTCCGCTGCCAGAAGCTCCTCGGTCCGCTCGTGGTGGTTCATCGGGTTCCTTCCTGATCGGGGTTCGCGCCGAGGACGAGGACGGGTTTGACCACGGCGCCGGTCCGGGCGGCCTCCCAGGCGGCGTCGAGGTCGTCGAACGCGAACGGGGTGAGGATCCGGTCGAAGGGGAAGCGTCCCGAGCGCCACAGCGCGATCAGCTCGGGCACGAACTGCTGCGGGTCGGCGTCGCCCTCGATCACACCGGTGACGCTGCGCCCCATCAGCAGCGCGGACTGGTCCAGCGTCACCGGGTTGCGGTTGCCGCGCAGCCCGACGGTGGCGCAGCTGCCCGGCGAGCGCAGCACCGCCGTCGCGGCCGCGAGAACCTCCTGGGTGCTGACGGTGTCGACGCTGTGGTCGGCGCCGCCGCCGGTCGCCGTCCGCAGCAGCCGGAGCAGGTCCGCTTCGGCGCTGTCGACGGCGGCGGTCGCGCCGAGGCTCAGGGCCAGCTCGCGCCGGTCCGGGAGCGGGTCGACGACGACGATCGACGCGCACTCGGCGACGACGGCGGCGAGCACCGCGGCGAGCCCGACGGCTCCGGCGCCGAACACCACGATCGAGGCGCCGGGACGCGGGCGCAGCACCCGCAGCACCGCCCCCGCCCCGGTCTGGATACCGCACCCGAGCGGCCCGAGCAGTTCGATCGGGAGGTCGCCGGACACCTGGACCGCGTCGGCGGCACGCACCACCGCGTGGCTGGCCATCGACGACTGGCCGAACCAGTTTCCGTGCAGCGCAGCACCGTTCATGTGCAGTGTGGTGGTGCCGTCGAGACGGCGGCCCGAATAGTTGCGGACCGCAAAGTGCCGACAGTAGGCGGGGTGCCCGTTGTGGCAGCTGCGGCAGTCCCGGCACGCCGAGTAGCTGAGCACCACCCGGTCGCCGGGCGCGAGGGTATCGACGCCGCTGCCCACCGCCTCGACCGTCCCGGCCCCCTCGTGACCGAGGACGGCGGGCAGCGGGATCGGGACTCCGCCCGCGGCCGCGGTCAGATCGGTGTGACAGATCCCCACCCCCGCGATCCGCACCAGCACCTCGTCCTCGCGCAGCGTGTCGATCTCGACGTCCCGGACCCGCACCGGCTCACCGATGCCGGTCAGCACCGCAGCACGCGCTCGTGTTCCCACCGCTCCCCCAGTTGCGTCGGTCCGGATCCGCCCGAACCCGGCAGCGAATCGCGACTCACATCCGGCGCGAGTGTAGGGCACCGCACCGGGTCTCGACGGGATTCCGCGATCGGCTGCCCCGGCGTCGAACGCGCGTTCCCTGTTCCGCGCGGACGTCCGGTGGGACGATCGAGATGCCCCCTCAGCCAATCCGGGCTGATCGAATCCGAACACGGGGTCTCATCATGGTCACCCACACAGCGCGCGCGCTTGCCGCGACCGCCCTGCTCGCGCCGACGGTCTTCCTCGTCGGCGCCGGGCCCGCCCAGGCGAGCAGCCACCTCACCACCACCGTCACCGCGGGACCCACCCGGGTGCTCGTCGCCACCGAACGATCGACGCCGGGAGGCACCTCCACCTGCAACGCCCACCTCGAGAGTGGGCCGGTCCAGCACTACCAGGTCACCCTCGACGCCCCCGGCTCGACGCTGTTCACGAACGTCACGCCGGGACCACACACCGTCACGTTCAACTGCGGCGGCGGGATGGGTCGGTCCCCGGTCACCGTCGAGGTGGCGGCGGCCGATCCGTTCGGCGACGCCATCAACGGGTTCCTCAAGCAGATCGGCCTCACGATGTTCATCACCGACCCGACCTGCTGCTGACCGCCAACGCGGAACGGGAGCCCATACCGTGCCGTCCGGCGCGGTGTGGGCTCCCGTTCGTGTCGGGCGCGGATCTCTAGACGGTGAACCCGAGCGCGCGCAGCTGCTCGCGCCCGTCCTCGGTGATCTTGTCCGGACCCCACGGCGGCATCCAGACCCAGTTGATCTTCAGCTCGTCGACCAGGCCGCTCTTGACCAGCGCCCCGCGCGCCTGCTCCTCGATCACATCGGTCAGCGGGCACGCCGCCGACGTCAGGGTCATGTCGATCGTCGCGACGGTCTCCGCCGCCTCGTCGACCGAGATGCCGTACACGAGTCCGAGGTCGACGACGTTGATCCCGAGCTCGGGGTCGACGACGTCCCGCATCGCCTCCTCGAGGTCGTCGACGAACGCCTGCTGCTCGGGGGTGAGCGGCGCCGCGGGCTGCCCGGCCTCGTCGGGGGTGGCTGCCGAGTCCGGCGTCTCCGCCGCAGTGGTGTCGGTCATGATGCGATTCCTCCGGTCCCTGCCGGCACCGTCGTGCCGTCGTCGACTATCTGAACAACGGCGTCCTTGAACGCCATCCATCCCAGCAGCGCGCACTTGACCCGCGCCGGGTACTTCGCGACCCCGGCGAAGGCGATGCCGTCACCGAGCACGTCCTCGTCGCCGTCGACGGTGCCCCGGCTGGTGATCATCTCGTTGAACGCCTCGACGGTGCCCAGCGCCTCGTCGAGCGGCATCCCGACGATCTGGTCGAACAGCACCGACGTCGACGCCTGGCTGATCGAACAGCCCTGCCCGTCGTAGGACACGTCGCCGACCCGGCCGTCGTCGGTGATCGCGACCCGCAGCGTGATCTCGTCGCCGCAGGTCGGGTTCACGTGATGCACCTCGGCACCGAACGGTTCCCGCAGCCCGCGGCCGTGCGGATGCTTGTAGTGGTCCAGGATCACCTCCTGGTACATCTGTTCCATCCGCATCTCAGGACGCCCCGTCGATCGTGTCGTCGGAGCCGCCCGTGCTCGGGTGCGTCCCGAAGAACTCCTGGGCCCGCCGGATCGCGGCCGCCAGCGCATGCACCTCGTCGACGGTGTTGTACACCGCGAACGAGGCCCGCGCGGTCGCCGCGATGCCGAACCGGCGGTGCAGCGGCCACGCGCAGTGATGCCCGACCCGGATCGCGACGCCCTCGTCGTCGAGGATCTGCCCGAGGTCGTGGGCGTGGATCCCGTCGACCACGAACGACACCGCGCCACCCCGGTTTTCGGCGGTGGCCGGTCCGACGATCCGCACCCCGTCGATGCCTGCGAGCAGCTCAAGGGCCAGCGCGGTCAGCTCGTGCTCGTGCGCGGCGACGGCGTCCATCCCGATCGCCTCCAGGTACCGCACCGCAGCGCCGAGCCCGACGACCTGGGAGGTCATCGGCACGCCCGCCTCGAACCGCTGCGGCGGCGGCGCGTAGGTGCTCGCCTCCATCGTGACCGTCTCGATCATCGAGCCACCGGTGATGAACGGCGGCATCGCCGCGAGCAGGTCCCGCTTGCCGTACAGCACGCCGACACCGGACGGGCCGAGCATCTTGTGCCCGGAGAACGCCGCGAAGTCGACGTCGAGGCCGTGGAAGTCGACCGGCATGTGCGGCACCGACTGGCAGGCGTCGAGCACGACCAGCGCGCCGACCGCCCGTGCCCGCCGCACCAGCTCCTCGACCGGGGCGACCGCGCCGGTGACGTTGGACTGGTGGGTGAACGCGACGACCTTCACGTTCTCGTTCAGCTCGAGCGAGTCCAGGTCGATGCGGCCCTCGTCGGTGACGCCGTACCAGCGCAGGGTCGCACCGGTGCGGCGCGCCAGTTCCTGCCACGGCACCAGGTTCGCGTGGTGCTCGAGCTCGGTGATCACGATCTCGTCGCCCGGCCCGACGTGCCGGTCGCACCGGTCGTCGCCGAGCACATACGTCACCACGTTGAGCGCCTCGGTCGCGTTCTTCGTGAACGCCAGCTCGTCGGGGTCGGCGCCGACGAACCGGGCAATCGCGGCGCGGGCCTCCTCGTACGCGTCGGTCGCCTCCTCGGCGAGCTGATGGGCGCCGCGGTGCACGGCCGCGTTGGAGGTGGTGAGGAACTCGCGTTCGGCGTCGAGCACCTGCACCGGCCGCTGCGATGTCGCGCCGGAGTCGAGATAGACCAGCGGCTTCCCGTCCCGGACCGTGCGGGCCAGGATCGGGAAGTCCTTGCGGATGCTCGTGACGTCGAGCGCGGCCGCGGTGGTGGTCATGAAGTTAGGCTCCCGCGGCCGCGGCCTGCGTGAACCGCACGTAGCCGTTCGCCTCGAGTTCGTCGGCGAGCTCGGGTCCACCGGACTCCACCACCTGGCCGCCGACGAACACGTGCACGAACTGCGGCGTGATGTAGCGCAGGATGCGGGTGTAGTGGGTGATCAGCAGGACGCCGCCGTGCTCGCGTTCCTGGTAGCGGTTGACCCCCTCGGAGACGATGCGCAGCGCGTCGACGTCGAGGCCGGAGTCGGTCTCGTCGAGGATCGCGATCTTCGGCTGCAGCAGACCGAGCTGCAGGATCTCGTGGCGCTTCTTCTCGCCACCGGAGAAGCCCTCGTTGACGGACCGCTCACCGAACGCCGGATCGATCTCCAGCTCGGTCATCGCCTCCTTGACCTCCTTCACCCAGTGCCGCAGCTTGGGTGCCTCACCGCGGACGGCGGTGGCGGCGGTGCGCAGGAAGTTCGACGTCGACACGCCCGGCACCTCGACCGGGTACTGCATCGCCAGGAACAGGCCAGCGCGGGCGCGCTCGTCGACGCTCATCTCCAGCACGTCCTCCCCGTTGAGGGTGATGCTGCCGGAGGTGACCTCGTACTTCGGGTGGCCCGCGATCGCGTAGGACAGCGTGGACTTGCCGGACCCGTTGGGGCCCATGATCGCGTGCGTCTCACCGGAGCGGACGGTGAGGTTCACGCCCTTGAGGATGGTGATCGGCTCGGCGTTCTCGTCGGTCTGCGCGACGCGGACGTGCAGGTCCTTGATCTCCAGCACGGAGTTTTCGGGGGTCGTCATGTGATGAAGTCCTTTGGGAATGTGGTGTGTCGAGGGCGGTGACGGGCGTCCGGTCTCAGACGCCGACCGCGGCGAGTTCGACCTCGATGGCGGCCTCGAGACGCTCACGCACCTCGGGGACCGCGATGCGGTTGATGACCTCGTGGAAGAACCCGCGGACCACCAGGCGGCGGGCCTGATCCTCCGGGATGCCCCGCGAGCGCAGGTAGAACAGCTGCTCGTCGTCGAAGCGGCCGGTGGCGCTGGCGTGGCCTGCACCGACGATCTCGCCGGTCTCGATCTCGAGATTCGGCACCGAGTCGGCGCGGGCGCCGTCGGTGAGCACCAGGTTGCGGTTCATCTCATAGGTGTCGGTGCCCTCGGCCGCCGCGCGGATCAGGACGTCGCCGACCCACACGGTGTGCGCGTCCCTGCTGTGCGCGCCGCCCGCCTCGCCCTGCAGCGCGCCCTTGTAGACGACGTTCGACTTGCAGTGCGGCTGCGCGTGATCGACGAGCAGCCGGTGCTCGAAGAACTGGCCCGCGTCCGCGAAGTACAGGCCGAGCAGTTCCGCGTCGCCGCCGGGGCCGTCGTAGCGGACGGTCGGGGTGACCCGGACGACGTCGCCGCCGAGGGTGACCGCCGTGTAGCGCAGCGTCGCGTCCCGTCCGACCCGGATGTGGTGGGCCGCGGTGTGCACGGTGTCGTCGGCCCAGTCCTGGACGGCGACGACGGTCAGCTTGGCGCTGTCCCCGAGGACGAACTCGACGTTCTCGGCGTAGGTGCCGCTGCCCTTCTGGTCGAGCACGATCGTCGCGGCGGAGAACGCCTCGAGCCGGATCTGGATGTGCCCGAACGCGACCTGGCCGGCGCCGGGGCCGGTGACCACGACGGTGACCGGCTCGGCGACCTCACGTTCGGCGCCGACGGTCACCACCGTCGCGGTCTCGAAGCTCGAGTAGGCCTGCGCGGCAACACGATCCGCGGGAACACCACCCTGCCCGAGGCGGGAGTCATCGCGACCGACGGTCTCGACGGTGACACCGTCCGCTGCCGACACCTCGACGGTGGCATCGGCGGAGCGGACCGCGGTGCCGTCGTGCAGGCCGCGCAGCCTGCGCAGCGGGGTGAACCGCCACGCCTCGTCACGGCCGGCGGGCACCTCGAACGCGTTCACGTCGAACGAGGTGAAGACCTCGCCCTTATTTGCGGCAGGCACGGCATTCTCACCGGCGACGGCGGCCTTCACGCCGGTCGCCTCACTTGCGTTGGCCACTAACCCACGGCCCCTTCCATCTGCAGTTCGATCAGGCGGTTGAGCTCGAGGGCGTATTCCATCGGCAGCTCCTTGGCGATGGGCTCAACGAAGCCGCGCACCACCATCGCCATTGCCTCTTCCTCGGTGAGGCCACGGCTCATCAGGTAGAACAGCTGGTCCGCGGACACCTTCGAGACGGTGGCCTCGTGACCCATCGAGACGTCGTCCTCGCGGATGTCGACGTACGGGTAGGTGTCCGAGCGGGAGATCTGGTCGACGAGCAGCGCGTCGCACTGCACGCTCGCCTTCGATCCGTGCGCGCCCTTGTTCATCTGGACGAGGCCGCGGTACGAGGACCGGCCGCCGCCACGGGCAACGGACTTGCTCACGATGGTCGAGGAGGTGTGCGGCGCCAGGTGCAGCATCTTCGCGCCGGTGTCCTGATGCTGGCCCTCGCCCGCGAACGCGACCGACAGGACCTCGCCGCGGGCGTGCTCGCCCATCATCCACACGGCCGGGTACTTCATCGTCACCTTGGAGCCGATGTTGCCGTCGATCCACTCCATCGAGCCGCCCGCGTCCACCTTGGTGCGCTTGGTCACCAGGTTGTACACGTTGTTCGACCAGTTCTGGATCGTCGTGTAGCGGCAGTGGCCGCCCTTCTTCACGATGATCTCCACGACCGCCGAGTGCAGCGAGTCGGACTTGTAGATCGGCGCGGTGCAGCCCTCGACGTAGTGCACGGAGGCGCCCTCGTCGACGATGATCAGGGTCCGCTCGAACTGGCCCATGTTCTCGGTGTTGATCCGGAAGTAGGCCTGCAGCGGGATGTCGACGTGCACGCCGGGCGGCACGTAGATGAACGACCCGCCGGACCACACGGCGGTGTTCAGCGCGGAGAACTTGTTGTCCCCGGCGGGGATCACCGAGCCGAAGTACTCCTTGAAGATCTCCGGGTGCTGCTTGAGCCCGGTGTCGGTGTCCAGGAAGATCACGCCCTGGGCCTCAAGGTCCTCACGGATCTGGTGGTAGACCACCTCGGACTCGTATTGCGCGGCGACACCGGCGACCAGCCGCTGCTTCTCCGCCTCCGGGATGCCCAGCTTGTCGTAGGTGTTCTTGATGTCCTCGGGCAGGTCTTCCCAGGACTCGGCCTGCTTCTCCGTGGACCGCACGAAGTACTTGATGTTGTCGAAGTCGATGCCCTCGAGGTTGGAGCCCCAGTGCGGCATCGGCTTCTTGTCGAAGGTCTTGAGCGCCTTGAGGCGGATGTCGAGCATCCACTCCGGCTCGTTCTTCTTCGCGGAGATGTCCCGCACGACGGCCTCGGACAGGCCACGCTGGGCGCTGGCGCCTGCGACGTCGGAGTCGGACCAGCCGTAGCCGTAGTGGCCGAGCGAGGCAATGGTCTCGTCCTGCGTCATGGCCTGCGAACCACCGGCCGCCTGGTCTTGGGTGACGGTCATGCGAGCTCCTTCCGGAGTCTTGTTGCGTTGGTACTTCTCGGATCCGCGGTGCGGGCTGAGCGCCCACGGAGATGACGGTGTCGGGGTGAGGTGCTGGAGGTCAGGTCAGGTCGCTTCCTGGTGCTGCGCCCCCGGCGGAACCAGCGGCACGTGGGTGGTGCAGGCACAGTCGCCGTTCGCGATCGTCGCGAGCCGCTGAACGTGGGTGCCGAGCAGTTCGGCGAAGGCCTGGGTCTCCGCCTCGCACAGTTCGGGAAACTCGGACGCCACGTGGGACACCGGGCAGTGATGCTGACAGATCTGCACGCCGTTGCCGACCGGGCGGGTGGTTGCCGCGAAGCCGGCGGACGTGAACGCCTCGGCGATCGAGCCTGCCGTCTGCTCCACCTCGACGGGGTCGTGCCCGCCAGCGGGGTCGATGTCGGCGACGATCGTCTGCACGCGGCGGCGGGCGAACTCGACGATCGCGGTGTCGCCGCCGATCTCCCTGAGCTGGCGCATCGCGGCGCCCGCCAGGTCGTCGTAGGAGTGTCCGAGCCGGGACCGGCCCGCCGCGGTGAGCTGAAACTGCTTGGCGGGGCGGCCGCGCCCCTTCTGCTGCCAGCTGGCGGACCGCGTTGCGCGGGCCTCCCCCGCGTCGATCAACACCTCAAGGTGACGCCGCACGCCCGCCGCACTCAACCCGAGTTCGGCACCGATCTCGGTCGCGGTGATCGGCCCCCGCTCCAGAAGGAGGGTGACGACGGCGGCCCGGGTGTGACCCTCATGACCCGCCACCGTGGCCGGCGACTGCCCCGGACGCGGCGCAGCTACAGGCACGTGACCTGCGCTTTCACCGTACGCGTTGGGGGTTGCTGCCGTTTTCACAACACCAGTGTGACGGAATTCGATCCGACGGTCCACCAAGGGTGCCCTGGGTAGGGCCGCTACGCTTCGACGTGTGCCGCAGACCGACGACACACCGGAGCCCGGTGACAGCGTGACGACCGGACCCCGGACAGGTCGGGTCGGTCGCGTGCTGTCCCGGTCGAGGACGCTGGCCGTCCGGGCGCTCGGACTCGACGGCCGCCCGGACCGGTTCGTGGTCAGCAGCCTGCACGGCGACGAGGCGGAGGCGCCGGGGCTGAACGCGACCGAGACCGAGCAGCTGCGCCGCGTGCGGCGCTTCGGCGCCACCGGCGCCCTGCTCATGACCCTCGGCGCCCTCGGCGCGGGGGCCCAACCGGTCCTGCAGAATCCCGTTCAGGGGATGCGGCTCCTCGGACTGCCCGCGCGGATGCCGAGCGTCGCGATGACGATCACGCTGACCGGCAGCGTGATGGTGGTGCTGGCCTGGCTGCTGCTCGGCCGCTTCGCGATCGGCTCGCTGCGCGCCGGGTCACCGGTGCGGCGGCTGACCCGCTCCCAACTCGACCGCACCCTGCTGCTGTGGGTGATTCCGCTCACCATCGCGCCGCCGATGTTCAGCAAGGACGTGTACTCGTACCTCGCGCAGTCCGAGATCGCGGCCCGCGGCATGGACCCGTACGCGATCGGCCCCGCGCAGGCCCTCGGGGTGGATCACGTCCTCGCCCGGACCGTCCCGAACATCTGGCGGGACACCCCCGCGCCGTACGGACCGCTGTTCATCTGGCTCGGCAAGGGCATCTCGACGATCACCGGGGACAACATCGTCGCGGGCATCTTCCTGCACCGACTGCTCGCATTGGCCGGTGTCGCGCTGATCGTGTGGGCGCTACCCAGGCTGGCCCGCCGGTGCGGGGTCGCCGCGGTCAGCGCGTTGTGGCTCGGCGCCGCGAATCCCCTGCTGCTGTTCCACCTGGTGGCGGGCATCCACAACGAGGCCCTGATGATCGGGCTGATGCTCGCCGGGCTCGAGCTCGCGCTGCGGGCCATCGAACAGTCCGCCCCGCTCCGGTTCGGGGGCGGCGGCGGCCTCGGGCTGCTGCTCGCCGGCTCCGGACTGATCGCGCTGTCCGCGACCGTGAAGATCCCGACGCTGCTCGCCCTCGGCTTCGTCGGGATGGCGCTGGCCCGGCGGTGGGGCGGGTCGCTGCGGTCCGTTGGCTCGGCGGCGGCGCTGCTGCTCGGGGTGTCGGTGACGGTGATCGCGGGCGTCAGCCTGGTCAGCGGGCTCGGCTTCGGGTGGCTCAACCCGGACACCCTCGGCACCGCGAACGAGGTGCGCAGCTGGATGTCGCTGCCGACGCTGCTCGGTCTCGGCACCGGCCTTGCGGGAGTCCTGCTCGGTCTCGGTGACCACACCACCGCCGTCCTCGGCCTCACCCGTCCGATCGCCTCGCTGGTCGCCGCGTTCATCGCGCTGCGGATGCTGATCGCCGTCCTGGTCGGCCGGATCCACCCGGTCGGCGCACTCGGCGTCTCGCTCGGCTTCCTGGTGCTGCTGTTCCCCGTCGTCCAGCCCTGGTACCTGCTGTGGGCGGTGATCCCGCTCGCCGCGTGGGCGACCCGGCCGGTGTTCCGGATCCCGGCCATCGCCTTCTCGTCCGTGGTGAGCCTGATCGTGATGCCGAACGGCGGCGAGTACGAACCGTTCATCATCGTGCAGGCGGCGATCGCGACGATCCTCGTGTGCGGCTCCGTCATCGTCGCCACCCGCAACCTGCTGCCGTGGCGGGCGGAGTCCGGCGACGGACGCCCATCGGCCGCCGCCTACGCTGGGGTCCCGTGAGTTCTTCCGCGTCCGCACCGCCCGTGCTCCAACTCGATGCCGTCGTCAAGACGTTCGGCGAGACCACCGCGGTCGACGGGCTCGACCTGTCCCTCGACCGCGGCCAGGTCCTTGCCCTGCTCGGACCGAACGGCGCGGGGAAGACCACCACCGTCGAGATGTGCGAGGGCTTCCAGCGGCCCGACAGCGGCACCGTCCGCGTCTTCGGGCTCGACCCGGTCACCGCGTCCGGGGAGGTGCGCGCCCGGATCGGGGTGATGCTGCAGGGCGGCGGCGCCTATCCCGGGTCCAAGGCGGGCGAGATGCTCGATCTCGTCGCCGCGTACTCGGCGGATCCGCTCGACCCGGCGTGGCTGCTGCGCGAACTCGGTCTCACCGACGCGGTCCGCACCCCGTACCGGCGCCTGTCGGGCGGGCAGCAGCAGCGGTTGGCGCTCGCGTGCGCCCTGGTCGGCCGCCCCGAGCTGGTATTCCTCGACGAGCCGACCGCTGGCCTCGACGCGCAGGCCCGGCTGATGGTGTGGGAGCTGATCGACGCGCTGCGGCGGGACGGGGTGTCGGTGCTGCTGACCACCCACCTGATGGACGAGGCGGAGGCCCTCGCCGATCGCCTCGTGATCATCGACCACGGCCGGGTCGTCGCCGAGGGCACCCCCAGCGAACTGACCCGGCACGGGGCGGCGGGCCAACTCCGGTTCACCGCCCCCGAGCACCTCGACCTGAACGCGCTGGCGGCGGCGCTGCCCGCGGGCTTCACCCCTAGCGAGCCGAGCCCAGGCAGCTACGTCGTCGAGGGCGACATCGACCCGTCCGTGCTCGTCGCGGTCACCACCTGGTGTGCGGGGCTGAACGTGCTCGCGACCGAGATCCGCATCGACCAGCGCCGCCTCGAGGACGTCTTCCTCGACCTCACCGGAAGGGAGCTTCGGGGTTGACCATGTCCCGCACCGACCGCCTCGCCGACAACCGGTTCGAGCCCGGCATCTTCGCACCGCGCCCGCAGGCCGCGCCGCCCGCGCGGATGCTGGCGGCGCAGACCCGGATGGAACTGACGCTGCTGCTGCGCAACGGCGAGCAGCTGCTGCTGACCATGTTCATTCCGATCACGCTGCTGATCGGCCTGACCCTGCTGCCGTTCGGTGACCTCGGCGATCCCCGCGTCAACCGGGTGATGCCCGCGGTGATGATGGTCGCGGTCATGTCGACCGCGTTCACCGGTCAGGCCATCGCGGTCGGGTTCGACCGACGCTACGGGGCGTTGAAGCGGCTCGGCGCGACACCGCTGCCCCGCTGGGGGATCATCGCGGGCAAGTCGGCGGCCGTGGTGATCGTCGTCGCGATCCAGATGCTCGTGCTCGGCGGGATCGGGTTCGCCCTCGGCTGGCGACCGGGCGTGGTCGGTCTGCTGTGCGGTGCGGTCGTGATCGCACTCGGCACCGCGATGTTCGCCGCGCTGGGGCTGCTGCTCGGCGGGACGCTGAAGGCGGAGATCGTGCTCGCGCTCGCGAACGTGCTGTGGTTCGTGATGGCAGGCATCGGTGCGGTCGTGTTCGGCGGCGACGGTATCCCCGACGCGCTGCACACCCTGGCGCGGCTGGTGCCGTCGGGTGCGCTCGCGGAGGCCCTCGACCACGCGGTCGCCGGGTCGGTGGACTGGTTCGCGATCGCCGTGATCGTGGTGTGGGGGGCGGTCGCGGCGTGGCTCGCGACCCGCTGGTTCAAGTTCACCTGACCCCGGATCGGGGTGGCGCTGCGACGTTTCGACCCATTCCGGATCGCAATTGTGCAAGATCAGTGTCCGTGCTCACCGCAACGTTGCGCGCCATCGCCGCGCTGTCCGCCGCCACCCTGTCCGTCTCGCTCGGCGCGGGCGCCGCAGCCGCGCAGCCGACCTGGGGGCCGCTGGCCCCGCACAACCCATTCCTCGGACCCCCGGGGACCTCGACGATGCATAGCGACGCAGGCTCCTCCGACGTCACCCCGCTCGCCGGTCCGGGCACCGGGAACCTGACGGTCGGGGCCACCTCGCTCGCCTCGGCCTGCCCGACGCTGTTGCAGGGATCCGACTCGATGGTCCTCGCGCTATGCACCACGATGGTCGGCCGGAACCCGACGGTGCACCTGATCGACACCGACGCGTCCGGGTCCGCGGGCGGGCTTGGGTCGACCGACCTCGGCTCGATCGCGTCCGCCTCGACGGGTGGCCGGGCCGCGGGCGCGTCGCTGGCCGAGCTGCAACTGCCGAAGGGCAGCCTGCTCGGCGGCGTCTACGCGTACCTGGACAACGAGAACCGCCTCGTCGCGGTCGACGGCACCCGGCGGCTGGTCCGGATCGGGCACGCCGCCTCGGGCGGCAGGTGGACCCTGTCCGTCGACGAATCGGTCGACCTGTCCGGCGCGATCGCCGCCGACGACGCCGTGACCGGCCTCTCCCCGGACTGGGCAGGCAACGTGTGGTTCGCGACCGGCGCCGGGCGGGTCGGCGTGGTCGACGCCGCCGGGGTGGCCCGGACGGTGGACCTGCCCGCCGGGGAACGCGTCGAGAACAGCATTTCCACCTCGCCGTCCGGCACCTCCGTCGCCACCACGCACGCGCTCTATCAGCTGTCGGCCGGTCCCGACGGCACCCCCCGCATCGACTGGCGCACGGCCTACGACCGGGGCAGTGCCCGCAAGCCCGGCCAACTCAGTTGGGGTACCGGCTCCACCCCCACCTATTTCGGTCCGGCCACCGGGCACGAGTACGTGACGATCGTCGACAACGCCGACACCCGGGTCTCGCTGCTCGTGTACCGCGTCTCCGACGGCGCGCAGGTGTGCTCCACCCCGGTCCTGGCCGACGGCGGTCCGGGCAGCGAGAACTCACCGATCGCGGTCGGGTCGAGCGTGTTCGTCGCGGGCACCTACGGCTACCCGTACCCGGCCGTCCCGGAGAGCGCGGGGCCGTCGGTGCCGGGGTCCGCGCCGTTCGCGGGCGGCATGACCCGGGTCGACGTCGGCGCGGCGGGCTGCACGGTCGTCTGGGACACCGACGTCAAGAGTGCCGCGGTCCCGCACCTGTCCGCCGCCGACGGGAACATCTACACGGTGCTGCGCTCGGGCACCGGCGGCGCGCTGGACGGGTTCACGTTCGCGGCGATCGACCCGGCGAACGGCGCGGTCCGGGCCACCACGGACCTGCCGCGCAGCACGCTCGGCGACACGATCCAGATGTCCGGCCTGATCACCGACGACGGGGACTACCTGCAGGGCACCCTCAACGGTGTCGTGCGGGTGGCGCGCGGCTGAGCCGGACCGGTGGCACGGCGGCGAACCGGACCGACGACACGGCGGCAAGCCGGACCGACGACACGGCGGCAAGCCGGACCGACGACACGGCGGCGAGCCGCCCCAACGACACGGCGTAGTTGACCGGGCTCTACGATCGACCCCGTGCTGTATCGCGGGTTCGTGAGCCTGGTCAACCGTCTGCCCCTGCCGTCGCTTGCCGTTCAGAAGTGGATCGCGTTCGCGGTGATCGTCGCCCAGGGCGGCATCGCGGTCACCGGCTCCGTGGTGCGGGTGACGGCGTCCGGCCTCGGCTGCACCACCTGGCCGCAGTGCCATCCGGGCAGCTTCATCCCGACCGGTACCTCCACCGCGCCGTGGTTCCATCAGGCCGTCGAGTTCGGTAACCGGCTGCTGACGTTCGTCGTCGTTGCCGTGTCCGCGGCGGTGGTCATCGCGGTCACCCGCGCCGCCCGTCGCCGTGAGGTCCTCGTCTACGCCTGGCTGATGCCGGCGTCGACGGTGCTGCAGGCGGTGATCGGCGGCATCACCGTGCTGACCGGGCTGCTGTGGTGGACCGTCGCGATTCACCTGCTGGTGTCGATGGCGATGGTGTGGCTGGCGGTGATCCTGTACCACAAGATCGATCAGCCCGACGACGGTGTCGACACGGTGGTGCTGCCGAGGCAGTTGCGCTGGCTGACGGCGCTGTCCGGGGTCGCGTTGGCGGCCACCCTGGTTGCGGGCACGATGGTGACCGGTGCCGGGCCGCATGCCGGGGACAAGAATCCGGAACGGACCGTGGAGCGGCTCGACCTGGACATCACGAATCTGGTGCATCTGCATGCCGAGATGTTGGTCGCCTACCTGGCGCTGCTGGTCGGCCTCGGGTTCGCGCTGTACGCGGTCGCTGCGCGGGACGCGCTGAAGCTGCGCCTGAAGGTGGTGGTCGCGCTGGTCGCGCTGCAGGCGTGCATTGGGCTGGTCCAGTTCTGGACGCATGTGCCCGCCGCGCTGGTGTCGATCCATGTCGCGTTGGCCGGTGCCTGCACCGCCGCCACCGCGGCGCTGTACGCGGCGGGTCGGGTGCGGGAACCGGTGCGTGCGGGTGTCGGGGCGGCGACGGCGGGAGCGGTCGCGGACTGATCGGGTCCCACCGAATACGATCTGCGCAGCGTCACCTCCGATCATCCATCCGAAGGAGCCGGCATGCGTCTGCGCGACACCCCCACCGTCGAGGTCACCGAACGCCTCACCTGTAGCCCGGAGCGGGCCTGGGCCCTGGTCACCGACATCGAGTTGCCGACCCGCACCGACGGCGAACTGCAGCGGGTCGAGTGGCTGGACGGCGCGACCGGGGTCGCGGTGGGCGCCCGGTTCCGTGGGCACAACGCCAACACCGTGATGGGCGAGTGGCAGACCGAGTCGGAGGTCGTCGAGGTCGAGAACGGCAGGCGCTGGGTCTGGCGGGTCGGGGCGGCGGAGTCCCCGATCGCGCTCTGGGGTTTCGAGGTCGACGGCGGCGACAGCGGTGCCGTCGTCCGGCAGTGGGCGAAGGTCGGTACCGGCGCGTCCCCGCTGTCGGAGTTCATCGACCGGCATCCGGAGCAGGAGGCCGTGATCCTGGAGCATCGGATGTCGGTGTGGCGCGACGGCATGGCCGCCAACCTGGCCGCACTCACCCGGCTCGCCGACCGGTAGCTGTCCGGAACGCGACGGGCCGGCTCACCGCTGTCGGTGAGCCGGCCCGTCGTGTCGTGGTTCAGCCGAGGCCGTTGCGGGCCTTCGGGAATCGGGTCTGCTTCGCGACCCAGCCTGCCATCTTCTGCCAGTGCCCGACCCGCGGGGTGACGATGCTGGTCACCGAGCGCTCCCAACCGGAGGCGGTGACGCCGTCGACGCCCGCGACGACGGCCTTCGCGGTCGCGAGGTCGTCGACGACCTGGTCGCCGAGGACGCCGTCGGCGCCGACGAGGGTGATCCGCACCCCGTCGAGGCCGATCGGCTGGACGACGGCGGTCGCGGAACCACCGTGCTCGGCGACGAACTTGCGTACCGCGGTGACCGTGCGGGCCGGCGCGACGACGGACGGCGCTGCCGCGCCGGAATCCTGGGTGTCCACACTCATGCGCTCAGGATACGACAGGGCAGAATCGGGTTCATGCGCGCAATCACCGTCGCCGAGTTCGGCGGACCCGACGTCCTGACCCTGACCGACCAGCCCGACCCGGTTCCCGGCGCCGATGACGTCCTGGTCCGCACCGACGCGGTCGGCGTGAACTTCATCGACACCTACCGCCGCACCGGCGCCTATCCGATGAGCCTGCCGTACATCGCGGGCAGCGAGGGCACCGGTGTCGTCGAGGCGGTCGGCGCGAACGTCACCGATCTCGCGGCCGGGGACCGGGTGGCGTGGGCGGACGCGCCGTCGAGCTACGCCGAACTCGTCGTCGTACCCGCCGCGGCCGCGGTGCCGGTGCCTGCCGACGTTCCGGCCGGGCAGGCCGCGTCGGCGCTGCTGCAGGGGATGACCGCCCACTACCTGCTGCACTCGGTGTATCCGGCGCAGCCGGGCGAGACGATTCTGGTGCACGCGGGCGCCGGCGGGGTCGGGCAGATCCTGACGCAGCTCGCGGTCGCGCGTGGCATCCGGGTGATCACGACGGTATCGACGGGCGAGAAGGAGGCGCTGTCCCGGGAGTGCGGGGCGGCCGAGGTCCTGCGGTACGGCACCGACCTGGCCGAGCGGGTGCGGTCACTGACGGGCGGTGACGGGGTCGCTGCGGTGTACGACGGGGTCGGGGCCGACACCTTCGAGGCGAGCCTGGCGTCGCTGCGGGTCCGCGGCACCCTCGCGCTGTTCGGTGCGGCGAGCGGCCCGGTGCCGCCGTTCGACCTGCAGCGCCTGAACGCGGCAGGCTCGCTGTTCGTGACCCGCCCGACACTGGCGCACTACACCCGAACCAGGGAGGAGTTGCTGTGGCGGTCCGGTGACGTGTTCGCGGCGATCGCCGACGGCACGCTGACCATCCGGGTCGGCGGGACATATCGGCTCGCCGACGCCGCGCAGGCGCACCGGGATCTGCAGTCCCGCCGGACGACCGGGTCGATCGTCCTGCTTCCCTGACCGCGGGCGCGGGCGGTGCGGGGTCAGGAGAAGAACGTGGCGACGGTGTCCCAGCCGAGGACGGCATCGACGGACAACGCGCAGAACACGACCGCGAGGTAGTTGTTCGACTGCAGGAACAGGCGCAGCGGCTTGATCGGCTGCCCCTTCCGCACCCCCGAGTACAGCTGGTGCGCCATGAGCAGGAACCAGGCGCCTGCGACGAGCGCGACGGCGGCGTAGATGACGCCGGCGGCCGGAACGAGCACCAGGGTGGTCAGGACGGTCAACCAGGTGTAGACGAGGATCTGCTTGGTGACGCGCTCCTCGGTGGCGATCACCGGCAGCATCGGCACCCCGGCCGCCTTGTAGTCCTCCTTGTACCGCATTGCCAGCGCCCAGGTGTGCGGCGGCGTCCAGAAGAAGACGACGAGGAACAGGACGATCGGTTCCCAGCTCAGGCTGCCGGTGACGGCGGCCCAGCCGACCAGCGCGGGCATGCAGCCGGCGGCACCGCCCCAGATCACGTTCTGCCAGGTCCGCCGCTTGAGCACCATCGTGTAGACCAGCACGTAGAACGCGATGGTCAGCAGCACGAGGATGCCGGCGAGCAGGTTCGCCGCCCACCACAGCCAGCAGAACGACGCGGCGCCGAGCACCAGGCCGAACACCAGCGCGTGCGAGGTGGGGACCGCCATCCGGGCCAGCGGCCTGCGCGCGGTGCGCTTCATCACCTTGTCGATGTCGGCGTCGACGACACAGTTGAGGGTGTTGGCGCTGGCGGCGCCCATCCAGCCACCGAACAGGGTGGCGAGGATCAGCGGGAAGTCGACGGTGCCGCGATCCGCGAGGAGCATCGCCGGGATCGTCGCCACCAGAAGAAGTTCGATGACCCGTGGCTTGGTCAGCGCCAGGTAGGCGAGAACCTTCCCGGTGATCCGACCCCAGAGGGAGTCCGACCCGTTCCGGGGGGTGGCATCGGGGGCACCAGCGAGACCGTGTCCGCCACGCTCCACTATCCGCACCGTCACTCCTACTTCTCGGGCCCCGACGAGGGCCCGGTATCACGGTTCGCCCCACTGGCCTGGCGCCGTGCGACATCCGCTCCGGTGGTCCACGGTGCAGGGGCAGCCGCGGACGCGGCGCCACGGCCGGGGACCCGAGCACTACTACACCCGATGGTAGACGGCGGCGCGAACAGATCCGAACCGGGCACGGGTCGAACGACCCGAATCGGACGCCGCGGCGGCCAGCAGGCCCGCGACCACCGCCGCGGCGGACGCCGGATCGACCGGCGTGCACGCGCGCACTACCCTTGGGTCGGAACTACGCTGGAGTGTCGGAGCCGACGCCGGGTTCACCGCACCCGCCGTCCGTCCCGCCGTCACCGTGCCGATCACCCGATGTCAGGAGACTTGAAGCTCGTGTCGATCACAGACGAGATCCGCGTCCTCACCCAGCCGGTGCACCCCGGCGACTGGACCGACCTGGACACCAAGGCGGTCGACACCGTGCGTGTCCTCGCCGCCGACGCCGTGCAGAAGGTCGGCAACGGCCACCCCGGCACCGCGATGAGCCTCGCCCCGCTCGCCTACACGCTCTTCCAGCGCATCATGCGCCACGACCCCGCGGACGCGGAGTGGGTCGGCCGGGACCGCTTCGTCCTGTCCTGCGGGCATTCCAGCCTCACCCTTTACCTGCAGCTGTACCTGTCCGGGTACGGCCTCGAGCTGGCCGACCTGGAGGCGCTGCGCACCTGGGGGTCGCTGACGCCCGGTCACCCCGAGTACGGGCACACCACCGGCGTCGAGATCACCACCGGACCGCTCGGTCAGGGTCTCGCGTCGGCCGTCGGCATGGCGATGGCGGCGCGGCGCGAGCGCGGCCTGTTCGACCCCGACGCCGCCGCGGGCGCCAGCCCGTTCGACCATCACGTGTACGTGATCGCCTCCGACGGCGACCTGCAGGAGGGCGTCACCTCGGAGGCGTCGTCGATCGCGGGCGTGCAGCAGTTGGGCAACCTGATCGTTTTCTACGACGACAACGAGATCTCCATCGAGCACGACACCCACATCGCGTTCGGTGAGGACGTCGCCACGAGGTACGAGGCGTACGGCTGGCACGTGCAGCGGGTCGAGGGCGGCGAGAACGTCTCCGCGATGCTGGATGCGGTCGAGGCCGCGAAGGCGGTCACCGACCGGCCGTCGATCATCGTGCTGCGCACCATCATCGGGTACCCGGCGCCGACCAAGATGAACACCGGCGACGCGCACGGTGCCGCGCTCGGCGCCGAGGAGGTCGCCGGGGTGAAGAAGGCCCTCGGCTTCGACCCGGAGAAGAGCTTCGACGTCGACCCGGCCGCCCTGGCGCACGCGCGGGAGGTCCTCGACCGCGGCGCGGCCGCCCACGCCGCCTGGCAGGGCGAGTTCGACGCCTGGGCCGCCCGCGAGCCCGAGCGCAAGGCGCTGTTCGACCGCCTGGACGCCGGGGAGTTCCCGGAAGGCTGGACCGACGCGCTGCCCACCTGGGAGCCGGACGCTAAGGGCGCAGCCACCCGCAAGGCCTCGGGCAAGGTGCTCAATGCCCTCGGCCCGATCCTGCCGGAGCTGTGGGGTGGGTCCGCCGACCTCGCGGGCAGCAACAACACCACCATCGACGGCTCCGACTCGTTCGGTCCGACATCGATTTCCACGAAGGACTGGACCGCGCAGCCGTACGGCCGGACGCTGCACTTCGGCATCCGCGAGCACGCGATGGGGTCGATCCTCAACGGCATCGCGCTGCACGGTCCGACCCGCCCCTACGGCGGCACGTTCCTGGTGTTCAGCGACTACATGCGGCCAGCGGTCCGGCTCGCGGCGCTGATGGGCACCCCCGCCGTCTACGTGTGGACGCACGACTCGATCGGTCTCGGCGAGGATGGCCCGACGCACCAGCCGATCGAGCACCTCGCCGCACTGCGCGCCATCCCGAACATGTCGGTGCTGCGTCCCGGTGACGCCAACGAGACCGCGCAGGCCTGGCGGTACGCGCTTGAGCACACCACCGGGCCGACCGCGCTCGCCCTGACCCGTCAGGACATCCCGGTGCTCGAGGGCACGAAGGAGAAGGCAGCCGAGGGCGTCAAGCGGGGCGCGTACGTGCTTGAGGACTCCGCCACCGGAACTCCCGAGGTGATCCTGCTCGCGACCGGTTCCGAGCTGCACCTCGCCGTGGCGGCCCGCGCCGCCCTCGAGGCCGACGGCATCGGCACCCGGGTCGTGTCCGTCCCCTGCCTGGACTGGTTCCTCCAGCAGGACCAGGCGTACCGCGATGAGGTGCTGCCGCCCGCGACCCGCGCCAGGGTTTCCGTCGAGGCCGGGATCGCGATGCCGTGGTGGCGACTGCTCGGCGACGCGGGCGAGGCCGTGTCCATCGAGCACTTCGGCGCCTCCGCCGACCACAAGACCCTGTTCCGCGAGTTCGGGTTCACGGCCGAGAACGTGACGGCCGCGGCCCGCCGCGCAATCACCGCAGTGAAGGGCTGAATTGCCATGGCACAGAACGAGAATCTCGCCGCACTGTCGGCCGCCGGTGTCTCGGTGTGGCTCGACGACCTGTCCCGCAACCGACTCGAGACGGGCAACCTCGCGCAGCTGGTCGCGGAGAAGTCCGTGGTCGGCGTGACGACGAACCCGTCGATCTTCCAGGCCGCGCTCCAGGGCCCGGAGTACCACGCGCAGCTGCACGAGCTCGCCGGCCGCGGAGCGAACGTCGACGACACGGTCCGCGCGCTCACCACCGACGACGTCCGCAACGCCTGCGACCTGTTGGCGCCGCAGCACGAGGCGTCCGGCGGCGTCGACGGCCGGGTCTCGATCGAGGTCGATCCGCGGCTGGCCAACGACACGGACGGCACGGTTGCGCAGGCGATCGAGCTGTGGAAGATCGTGGATCGGCCGAACCTGCTGATCAAGATCCCGGCCACCCTCGCGGGCCTGCCCGCGATCACCCGGGTGATCGCGGAGGGTATCAGCGTGAACGTGACGCTGATCTTCTCCGTGGACCGGCACCGGGCGGTCATCGACGCCTACCTGGCAGGCCTCGAGGCGGCGAAGGCCGCCGGGCACGACCTGTCGACGATTCACTCGGTCGCGTCCTTCTTCGTCTCCCGTGTCGACACCGAGATCGACGCCCGGCTGGAGCAGATCGGCACCGACGCGGCGCTGGCGCTGCGCGGCAAGGCCGGCGTCGCCAACGCCCGGCTCGCGTACGCGGCCTACCAGGACGTCTTCGAGTCCGGCGACCGGTTTGCCGCGCTCGCGACGTCCGGTGCGCGGGTGCAGCGTCCGCTGTGGGCGTCGACGGGTGTGAAGAACCCCGACTACCCGGACACCCTGTACGTCACCGAACTGGTCGCCGCGAACACGGTCAACACGATGCCGGAGAAGACGCTCGACGCGGTCGCCGACCACGCCGTCGTCACCGGCGACACGATCTCCGGCACCGCGGCCGCCGCGCAGGACGTCTTCGACGCGGTCGCCGGGGTCGGGGTCGACCTGGGTGACGTCTTCGACAAGCTCGAGTCGGAGGGCGTCGACAAGTTCGAGGTCTCCTGGAACGAGCTCCTCGAGGCCACCGCCGCGTCCCTCACCGCGGCCTCGTAGATGGCGATGGGGAGCACGGGAGCCGCGCAGGAGTGGATCAATCCGCTGCGCGACGAGCGAGACAAGCGACTGCCGCGGATCGCGGGCCCGTGCTCCCTGGTGATCTTCGGGGTCACCGGCGACCTGGCGCGCAAGAAGCTGATGCCCGCCGTGTACGACCTGGCGAACCGGGGCCTGCTGCCGCCGGGGTTCGCGCTGGTCGGGTTCGCCCGCCGCGACTGGGCGAACGAGGACTTCGGCAAGGTCGTGCACGACGCGGTCCGCGAGCACGCCCGCACCGAGTTCCGTGAGGAGGTGTGGGACCGACTCTCC
The DNA here is from genome assembly GCF_042720095.1 of Rhodococcus sp. NPDC058505. NCBI lineage: Bacteria > Bacillati > Actinomycetota > Actinomycetes > Mycobacteriales > Nocardiaceae > Rhodococcus > Rhodococcus sp. NPDC058505. Next base: position 347,369 of record NZ_JBHXNB010000001.1, read on the forward strand.
GAGGGAATCCGCTTCGTGCAGGGCAGCTTCGACGACGATGCCGCGTTCGCGGAGCTGACCCGGACCCTGACCGTGCTCGACGCCGAACGCGGCACCGGCGGCAATCACGCCTTCTACCTTGCGATCCCACCCGCGGCGTTCCCGACCGTGTGCGAGCAGCTGTCGCGGTCGGGGCTGGCGCAGCCGGTCGCGGACCAGTGGCGGCGGGTGGTGATCGAGAAGCCGTTCGGCCACGACCTGGACTCGGCGAAGGAGCTCAACGCCGTCGTCAACACGGTCTTTCCCGAGGATTCGGTGTTCCGCATCGACCACTACCTCGGGAAGGAGACGGTGCAGAACATCCTGGCGTTGCGGTTCGCGAACCAGCTGTTCGACCCGATCTGGAACGCCCACTACGTGGACCACGTGCAGATCACGATGGCCGAGGACATTGGTCTCGGTGGCCGGGCAGGCTACTACGACGGCATCGGCGCGGCCAGGGACGTCATCCAGAACCACCTGCTGCAGCTGCTCGCGTTCACCGCGATGGAGGAGCCGGTCAGCTTCGAACCCGCCGAACTGCAGGCGGAGAAGATCAAGGTGCTGTCCGCGACCCGGCTCGCCGAACCCCTCGACGAGACCACCGCCCGCGGTCAATACGCGGGCGGCTGGCAGGGCGGACGGAAGGTGGTCGGCCTGCTCGAGGAGGAGGGCTTCTCCCCCGAGTCGACGACCGAGACGTTCGCCGCGATCACCCTCGAGGTCGACACCCGCCGCTGGGCAGGCGTGCCGTTCTACCTGCGCACCGGTAAACGGCTCGGCCGCAGGGTCACCGAGATCGCCGTCGTGTTCAAGCGGGCACCGCACCTGCCGTTCGATGCCACCATGACCGAGGAACTCGGGCAGAACGCGCTGGTGATTCGGGTGCAGCCCGACGAGGGCGTCACGATGCGGTTCGGGTCCAAGGTGCCCGGCTCCTCGATGGAGGTCCGGGACGTCAACATGGACTTCAGCTACGGGCAGGCGTTCACCGAGTCGTCCCCCGAGGCGTACGAGCGGCTGATCCTGGACATGCTGCTCGGCGAGCCGTCCCTGTTCCCGGTCAACGCCGAGGTTGAACTGTCGTGGAAGATCCTCGACCCGGTGCTTGAGCACTGGGCGGCGAGCGGACAACCCGACCCGTACGAGGCGGGTACCTGGGGTCCGGAGTCGGCGCACGAGATGCTCCGCCGGACCGGACGCGAATGGCGGCGGCCGTGACGCCGCTCCTGATGGGAGAATTCCACTCGTGATCATCGACATCCCCGCAACAACGACCGGCGCCGTCAACAAGCGGCTCGTCGAGATCCGCGAGACCGGTGGCGCCGTCACGCTGGGGCGGGTGCTGACGCTGGTGGTGAGCACCGACGACGACGAGAACGCCGAGTCGGTCATCGAGGCCGCCAACGAGGCGAGCCGCGAACACCCGTGTCGCGTCATCGTGGTCACTCGCGGTGACCGGGACGGCGAGTCCCGGCTGGATGCGCAGATCCGGGTCGGCGGCGACGCCGGAGCCTCCGAGGTCGTGGTGCTGCGCCTGTACGGCGAGCTCGCCGGGCACGAGGACAGCGTCGTCATCCCGTTCCTGTTGCCGGACACCCCGGTCGTCGCGTGGTGGCCCGACAAGCCGCCCGCCGTTCCCGCACGTGATCCGCTGGGGCGGTTGGCCATTCGGCGGATCACCGACGCCACCGGCGCACCCGACCCGGCGACGACGATCAAGTCCCGCCTGCAGGCGTACACCGCGGGCGACACCGACCTGGCATGGGCGCGCGCCACCCCGTGGCGGGCGCTGTTGACGTCCGCCCTGGATCAGCCGCCGCACCAGCCACTGCTGTCGGCGACCGTGTCGGGGCTGCCCACCGAACCGGCGGTCGACCTGATCGCCGGGTGGCTCGCCAGCCGAATCGACGGCCCGGTGCGCCGACTGGCCGGGGACCTGCGGATCGAACTGCACCGCACCAGCGGAACGATCGCCCTGAGCAGGCCGCAGACCGGGAAGACGGCGACCCTCAGCCGGACCGGGGCACCGGACTCGCTGGTGTCCCTGGCGCGCAGGGAGACCCGGGACTGCCTCGCCGAGGATCTGCGCAGGCTGGATCCGGACGAGATCTACCATGCCGCGCTCGCCGGGCTCGCCCGCGTCGAGTTCGGGTAGGTCCTTCGACTCGAAAACGGTCCTCCCCCTGAGAGACCCCAGCGAATAGGGTGTTCGCCATGACTGACTCCGTGACCGTGCAGACGTACGACGATTCCGACGCCCTCACCTCGGCCGCCGCGCGCCGATTCGTCGAGGTGATCGTCGACGCTCAGGCCGCACGGGGGTCCGCGTCGGTCGTCCTCACCGGCGGCGGCAACGGGATCGGGCTGCTGCGCAAGCTGCGGGCGGACTCGGGTGCGATCGACTGGTCACGGGTCGACGTGTTCTGGGGCGACGAGCGTTTCGTCCCGCGCGGCCATCCGGACCGCAACGAGGTGCAAGCCCACGACGCGCTGCTCGACCACGTCCCCGTCGAGTCCGCGCGGCTGCACCCGATGCCGTACGGGGACGGCGCCTACGCGGGGGACCCGGACGCGGCCGCGCACGCATACGAGCATCTCCTCGCCGCCCACGCGGGCGGCGGACCGATCCCGGAGTTCGACGTGCACCTGCTCGGCATGGGCGGTGAGGGACACGTCAACTCGCTGTTCCCCGACACCGATGCGGTCCGGGAAGCGGACCGCTTCGTCGTCGGTGTCACCGACTCCCCCAAGCCGCCCGCCGAGCGGGTCACCCTCACCCTGCCCGCGGTGCGCCGGTCGCGGCGGGTGTGGCTGCTGGTCGCCGGCGCGGACAAGGCGGACGCGGTCGCCGCCGCGATCGCGGGTGCGGATACCGTCGACATCCCCGCCGCGGGTGCGCTCGGGGCCGAGGAGACCGTCTGGTTCCTTGACCGGGCGGCGGCCGCGAACCTGCCTGCCTGAGGAGTTCACTCCCGGGTCGGCTCCTCGTCCGCGGCAATCGGATTCGTCTCGCGCGGCGCCGCATCCGCCCGGATGCCACGGAGCAGCGAACGGCTGCGCGGCGCGCTCCGCGCGTATGCGGATGCACGGACGCCCGTGCGCCAGTCCCGCGTTCGAGTGCACTGCTCCATGGTGGTCCCCGCCCCGTGTCGTTTCCTGGATCGACGCTGCTGCTACCTGAATTGACGCGGGCACCACCGCCTCGGTTCCGACTCCCCCTGATCAGACGCCGGTTCAGCGGCCGGGTACCCGGGGATTCGGATCACCCGGCGGCGGCATCATCCGGGTCCGGGCCGGGGCGCGGCGGTACAGGTCTGCGGTATCGGCGATGATTGCCGGGGATTCCACAGCAGTGGCACACATCGGAGGTAGCGAATGACGAGCGTGGCGGCGCGCGAGACCGGTTCTCGTGACGTATCGACGGGCCACCGGTGGGTGGTGGTCGACACCGAGACCTCCGGCATGCATGCGGCGTCGCATCGGGTCCTCAGCGTGGCGGCCGTGGTGTTGCGTGAGGACGGATCCGTCGAACGGGAATTCTCCACGCTGCTGAATCCGGGCGTCGATCCGGGAGCCGTCGACATCCACGGTCTCACCGCAGGCAGGCTGGCGGGGGCGCCCCAGTTCGGCGAGATCGCCGCCGAGCTCGCCGAACTCCTGGCCGGCCGGACGATGGTCGCGCACAATGCGTCGTTCGACTACGGGTTCCTGGACGCGGAGTTCCAGCGCGCCGGGGTGCGCACACCGATCGAGAATCGGTTGTGCACGCTCGCGTTGTCGCGGCGACTCGAACTCGACGTCCCCAATCATCAGCTGGCCACCCTGGCGGACTACTGGCGAGTGCCCCAGTTCCACGCACACGATGCCCTCGACGACGCCCGCGTTCTCACCGAGGTGTTCACGCGCAGCGTGTCATTGGCGGAAGCGCTGCAGTTGCCCCTCCCCGTCGTCGCGTGTGCGGGGCGACGCGTGGCGATGCGTCCGGAGCAGGTGCAGCGGGTGCCGTCCGGGTACCGGAATCCGGGTCGGTTCGACCCGGCGGTCGGTCTCGTCCAGGGCATGAGGATCGTCGTCAGCGGACCGACTCGTGCACCGCGGCCCGCGATCGCCGCCGCCCTGTCCGGGGCCGGGTTCGACGTGATGAACTCGGTGAGCCGCCACACCAGCGTCGTCGTCTGCGACGATCCGCAGTCGCCGCACGCCAAGGTGAGACGGGCTGCCGCGGAGGGCATCCCGATCATCTCCGAGGCGCAGCTGGACGGGCTCCTGACCAGGGTCGTCCCGGGTCAGCCGAAGGCGACGCGGGCCGCGGTCGCCCCACCGGGCAACCAGGTCGAGGTGGTGCATCCCGCGCCAGCACCGGCGGCCTCCCGTGCCGGTGCTGCATGGCGGGGTCGCCGGATCCTGCTGATGGGCGGAACACACCTGGAGTGCGTGATGATGCGGTCTCGCATCATCCAACTCGGTGCCCGCCCGTCCCTCAACCTCACCGCCGCCGTCACCGACGTGCTGGTGTTGTCGGGCGGCGGCGCCGATCGGCGGATGCCGCGGGTCGAGGCACGCGGACTGCCGGTGATTCGGGAGTCCGACGTGACCGACGGGATCACCTCCGGGTTCGTCCCGCCGCACATGCGGCACGAGTCGCGGGTGTCCGCGCCGATCCTGCTGCGCGGGCAGACGGTTGACCTGCCCGCGACACCGACGGTGTGGTCCGTCAACGTGTCGTGGCGGGCGGAGAGCGTCGGCGACGAGTTCGACGTCGACGTCGTCGCCTTCCTGCTCGGCGACGACCGGCGGGTGGACTCGGATCAGGACTTCGTGTTCTACAACAATCCCACCGACGGGGACGACGCGGTCGTGCTCTCCATCGACGGCGGCAGCGAGCAGTGCGTCCGGGTCGACCTCGCGGCGCTGCCCGACGACTGCCACCGCGTCGTGATCGCCGCGGCGATCGAGGGTGGCCGCACCTTCGGTGATCTTGGCGCGGTCGCGGTCAGCGTCGACGGCCCGGACCACACCTTCGCGACGTTCGTGCTGGACGCGGGCACCGTCGAGCGGACCATGATCCTCACCGAGATCTACCGGCGGCACGGCGCCTGGCGGATTCGTGCCGTCGGCCAGGGCCACGACGACGATCTGGCGGCGATGGCCACCGGCTACGGCCTCGAGGTCGAGGACGACTGAGCTCCCCCGCCCCGGACCGGCCTACCGTCTCGTGGTGCGGGCGAGGACGTCGACGACCCGGCCGGTGTCGGCGGGGGCGCGGTCGGCGGTGAACGTCCAGGGGGTCGAGGTCCAGGGGTCGCGCCAGTCGTCGGCGCCCGCCACGGGCAGGGCGTAGCTGCCGCGCGGCAGGTCGGGGTGGATCCGTTCGACCGCGGCGAGATCGTCGGTGACGAGGACGGTGACCACCCCCAGCGCCGGGCCGTGTTCGGCGAGGAACGCGATGGCCGGTAGCCGCCTCGGGTCGTATCCGTACGGGAAGTGGTCGAGCACAATCAACCGCGGCTGCGGCGGGGCGCCGTGCGGGGTGCCGCGGTCCAGGAGCGCGAGTTCGGCTGCCGCCGCGGTGGTGTCGAGGTAGGGGCCGATGTCATCGGCCCGGGTGATCGTGACTCCCCCGCGGTGGGCGAATCCGTCGGTGAGCGGGCGGAGCCCACCGGACAGGTCGACGACGTCAAGGACGATGTTCGGGTCGGCGGCCAGGATCCGCAGGACGGCGGCGGCGGTGACGGACGCGGTCGCCGGGGTGTCGGCGCCGACGATGCGCAGCGGCCGCCGCAGCGGAAACGGCAGGCAGACCGGGACCCGGAGCGGTCCGCACTCGGGCGCGGACAGATCACCGATCCGGATCCCGTCGGCCGGACCGGGTTCCGGGGTGCCCGCGGTCCAGGCGGGCGCGTCCCAGTCGGCGAACGACCGCGGCAACAGCGGGCCGATCGTGCGCAGTTCGGTGTCCAGGTGCCCGGTGTCGCCGCGGTAGCGAGCGTCGGCGTCGGCGACGACGGTGTCGTGGCGGCGGCGGGCCTGGTCGCGGATGCCCGCGGTGTGGGCGCTGTTGCGGGTGGCCGGGTCGGCGACCGCGTCGGTCAGTTCCCGGTCGAGACGGTCTTCGGCGAAGCGGCGGGCGGCGATCAGTGCACCGGCGCTGCGGGCCGCGTCCTCGAAGATCATGGTGAATCGTTCGATGATGTGGTTCGGGTCGAGTGGTTCGATCGGCCCGTACTCGCCGGTGGCGGGCGCTGGGGCCGGCGGGGCGGGTTCGGGTTCGGTGTCCCCGCGGTCGACGTCGACACCGTGGTGAGTGATCAGGCCAGCGAGCCCGTCCGCGTAGCCCTGGCCGACGGCCCGGACCTTCCACTTCCCGCCGCGCCGGTACAGCTCCCAGCAGATCACCGCGGTTTCGGCGGACCGGCAATCGATGTCGCAGCCGGCGACCGGTGTCCCCGCCGGGTCGGTGAGGACGGCGGTGACGGTGGTGACGACGGCCCCGGCTCCGGCGAGGGGGTCGACGCTGGCGATGCACAGCACCGCGTTGGCGTCGGGGTGGACAGCGTCGAGGTCGACCTCGACGCTGCCCTCCCCCATCCGGACACCGCGGGTGTGCGGCTGGTTGTAGAACACGAAGTCCTCGGACGACAGTGCCTGCAGGCCAGCGTCGGTGACCAACGCGGACACGTCGAGTGCGATGTCACCGGTGGCGGTGAACCGCAGTGTCGTGGTCGGCAGCACGGAGTTCTGCCCGCGGGTCAGCTGCACCGTCGTTCCTCCTCGGTCGGGTGTGCTCAGTTCCGGGTGAACGGCACCAGGTGCGGTGCGGCCTCACCGGCATGCCTGGCCTGGATGCCGTCACCGATCGCCTGCAGCTTCCAGCCGTCGGGGCCGCGGAACACCTTGGCCATCACCATGCCGGTGAACGGCATGCCGCCGTGCAGGGTGTAGCGGGCGAGTTCGCTGCTGGTGGTGGCGTCGACGAGCCGGCAGAACGCGTTCTGCACCTGCGCGAACGTCTGCCCCTTGTAGGAGGTGACGATGAACAGGACGGTGGTGACGTACGGGGGGATGCGGGTGAGGTCGACGTTGATCACCTCGTCGTCGCCGTCCCCGGCGCCGGTGAGGTTGTCGCCCTGGTGGTGGATCGAACCGTCCTTCGAGCGGAGCTGCCCGTAGTAGCAGACGTCGACGATCTGGTCGTCGGCGAACAGGACGGCGGAGGCATCCAGGTCGATGTCGACGGCGCGGCTGCCGAACATGCCGCGCTTCTCCACCGGATCCCAGCCGAGACCCATCTTCACCATCGTCAGCGCGACACCACCGTCCTTGCGCAGGTTCACCTTCTGCCCCTTGGCGAGGCTGACGGGACGCCCCTTGGTCAGGTTGACCTCGGCGGGCGCCGCCGCGGGGGCGGGTGCGGGCTGCGGTGCGGGCGCCGGGGGCGGGGTCGGTGCGGGTGCGGGTGCGTCGTCGACGGTGATGCCGTGGTCGGTGACCAGGGCCGCGAACCCACCGGCGTATCCCTGCCCGACCGCCCGCACCTTCCAGGTGTCCTGGCGGCGGTAGATCTCGAGGGCGATGACGACGGACTCGCTGGACAGCCCGTCGATGCAGTACTCGAACAGCGGAGCCCCGGACGCGTCGGCGACGTGCGCGGTCGGCGCCGGGAACTGGCCGAACGAGGAACCCGAATCGTCCAGTGTGATGATCGCGCGGACCTTATCGATGTCGCCGGGGATCTGACCGGTGGTGATCCGCAGGTTCGTCCCGGCGGCGCCGCTCACCAGTTGCACACCGGGGCCGGTGGGCTGGTTGAAGAAGACGAAATCCGCGTCGGTGCGGACCTTCCCGGATTCGGTGAGCAGCAGCGCGGACACGTCGGCCTGCGTCGACAGGGCGACGGAGACGACGATCGTGTCGGTCTGCAGGGGCGCGTTCTGGCCTTTGGTCAGCTGGTGGGTCACGTCGACTTCCTTTGCGGGAGCAGTGCTTCGGTGGGGGCGGTGTGGTGGTGGAACCAGGTGAGGATCTCCTCGCCTGCGGCGATACCGCTGGCCGCGGTGACGGCGACGTCCGGGTGCTGCCAGCCGGTGTCCTCGAGTTCGCCGTGGCGGGGGCGGATCGCGGCGTCGGCGTGTTCGAGGAGGTCGATGTCCAGGACACCGTCACCGGCGGCGAGGACCCGGCTGCCCGCGTGCAGTGCGCCGTCGGCGACGAGGCGGTCGTGGACATCGCGCAGGGCGGCGCTCTTGGTGACCGCGTTCGGCATCGTGTAGATCTTGCGGCCCTGCTGGGAGACGTTCCAGCCGCGCGGCGCGCACCACGCCCGCCAGGCGGCGACGAAGTCGTCGGGTTGGGCGGCGGTGTCGACGACGAGGTAGCAGAACAGGTCGTCGGCGGTCCGCAGGCTGCGCACCCAGCCGTCGTCGATGCGGGTGCGCAGTGCGTCGACGACCGCGGTGACCGGCGGGCCTGCGGCGGCGACGATCCGGTCGATCCGTTGCCGCCACACCGGGTCCGGGTGGCCGTCGACGAGGACGGCGCCGCCGTTGCTGGTGACCGCGTACGGGTACGGGCCGCCAGGCAGGTCGATCCGCCGGTACTGGGCGGGGGTCCGGGTGGTGGTGGGCACGACCACCGTGCGCGCGGTCAGGTCGGCGAGAAGGGTGTGGGCGGCGGCGGTCATGTACGACAGCGGCGCGTCGTCGTAGATCTCCACGCACACCGGCGCGGTCGCCGCGAACTGGTCGGCCCCGGCGGCGGCGCGGGAGTAGATCATGGTGCGGTCGAGGTCGGTGGCCACCAGCGACGAACGTGCGGTCACGGCTGCTCCTTGATCAAGCCCATGCACGAGTACGCGAGGTCGGGCACCACCTCGACGGGGACGTCGCGGGCGGCGGCGAGCATCCGGATGTGGGCGTGTTCGGGGGCGTCGGCGTCGCGGACGAGGACCTTCCACGGGATGCGGCGCAGCAGGACGCGGGTGGTTTCCCCGACACCGGGTTTGACGAAGTTCACCGAGCCGATGCCGTACTCGGCACGGACCGCGTCCACCGACGCCCATCCCGTCCACGATGGTGTCCGGTCCCCCGCGGCGATCGCACCGGCGGCTGTGACGGCCGCAGGGTGGGCGGCGTCGAACTCGGCGGTGACGGTGTCCAGCAGGCGGTTCGACACGTCCTGGCCGGTGAGGTCGCGGTAGAACTTGGCGCCGTGAAATTCGCCGGGCCCGATGTGCCGGTCGCTCAGGACGGTGCGCGACACCAGTCCGGAGACGGTGGAGTTCAGGCAGGCGGACGCGATGAGGAAGTCGTCGCGGGTGCCGTAGGTGCGCACGCAGTGGCCGGGGTCTGCGAGGACCGCGAGGTCGTCCGACAGGCGCGGACCCCCGGCGGCGGCGTAGGCGTCCAGTGCGGCGGTGAGTTCGCGGGTGATGGCACCCTTGCCGGTCCAGCCGTCGACGAACACCACCGAGTCGGGGTCGTGGCGGCCGGTGATGTGGTCGAGGGCGACGGTGTCGATGCCGCGGCCCCGGACGATCGAGACCGCGTAGTGCGGCCACGACACCTGATGGAATCGCGTGGCCCAGCGGCGGATCAGGACGCCGACGGGGGTACCGGCCCGCGCCAGCGACACCAGGGTCAGGTTCGGTCCGCGTTCGGCGACGAGGAGTTCGGTGACGGTGCCGACGGCGTGCGCGAGACGCGCCGCGGAGTCGGCAAGGGCGGTGTCGAACAGGTCCCGGTAGGCGGCGTCGGGCTGGTATTCGACGGGCAGGGACTCGGCGTAGTGCGCGGTCCCCGCCTGGATGGCCCGCTCGCGTTCGGCGAGGTCGGCCTCGAGGTCGAGGGCGGAGAGGTCCTTGAGCAGCCAGGCGACCTCGTCGGCGGCGTAGGAGCCGAAGCCGGGTCCGGTCAACGGCGGCGGCGCGACAGGGATGGTGGTCATGGGCGGTTCCTCGCTGCGGTGAGGGCGTGGTGGTCGGTGGCCGGGACGACAGCGACGACGACGTCGTGGCTGGCGGCGGTGAGGACGTCGAGAAGCCCACCGGGAGAGCGCAGCTCGGCGGTGTCGGCGGGGGTGTCGATCACGATCAGCAGCTGCGCATCCGGCCCCGGGCCGGGCCAGGTCGCGTTGTACAGGTAGCGGCGGGCGTCGGGATCCGGTTCCGGGGCGTGGAACTCGAAGCCGCGGCGCAGCGGATAGCCGGGATCGTCGTGGACGTAGGCCGGGGATCGGGTGGTGGTCTGGTAGCGGACGGCGAACCCGGCGTCCGCGAGGTGTTCGGCGATCCGCAGCGGCAGGTACATCAGCTCCTCGTGCCCGATCACGATCACCGGGCGTGCCGGGTCCAGGTGCGGTACGAGCGTGTCCGTGGCCGCCGCGACGGCGGCGGTGAACGCGTCGGCGTCGGCGTCGAGGATGCCGTAGCGGCCGCCGTCGGGCAGGTCCGCCGGCCAGCCGACCGGCACGACCACCGTGTCCCCCGCCGGGTCGCCTGCCGGGTTGAGAACGGGCGGGGCGAGGGCGGTGACCCGATCGGTGAGCCCGTCCGGGAGTTCGGTGCGACCGGCGGCGAGCGCGACGTGGTCGATCCGCACGCCCAGTTCGGCGGCGGCCACGTCGATCGCCGCCCGGTGGTGGGGTTCGCTCATGTCGACCAGCGACGCGATCACGTACCGGTCGCGGGCCGCGATCCGGTGCAGGGCCCGGATCGCGTCGACGGCGGTGGCGCCGGTGGAGATCTCGTCATCGACGAGGACCAGCGGCGCATCACCGGTGAACAGGTCCGGGGAGGTCGGCTGCAGCAGATGCGAGGTGGCGTGCGAATGCCCCTCCTCGAACCCGCCCAGGACCGGGACGCCCGGAGTGCGGCGGCGGGTCGAGTGCAGGTAGCAGGCGGCACCCATCCGGGCGGCGACCGCATGCCCGAGACCGGTCGCGGTTTCCGCGAATCCGAGGACGACCGCTGCCGAAGCGTCGCCACCGAGAACGGTGACCACCCGATCGGCGAGGGCGTCCGCGGCCGCGCGCACCCGCGCCGGGTCGGTCGGCACGTGCTTGCCGAGGACGGTGGACACCAGCAGGTGCGCGCGCCGCGGGTTGCGGCGCAGTCCGGGCCGCACGAGATCGGTGACCCGCCACCGGGAATCGGTGTCGGTGTCGCTGTCGTGGAGGGCGAGGCCGAACTGTGCGGTCGCCCACGCCGGTGCGATGCCGGTGGCCGTGGTGGTGGTCATCGGGCCGCCAGGGCGGTCAGCAGGTCCACGAAGGTCACTCCCGGGTTGGTCACGCCGAACACCGACGCGCGCAGCGCAACCCGCTGTGCCCAATCCCGGTGCGGTTTGAGTTCGTTCATCTTGTTGCCGTATCCCGATGCGAGGACCCCGCCGGTGTCGCCGCCGAGGATGTCGACCGCGTCGTGGTACTCCTCGGCGGTGACCGCGGCCAGCGCGTGCACCGGCGCGATGTGCGAGGGGTGGATGACGGTCTTGCCCTGGATGCCGTTGGCGTGGTCGAGGGCGATCTCCCGGAGCAGGCCGTCGAGGTCGCGGCTGACGAGTTGCTGGCGGAACCGCACCGCGTCGTGCTCCGCGAACGGGGTTTCCCGCAGTTGCGGCCGGAACATGCGTTCGTGGTCGGCGAAGTACTCCCACACCGGGCCGGTGATCACGAACCCGGTGCCGTCCGTGCGGCCGAGATAGTTGACGATGCTGGCGATCACATCGGAGACGACGCGCACGTCGTAGATCGTCAGGTCGCGGTCGCGCCGGATCCCGAACAGTGCGCACATGTCGGTGGCCCCGACCCGCACCGCGAGCACCCGCTCCCGATGCTCGGTGAGCAGCGCGGCGATCGTCTGCAGTTCGGTGTCCCTGGCCTCCCGGTACGCCAGCACCGGGGATTCGAGGACCGGCATCACGTACAGGTGTTTGCCGAGGGTCTCCGACGCCTCCCGCACCGCGTTCAGGGTGCCGGCTCCGGTGGCGGCGGTGAACTTCGGGATCACGAACCCGGTCAGTGCCTCGACTCCGGCGCCGAGCGCCGCGGTGACGGCGCGGATCTCGGTGGCGGTGCGGACCCGAACGAAGAGCAGCATCCCGCGGGCCGGGGTGGCGGCGAGGGCGTCGAGTGCGGCGACCGCGCCGGCGAGGGCGGCGTCGACCTGGTCGTCGGCGACCGCGTCCTCGAGGTCGATGACCATCGACATCACCCCCTCGGCGCACCGGCGAATGATGGTGTCGGCCAGGTCCGGTCGGTTCCCCGGCACGTACAGGGTGGCACCGAGGGCGACGGCCAACCGTTCCCGGGTGTCGGTGTCGGTGAACGGGGTCGGCTGGCGCAGGAACAGCTGGTCCCGGGTCAGCGGGTCCAGGTGGTGAAAGTGGTGCAACGCCTGCCCAATCCGAAGATCGGGGGTGTCAAGGTGGCGGGTCATCCGCGTCCTCTCATGCGGTCGACGACCCCGACGATGAAGCGCTCGATCGCCTCGAGGTCGGTCGTGTAGGTCCAGTAGTCGGGATGCACCCCGTCGAGTGCGGCACACGCGCGGTCGATGCGGTCGACCTGGGCGTCGAGGACCGACCCCCATTCGCCGACGAGGTCGCGTTGCATCGCCAGCTGTTGCGCGTCCCGCAATCGGAACCGCACCGTGTCCGCCGTCCGGGCGGGGTTCGCGCGGACCTCGCGCAGGGACCGCAGCCGGTCGGTGACCGCATCCACGGCGGCGTCGGCCTCCCGCAGGTGGTCACGCGCCGACGCGCAGTGCGCCAGCGCGGCTTCGGGCCGGCCAGCGGCGATCTCGCCGCGGGCGGCCGCCACCTCCTGCTCGGCGGCGGCCGCCGCGGATGCGGCGATCCGGTCGTTGTCGACCAGGTCGTTCGAGCAGGCGGCACTGAACTCGCGCAGCAACGCCGACCGGGCAGGCCCCAGCTGGTCGGCGCGGGTCGCGACCGCACTGATCCGGGTCGCGATCGACCGGACAGCATTCTGCGCCTCGGCGCCGCGGCCCGGGGCCGCCGCGAGTAGCGCGTGCACGGCTGCGGCCGCGTCGGTCACCGCGGCCGCGGCGTCCCGTTCGTCGGCGCTGTTGGTGACCGCGTCGAGTGTGCGGACCTGCCCCGCCAGCACGTCGACGGCGGCGATCACCGACGGGTACTGCAGGAACGGCAGGTTCTCCGTGCGGTCGAGCGCGGTGACGGCAGCATTCGCGTCGGCGCGTGCCTGCTGTGATGCGTTGGCTGCGAGCTGCTGCACCGCGCGGGCCCGGCCGAGCGCGTCGCTGAACCTGTCCCGGAACCGGATCATCTCGGCACACACCCGGTCCAGGGAGCGAGTGCACTCCTGGTACACCGACGCGGCCTGGTACGGCGAATCGGGCTCCGATCGCTGCAACTGGAGGTAGGTCGCGGTCGCCGCGGAATGCTGTTCCCTGATCGGTGCCCACTGCTGCGTCGCCTGGCCCGTCGGGTCGGTTGCACGGGCCGCCGCGACACCGCTTTCGATGTCGGTGATCAGCTGATCGGACTGCAGGAATGCCGTCGTCATCGCGCTGTAGGCGTCGGCGGCGGCGGGGTCGTCGCCCGAGTCGCCTGCGAAGAGTCGACGCATGAATGTCCTGGCCACGGTCCGCTGCTATCGGCGCTGGTTCGGGGCGGCCCGGAGTGCCCGCATGGTTGCGATCCTGGTCGTGTTGGCGCCGCGAGTCGGGGTGATCACGAGGTGAACGGATCCTTTCAAGGGAAGGCCGTGCCCGGTGTGGGCGGGCGGTCCTCAGACACGCCTGCCCACACCCTGGCCGGGCTGCTCGCCTGCTACTTGCGGCCAGCGGTCCAGTTCATGCCGAACCCGTACGCCTCATCGATTTCCTTCTGCGCACCACGGACGTAGCGGACCTCGCGGGTGACGGTCAGCTCGCGACCGTTGCTCTGCAACATCGCGATCGCGCAGGAGATGGCCTGGTTGTCCGCCGAGTCGAGCTTGACCTCGACCTGCGGTCCCGACGTCGGGAACAGGGTGACGACACCGTTGGCCTGCGACCAGTTCGGCGCACCCTGGTAGATGTACGCGAAGATCAGGATCCGCCGGAACTTGCTGATGTCGGCGAGGTTGATGTGGAGGTTCTCCCCTGCGGTGTTGCTGCCGCTGCGGTCGTCGCCGTCGAGGTGGATGAACGGTCGCTGGTTCAATGCGCCGAACGAGTTTCCGAGCGCCTGGACCACGCCGACGGAGCCGTCGGCCAGCTCGTACATCGCCGCGAGGTCCAGGTCGATGCTCGGCGCCGCCGCTGCCTTGAGCTTCGCCAGGAAGCCCTTGCCCGCGGGCGCCGCTGCTCCGGCGGTCCAGTTCAGGTTCACGCGCATCGTGCCCTGGCCGTCACCCGACTTCGCCAGGGAGATGGTGGGGGTGGCCTTGTCGAGGGTCACCTTGTTCAGGTTGATCGCCATGGTGCGACTCCTTGTCTGGTTGATGTCGCGCCCCACCCCGGCCTGCGGGGTGGGGCGGCGAGTAGCGCGGGTGGTGCCAGCGGGTCAGGCGTTGACCGCGGCGCGATCGTCCGGATCGAGGTCACCGCCGGTGTCGGCACCGCGCTTATTGCGAATGACGCTGGTGACCAGGGCAGCAACGATCAGGACAACGCCGATCAGGCCGGTGAAGACCTCGTTGACGTGGGTTCCGATGGAATACAGCAGGATCAGCGCGAGGGCACCGATCGCCCAGTGCGCACCATGCTCGAGATACACATACTCCGACAGCGTTCCCTGGCGCACCAGGTACACGGTGAGCGAGCGGACGAACATGGCGCCGATGAAACCGAGGCCGAGCGCAATGATGATCGGATCCGAGGTGATCGCGAACGCGCCGATCACACCGTCGAACGAGAACGACGCGTCCAGAACCTCAAGGTAGAGGAACAGGAAGAAGCCGGCCTTGCCGGTGGCCTTCGCCAGCTCGGTCGGTCCGGACCGTCCCGTCGACTCGTCCTCTTCTGCGACGTTGAACAGTTCACCGAGGCCGTTGACGGCGATGTAGGTGATCATGCCCAGCGCACCGGCGATCATGACGGTGGATGTCTCGTCGGCCGGGGCGATGAACACCGCGGTGAGTACGAGCAGACCTGCGGCGATGACGACGTCGAGCTGATCGAGCTTGCCGATCCTGGCGAGCGGCCGCTCGATCCACGACAGCCAGGTGATCTCCTTCTCCTCGAGGATGAAACCGAGGAAGAGCATCAGCAGGAACATGCCGCCGAAGGCCGCGATCTGCGGATGCGCGTCGGTGATCAGGGTTTCGTAGCTCGGTGACCCGTCCGGGAAGTAGGCGGCATCGTCGGCCGGCGGGTTGAGTGCCAGGTCGAGGGCCGCGATCGGGCCGAGCCCGGAGGCGAGCCAGACGATGACGAGCGGGAACACCAGTCGCATGCCGAAGACGGCGATGACGATGCCGATCGTGAGGAAGATCTTCTGCCAGAACTCACTCATCCGGCGCAGGACGGTCGCGTTGATGACCGCGTTGTCGAACGAGAGGGAGACCTCGAAGATGCCGAGGATCAGGCACAGCAGGAGTGCCTGCGGTCCACCGTAGAGGAACGCCACCACCAGGGAGACGACAGTGACGACAATGGAGATGCCGAATGTGCGGAGTACCACGGGAGGTGGCCTTTCTCAATGGGGAATGAAGTGGCGGCGCCGGGTCACTGCGGCTCGGGCACCACCGAGAAGTGGAACGTCAGATGTTGACGCCGTAGTCGCGGGCGATGCCCGCCAGACCGGATGCGTAGCCCTGGCCGACGGCACGGAACTTCCACTCGGCACCGTTGCGGTAGACCTCGCCGAAGATCATGGCGGTCTCGGTGGAGGCGTCCTCCGACAGGTCGTAGCGGGCCAGTTCGATGCCGGTGTTGCGGTCGACGACGCGAATGAACGCGTTGATGACCTGGCCGAAGGACTGTCCGCGCTCGACCGCGTCGTGGATCGAGACGGGGAAGAAGATGTTCGTCACCTTCGGGTCGAGGGCGGTGAGGTCGATGTTGATCGACTCGTCGTCGCCGTCGCCCTCACCGGTGAGGTTGTCGCCGGTGTGCTCGACCGCACCGTCCGGGGACTTGAGGTTGTTGTAGAACACGAAGTGGCTGTCCGAGAGCACCTTGCGCTCTGCTCCGGTCAGCAGCGCCGAGGCGTCGAGGTCGTAGGCGGCGCCGGTGGTGGTGCGCTGATCCCAGCCGAGTCCGACGGTGATCGACGTCAGGTTCGCCGTCTGCTTCGACAGGGAAACATTGCCGCCCTTGGCGAGTGACACGCTCATGGAATCTCCATCCGAAAGTGGTGAGCCGGGAAGGGGGACCGCACGACGACGTCCCCCGTCTCGGAATGGTGCGAACGGTGCTACGGCACGAGAGGGGCGACTGCGCTGGCCCCGGGACAGGTGGCGGCGCAACCGTTTTCCTCGGTGCGCCGCCACCCGCGTGTCACGTGCTAGACGTTGACGCCGAAATCGCGGGCGATGCCCGACAGTCCCGACGCGTAGCCCTGGCCGACGGCGCGGAACTTCCAGTCGGCACCGTTGCGGTACAGCTCGCCGAACACCATCGCGGTTTCGGTGGACGCGTCCTCCGACAGGTCGTAGCGGGCCAGTTCGGAGTTGTCGGCCTGGTTGACGACGCGGATGTAGGCGTTACGGACCTGGCCGAACGACTGGCTGCGGTTGTCGGCGTCGTAGATCGACACCGGGAAGACAATCGAGTCGATGGTCGCGGGCACGGCGGCCAGGTCGACCTTGATGATCTCGTCGTCGCCGTCGCCCTCACCCGTGGTGTTGTCGCCGGTGTGCTCGATCGCTCCGTCGGGGGACTTGAGGTTGTTGAAGAACACGAAGTGCTGGTCGGAGACGACCTTCTTGTCGGTACCCAGCGCGATCGCGGACGCGTCGAGGTCGAAGTCCTGCCCGGTCGTGGTGCGCAGGTCCCAGCCGAGACCGACGGCCACCGCGGTCAACCCGGGGGCCTCCTTCGTCAGCGAGACATTGCCACCCTTGGTCAGGCTCACGCCCATGTTTGGTCCTCCTGGACTCGTTGTGCTGTCACGGTTCCCGGCGTGTTCCGGAAACCGACGTCGTAGGTGCACCTTCCGGCCGGTGGCCGGTGTGCGGTCGATCGACGGCCGATGCGACGATCAGAGGTCGAACTCGCCGGGGTCGATGCCGACCGCGAAGCATGCTTCCTTGACCGCGTTCTTCTCGTACTGGTCGAAGTTGCCGTCCGCGCCGCCGATGATGATGCCGATCTGAATCACCGCACGGGCCTGCTCGGGCTTGGACTTGAGCTTGCCGATCGTGGCGGTGGCCTCGACCTTGCCGAAGTCGAAATCGCCAGCCAGCTTGTCGCAGTACCAGTCGAACTTCTCGCGCAGCTCGTCGGGGGTGAACACCTTCAGCGACTCGTTCGACATGATCAGCGCCGCCGTCTTCTGGCGCTCGGACGGGTCGATCCTGCCGTCGGCCGCGGCGATCAAGGCGCACATGGCCATCGAGCCGTTCGCGAACTCCTTGTTCTTGAACTGGGCGGTCTTCGTCTGCAGCTGCCCGTTCAGTTCCTGAGTCTTCGCCTTGAGCTGGTCCCAGAATCCCATCTGTCCTCCTGTTGTGGTCGCGGTCAACGTGTCGTTCGCATGGGTGAGCACTGTCGCGGGTGCGGATGAACACGCGGTTGCGCGACGGAGGCCGGCATCCGAACTGAGACCGCGCCTACGTCGAGAATGCGTCTACCTGCTGTACCCCACCGGGTTTCCGTGGCCGCCGTACCCCCGGCGCCGCGTCCGTCCCGTCCGCCGACCCGGTTCTCGCCGACCTGGAAGTCCCACTTACCGAAGAGGATATTTCACGCGAATCCGACACAAACGACTGACACCCCACTCACCACAACGGTCCGGTGCTTCGACCGAAGGCGTTGGCCGAGAGCGGGCCCCGCACAGGGCGTGTCGGAGGTACGCCAAAATCCCCCCGCCCGGCGCGGGGTCCGGGGCGGCGGGGGTGTGGATCAGGGAAGCGTCGGGATCATCGCCGGACGCGACGGTGTCGCGAACCTGCGGTCGTTGGACGGGCGCGCCGCCGGGTCAGCTGAACTTGATCTCGAGGCCGATGCCGAGGATCGCAATCAGCCAGATCGCGGCGGTGAAGACCGTCAGCCGGTCGAGGTTCTTCTCGACCACCGTGGAACCCGACAGGCTGGACTGCACGCCGCCGCCGAACAGGCTGGACAGGCCGCCGCCCTTGCCGCGGTGCAGCAGCACCAGCAGTACCAGCAGGAGGCTGGTGACGATCAGCAGGATGTCCAGGAAAAGTCTCATCTCGGCGGTACGCTGCCCTTCACGAAACGGTGGTGGCCACAAGTCGTCCCAGCCTACCCGACGCCGGGCAGGGGGCCGTGCGCGATTCGTACCCCGGGTGGGGTACGAATCGCGCACGGGCGCGAAGCGCACTAGAGGCGGCGGGCCAGGGCGCGGCCTGCGCTGCGCCCGGAGAAGATGCAGCCGCCGAGGAAGGTGCCCTCGAGCGCGTTGTAGCCGTGCACGCCGCCGCCCCCGAACCCCGCGACCTCGCCCGCGGCGTACAGGCCGTCGAACGCGGTGCCGTCGGGCCGGATCACCTGCGAGTCGAGGTCGGTCTCGAGCCCGCCGAGGGTCTTGCGGGTGAGCAGGTTCAGGCGCACCGCGATCAGCGGGCCGTGCTCGGGGTCCTGCAGCTTGTGCGGTTTCGCGACGCGCACCACCTTGTCCGCCGGGTAGGCGCGGGCGTTGCGGATCGCCATCATCTGCATGTCCTTCGAGTAGGCGTTGTCCACCTCCCGGTCCCGCGCGATCACCTCCCGCTCGACCTGCTCGTAGTCCAGCTGCGGGCCGGGGTTGATGGCGTTCATCCCGTCGACGAGGTCGCGGAGATTGTCGCGGACGACGAAGTCCTCGCCGTGCTGCTTGAACGCCTCAACCGGCCCGGTCGCACCCTTTTTGACCCGGCCGAGCAGCAGTTTGAGGTCCTTGCCGGTCATGTCGGGGTTCTGCTCGGAACCCGACAGCGCGAACTCCTTCTCGATGATCGACTGGGTCAGGATGTACCAGGTGTGGTCGTGGCCGGTGCCGAGGATGTACTTGAGCGTGGCGAGGGTGTCGAAACCGGGGAACAGTGGGACGGGCAGTCGGGTACCGGTGGCGTCGAGCCACAGCGACGAGGGGCCGGGGATGATCCGGATCGCGTGGTCGGGCCAGATCGGGTTCCAGTTGATGATGCCCTCGGTGTAGTGCCACATCCGGTCCCGGTTGACGATGTTGCCGCCCGCGTCCTCGGTGATGCCGAGCATCCGGCCGTCCACGTGGGCGGGGACGCCGGTGATCATCCGCTCCGGCGCGCGACCGAGACGCTCCACCGGCCAGTTCCGCTTCACCAGGTCGGGGTTGCCGCCGATGCCGCCGGAGGTGACGATCACGGCCTGCGCACGCAGTTCGAACTCCCCGGTGGTGTCCCGGTTAGACCGGACACCGCGAGGTTCGTGTGCCGGGGCGAGGACGGCGCCCCGGACGCCGACCGCGGCGCCGTTCTCCACGATCAGCTCGTCGACCCGATGCCGGTGCCGGAAGGTGACCAGCCCGCGGGCTGCGGCGTCGAGCACCGGCTCGAGGAACACCCGCACCACCTCGGGGCCGGTGCCCCAGGTGATGTGGAAGCGGGGCACCGAGTTGCCGTGCCCGGTGGCGAGCCCGCCGCCGCGCTCGGCCCAGCCGACGTTCGGCATCACCCGCAGGCCCAGCTCGTGCAGGTAGGCGCGCTTGTCACCGGCAGCGAAGTCGACGTAGGCACGCGCCCACTGCCGGGGCCAGTGGTCCTCGCGGTCCCGGTCGAACCCGGCGCTGCCGAGCCAGTCCTGCAGCGCGAGTTCGTAGGAGTCCTTGATGCCCATCCGGCGCTGCTCGGGGCTGTCGACGAGGAACAGTCCGCCAAGCGACCAGAACGCCTGACCGCCGAGGTTGGCCTCGTTCTCCTGGTCGACGACGAGGACGGTTCTGCCCGCCCGGGTCAGTTCGTAGGTGGCGACCAGGCCGGCGAGGCCGGCCCCGACGACGATGACATCGGCTGTCTCGGACATCACTTCTCCTCGCTGTAACTGCGGAGCACATGGACGAACAGGTCGGTACGTGCACGGGATACTCGGGGGTCGTCCGGTTCCATCAGCACCTGGCTGGAGGTGCCGTCGTGGACCGCGACGAGCGCGCGGCCGAGCGCCTGCTGGTTGAGGATGCGGCGCCCTGCTCGGGTGAGCGCGGACTCGACGATGGGCATGATCGTCGCCTGGATCGCCGCCTCGCGGGCGGCCATGACCGGCTTGAGGGCCGGGTTGCGCAGCGCGTGCGCGGTGAACTCGGCGGTGACGCGGTACCACCGGTCGTCGACCGGGATCGCGTCGAGGATGCGCGCGGCCGCGTGATCGAGGTCGAGTGGGCCGTCGGGCAGCGCCGCTGTCATGGCCGTCGTCACGGCGGCGCGGAGGTCGGCGAGCATGGCCGTTGACCGCTGCTCCCACATCGCGAGGAACAGTTCGTCGAGTGAACCGAAGTTGGAGTAGAACGCGCCGCGGGTGAATCCCGCACGCTCGCAGACCCGTTCGACGGTGGCGCGGCCGACACCCTCCTCGGCGAACGCGTCGAGGGCGGCGGCGAGCAGCCGTTCCCGGGTCTGCGCTCGACTCCTGGCCATGCTCGATACACTAGTGTATCGAGCGGCTGGGGAGGCGGAACTCCGGACATTCCGGTCGCGCCGCCGCGCGGCGCGGCGGCCGCACCGCGCGGGAAGCCGATACCCTCGACCCCGTGGCCGACACCTCGACGATCGTGCACCTGCGTCCCCTCGAACGCGACGACCTGCGGTTCGTGCACCTGCTGTTCAACGATTCCCAGGTGATGCGGTACTGGTTCGAGGAGCCGTACGAGTCGCTCGCCGAACTGACCCAGCTGTACGACCGCCACATCCACGACGAGCGGGAACGGCGTTTCGTCATCGAATCCGGCGGCGACGCGGTCGGGCTGGTGGAACTGGTGGAGATCGACTACATCCACCGGAACTGCGAGTTCCAGATCATCGTGGCACCCGGCAACCAGGGCAGGGGCTACGCGGGCATCGCGACCCGCAAGGTCCTCGCCCACGCGTTCGGGGTGCTCAATCTGCACAAGGTGTATCTGCTCGTCGACACCGAGAATCACGCCGCGGTGCACATCTACGAGAAGGTCGGGTTCACCGTCGAGGGAGTGCTGCGGGAGGAGTTCTTCGCCGCCGGGCGCTACCGCGACGCGACCCGGATGGGCATCTTCCAGCGCGACTTCCTCGCCGGGTAGGCCCGAGCGGGGCCGCGGCCACCTCGCCCCCGAAGCCGCTGACAGGCCGCTCCCCAATGAGGGACACTGACAGTCATGAGAGCGTGGTTCGCGGCCGGTGCGACGACGGCATTCACCGGCCGCTACGTGCTGCTCAGGATGCTGCTGGTCAAGTTCAAGCGGAACGTCGACGCCCTCAACGCGGGCGACCACCGGCCGCTGCTGCGCTCGTACCACCGCGATGCGGTGCTGCGATTCGCGGACGGCGATCACCGGTGGGCGGGGGTGCACGCCGGCCGGGACGCGATCGAGGAGTTCTTGAAGAGCTTCGTCCACGCCGGGCTGCGCGGCGAGATCGTCGAGGCCTACTTCGGCGGGCCGCCGTGGCGGATGACGATCCTCGTCCGCTTCAACGACCATGCGCTCGCGCCCGACGGCACCGTCGCCTACCGAAACAGGACCATCCTGCAGGTCCGCACCAGGTGGGGTCGCATCGTCGAGCAGGAGGACTTCTACGAGGACACCGCCCGGATCGAGGCGTTCGACGCCCGGCTGCGTGAACTGGGCCTCGGCCCGAGGCCATAGCGCCGCACGCCGACGCGTCCGTACCCCCCGTACGCGCCGCCGACCCGTGAACGCCGGTGGGGGGCCCGCCCCCCCCCGGCCGGGCGCCCCCCCCC